>CANFPJ010000114.1 GCA_947448885.1 Comamonadaceae bacterium
CGGTTTCACCTGGGGCCAATGACCATACAGCAAACGCGCAGACAGGGGTGCCCCCGCAGCGCTCAAAGCTTCCAAGCTCCCGGTGTGGGCTTCTTCCAAGCCTTCGGACAGCATCTTGCCAATGAAGCCGATGGAGTGAAAGGCAATGGCACAGGTGCCAGCCAAGGTGCCGGGGCCGAACATGGCGACAAAAAACAAGGCCCACAACAGGGTGGAGATGCTGCGTGTGGCCACCAGAACCAGGCGGGCTGCGCCATGCAGCCACCACCAGGGGGTGATGTTGCGCGCAGCCAGCAAGGCAAAGGGCAGGGCCAGCAACACGCCCAAAGCGGTGGACAAAAAGGCCACGGCCAGCGAATCCATCAATGCTTGGTGCACGGTTTGGGCGCCGGTGTTTTGGGGCGTGAAATAAAACGCCCATTCCACTGGCCACATGCGGGTGAGCAGGTCTTTCATCTGCTCAGGTGCGTCGAACAAGAACTCCGGAATGATGTCGACCGAGCGCATGGACTGCACCGTGGCCAACACGGCAACGGCGTATATCAACCAACGCCCCCAGCGCTGCTCGGGCCGCAGATGCTGCCAGTGGTGGTGCGGCGCAGAAGGGTGGGTCATTGGCCAAACACCTTTTTCACCACCAATTGAAGGGCTTCACCCAAGACGATCAAGGCCATGATGCACAGCACCATGCCCAAAACAAAATCGTAGTCAAAGCGCTGAAAGGCGGCAAACAAGGTGCCGCCTATGCCGCCTGCGCCGACCAAGCCCACCAGGGTGGAGTTGCGCAAATTGCTGTCCACCTCGTAAGCGATGAAACCGATGAAGCGAAACATGACCTGGGGAACGATGGCAAAGCCCAATACATTGGCAAAGCTCGCGCCGGTGGCGCGCACGGCTTCCACTTGCTTCATGGAGACCTCTTCGATGGCTTCGGCAAACAGCTTGCCCAAAAAGCCCACCGAGGCCACGGTCAAGGCCAAAATGCCGGCCAGCACGCCAAAGCCCACGGCCTTGACAAACACGATCGCCACAATGACCGGGTGAAAGGTGCGGCACAGGGTGATCACCCAGCGTGCCACCCAGCTGACGCCGGTGGGCATCAGGTTGCGCGCTGCCAGCAAACCCATGGGCAAGGACAGCACCACCCCAGACACCGAAGCCAACACCGCAATTTGCAAGGTCTCCCACAGGCCTTTGATCAGCTCCGCGCGCGGTTCAAAAATCGGCGGAAACATCCGACCCACAAACTTCGAGGCCCCATCCAAGCCCAGCAGAAAACGCGCCCAGCTGATGTCCACCCGTGACAAGGCCCACAGCAATACCAACATGAGCAGCCAAGTGCCCCAGAGCTGGGCCCGACCCATGCGAAAGGGCTGGACATGGTGGGGGACGGCGGGGTTCAAGGGGGACAAGGGAATCTCAATCCAGCCAAGAGCGGCCACCATAAATGGTGTGGAGGTCGGTGTCGCTGAGTTGTTGGGCCGGGCCATCGAACACCACCTGACCTTGGTGCATGCCGACGATGCGGTCGGCGCAACGCTTGGCCAGGGCCACATCGTGCATGTTGACGATCACTGGGATGGACCGTTGCTGACCGACTTGTTTGAGCAAGTCCATGATGTCTGCCGATGTCTTGGGATCAAGAGAACTGGTGGGCTCGTCGGCCAACAGCAAAGCGGGCGACTGCATCACTGCGCGGGCGATGCCCACGCGTTGGCGTTGACCGCCCGAGAGCGAATCGGCGCGCGCATTGACAAAGTCTTGCAAACCCACCAGCCCCAAGGTTTGCCACGCCCGGTCAATGTCTTCAGGGGCAAAGCGGCGCAGCCAAGCCCGCCAAGCCGGGGTGTGGCCCAGCACGCCGGTGAGGAGGTTTTCCATCACGCTCAACCGCTCGACCAGGTTGTACTCTTGGAACACCATGCCAATGCGGGCACGGGTTTGGCGCAAACCCTCGGTGTTGAGTTGGCGCAAGGACACACCATCGAGCCAGATGTCGCCTTGGCTGGGCTCCACCAAACGGTTGATGCAACGGATCAGCGTGCTTTTGCCGGTGCCACTGGGTCCAATGATGGCGGTCAGCGTGGGGGTGTCAAAACACAGGTCGATCTGGTGCAGCACCGGTTTGCCAGGCACATAGGACTTGCCCAGCCCACGCAACTCCAAGCGGGTGGGCATGATTATTTCTTGGCGGTTGATTCGGCGGCTTTGTCCACGGTGCGAACCACATCCCAGTCGCGGGCATAGTTGATGCTCACAAAGCGATCGGCGCCATCAAAGTTTTTTTGCATCTCGGGCGGAAAGCGGTAGTCGGCAAAGCACTTGAGCATTTTGCTGGCCAAATCTGGCGCCAGGTCGTGGGCGTAGGCAAAGCTGGAGGTGGGAAAGCGCTGGCTGCGGTAGATGATGCGAAAGTCGGCTTCCTTGATCTGGCCACGGTCGGCCATGCGGTCAAACACATCGCTGGCCACATGGGCCGCGTCATAGTCGCCGGTGCCCACGCCCAAAATGGATTGGTCATGCTTGCCTGAGAACTTGATGTCGTAGTCCTTGCCTGGGGCCAAGCCTTGGCCGGGCATCAAGGCCAGGGGTGCCAGGTGCCCTGAGTTGGAGGATGGGGACGTGTGGGCCACTTTTTTACCCTTGAGGTCAGCGGGCTTTTGCATGGCACTGCTGGCTTTGACCACGGTGATCAGGTTGTAGCCTTGATAGCCTTTGGCGTCGCCCTTGACCGCAAAGGGAATGGCGCCAGCTTTGTTCACCGCAAACACCGTGGGGCCGGTGGAAAAGCCACCCACGTGCAAGCGGCCTGAGCGCATGGCTTCAATTTGGGCCGCATTGTTTTGCACTTGGTAGAAAACCACTTTTTTACCCGTGCACTGGGCCAAGTGGTCGGTGAAGGGTTTGAAGATGTTTTCGTATTTGGCCGGGTCTTCCACTGGGGTGTAGGTGAACACCAAGGTCGATGGGTTTTTCAGTTTGGCGGAATCCTTGGGCGCATCGGCCAACAGGTCTTTGTTGGCGTCACAGTACAAGGCATCGAGGTCGCCGCGGTGGGGGCAGGTGTCTTGGGCATGGGCCCCCAGGGTGGTCCACATCAGGGCAATGGCAGCAAGCAAACGAGGCATGTCGGGTCTCCGATTCAATGTTGTTGGGACAATTTGAACATGATACGGGGGCCCAGCCAGGGGCCGATTTCACCCTTGAAGCGCGGATGCAGAGGCCCTGAGCCCATTCGCATCAAGCCTTCAGTCGCAGGCTTTACACCCCATCGCTGTTCAACGTCACCAGGCCTTTGGGCGTTTTCAGCACCGCTTGGACATTCGCAGAACCAGGTGCGATGTTCACACCGCGCAGCCCCACAGCGTCGAAAGCAGCTTGCAGTTTGGTTGCGTTGGGGTGGCTCACACTCAGGCGCTCTAAGCTGACTTTGGATCGTGGCAAGGTGTTGCGCGGGTGCAGCCGCTGCGGGTCGGCGTCTCCCGGTTTGCCCCATTGAATCAAGCTGGGCAAGGTGCCTTGGAACAAGCGCTGTCCGTCGGGCCGGAGGCTGAATTGCCAGTGCAGCAAACCCTTGGGGGTGCGCCGATTGGCATGGATGGTGGTGCCCCGGTCTATGCCTTGGTCGAACCAGGCCTGGCGCGCCGCGGCAATGTCGGAGGTGCCGGCCACAAAGTGCAACAAGCGCGGTTGCTTGGCCACGCTTTTTTGCACCGCTGGGTCGTCCATGTCAAACCAGCGTGCATTTTTGGAGCGCAGGGCCGGATCGGCATGCGGGTGGATGGCGATGATTTCAAAGTAAGCCATCGGGTGCTCAGGCGTGGCAATTTTGAACAAGCGGTTGTGGGTGCCTTGCTTGTCATGCTCGCCGCCGGGTCCGGGGGTGATGCCCATAGTGGCCTCGCACCATTGCACCCCTTGCGACAAGGTGGAAGCCACCACCACCAAATGATCGATTTGCGTTTTCATGCCCGCACCATACCACTGACCCATTGGGGTGATGCGCTGCACGCTGGCGATTTTTGTCATCACGCGGCCCGCAACCACTGAAAAACCGCAATCTGTGCGGCTGTATCCATGGTTTGCCCTGACGCGGCACGGTAGATGCAAGGCATCCCTCAGAGCCTGTGCAAAATGGGCCCATGAAACCTTGGCAGCAATTCCCGCCCGATGCGGCCCGCTCGGCGCACACCGTGTTGACCGACATCGATGACACCTTGACCACCCACGGGCGTTTGTTGCCCGCCGCCTATGACGCCATGGCCCGTTTGCAGCAGGCGGGTTTGCGGGTGATCCCGGTGACCGGTCGGCCTGCGGGTTGGTGCGACATGATCGCCCGCACCTGGCCGGTGGATGGGGTGATTGGCGAAAACGGCGCTTTTTACATGTGGCACGACAACGCAGATCAGCGCTTGCGCTGCCGCCATTGGGACAGCGATGTGAATTTGTCCGCATTGAGCCAGCGCTTGGCCGCTGTGCGCGAGCGCGTGCTGGCAGGGGTGCCAGGCTGCGGCGTGGCGTCCGATCAATTTGCCCGCTGGTACGACTTGGCCATTGATTTTTGTGAGGACGTGCCCGCCTTGCCCCGCAGCGCCGTGGATCGCATCGTCGCCATCATGCAAGCCCAAGGCATGACGGCCAAGGTCAGCTCCATCCACGTCAATGGCTGGTGGGGGGATTGGGACAAATTGCGCATGGCCCGCCGCATGTTGGCCGAGCGCCATGGTGTGGACTGGGCGAATGAGGGCGCGCGCATTTTGTTTGTGGGCGACTCACCCAACGATGCCCCCATGTTTGGCGCCTTGCCCCACAGCGTGGGTGTGGCCAATGTGGCCGATTTTTCAGAGCGCTTGGAACACACACCGACCTGGGTCACCCGCGCACGCTCGGGCGCTGGCTTTGTGGAATTTGCCCAGCATCTCTTGGCTTTGCGCCAAGCCTGAACCAGCCCCAGCTGAATATCACGAACAGATGGCGTTGGCGCGTGGGGGCGCGGCAACCGTCAGCGCCGCCGCCCTTTGCCGCTGGCGCCACCCAGCAAACCACCCAACACCCCGCGCACGATTTCGCGGCCAATGGACGAACCCACCGTGCGCACCGCGCTTTTGAGCACCAGTTGCGCCACCCCGTCGTGGTGTGCGCCGCGCGGGCCTTGGCTGCCAAACAGCAAATCGCTCACGCTGCCCATCAAGCCGCCAGCGCTGGAAGCCGGCGCTGGGCTTTCTGGGCCTGGAGCGGGCTGCGGGCCTGCGCCTTGGCTGGCACCCGGGCCGTTGCCGCCATGCGCCCGCCCTTTGATCATTTCGTAAGCCGACTCGCGGTCCACGGTCTTTTCATACACCCCCGCGACCAGCGAGCCTTGCAGCAAGGCTTGGCGTTGCGCGGCAGTGATGGGGCCCAGCTGACTGGCCGGCGGCAGCACATACACCCGCTCGGTTTCGCTGGGGCGGCCCTTGGCGTCGAGCAGGCTGACCAGCGCCTCGCCCACGGCCAAATCGGTGATGGCGGCTTCAATGTCCAGCCCTTTTTTCGGTCGCATGGTTTGCGCGGTGGCGGCCACCGCTTTTTGGTCGCGCGGCGTGAAAGCCCGCAGCACATGCTGCACGCGGTTGCCCAGTTGGGCCAGCACGCTGTCGGGGATGTCCAGCGGGTTTTGGGTCACGAAATAAACGCCCACGCCTTTGGAGCGCACCAAACGCACCACCAGTTCGATGCGTTCGATCAAGGCCTTGGGCGCTTCGTTGAACAGCAAATGCGCTTCGTCAAAAAAGAACACCAATTTGGGTTTGTCGGGGTCGCCGATTTCGGGCAGTTGCTCGAACAACTCAGACAGCATCCACAGCAAAAACGTGGCGTACAAGCGCGGCGAGTTCATCAGCTTGTCGGCCGCCAAGATGTTGACCACGCCGTGGCCGCTGCCGTCGGTTTGCATGAAGTCGTGGATGTCGAGCATGGGCTCGCCAAAGAATTTGTCACCGCCTTGCTGCTCGATTTGCATCAGGCCACGTTGGATGGCCCCAATGCTGGCGGCGCTGACATTGCCGTATTCGGTGGTGAATTCTTTGGCGTTGTCGCCCACATATTGCAGCATGGCCCGCAGGTCTTTCAGGTCGAGCAACAACATGCCGCGGTCGTCGGCGATCTTGAACACCAAGTTGAGTACGCCCTCTTGGGTGTCGTTCAGGTTGAGCATGCGCCCCAAAAGAAGCGGCCCCATGTCGCTGACGGTGGCACGAACCGGGTGGCCTTGATCGCCAAACACATCCCACAAAGTGGTGGGGCAGGGCGCAAAAGCGGGGGTGTCCAAACCGCGCTCTTTCAGGATGGCGGCCATTTTGTCGCTCAACTTGCCGGTTTGGCTAAGACCCGTCAGGTCGCCTTTGACGTCGGCCATGAACACCGGCACGCCGATGCGCGAGAGGCTTTGCGCCATGGTTTGCAAGGTGACGGTTTTGCCCGAGCCGGTGGCACCGGTGATCAGGCCGTGGCGGTTGGCCAGTTGGGGCATGAGCCAGCATTGGGCCGAGTCATTTTTGGCAATCAACAAGGGTTCGGTCATGGGCAACCTTTTCAGCGCTGGTTTTTCACAGCCCGCATTACACATGAAAAAACCGCCCATGGGCGGTTTCGGTTGGGGTGGCGCGGGATTCAGCGCTTGGATTTGGCAGGCTCGGCACTGCCCGGCTCGGCTTGCACGCGGCGCGCACCGTTGAAGCGGCGATCCCAATAGGCTTGGCGCATGTCCTCGACCCGCACTTCGCCACCCGGGCGGGGGGAGTGGATGAACTTGTTGTCACCCACGTAAATCCCCACGTGGCTGAAGGCGTGTCGCATGGTGTTGAAAAACACCAAGTCGCCGGGTTGCAGGTCTTCGCGGTTGATCTTTTCGGTCACCGAGGCTTGATCGCTGGCGCGCCGGGGCAAGATCAGCCCGACGGTTTGCTCGAACATGGCGCGCACAAAACCGCTGCAATCAAAGCCGTTTTCTTGGCTGGTGCCACCACGCCGATACGGCACGCCCAAGAAACCCATGGCGTTCACCACCAAGTCAGAGGCTTTGTCCCCCACGCGTTGGCGAAACATTTCCACGCGCCCCAACAGACCGCGCTCTTGCAAGAATTTTTCAACCTCGTCGCTGCCATCTGCATTGGGGGCAGCACCCGCACCGCTGGCAAAGAGCAGGGCCCCACACAAGGCCGCCCATGCGCCCATGCGGCGCCAGGAGCGCTTTTGCGTCAAGTGGACAAACCCAGGGCTTGTTGCATGACCTTTCCCAAGCCGGCAAAGTGGTCAAAGGCTTTGGGGGTGGGCACCAGGTATTTGGTGCGGCGGTTTTGGCCTTCGTGCACGGTCTCGACCATGCCCACATCGCGCAACAAATCGAGTTTGCGGTGGATGGTGGCCGGCGAGGCAATGTGGCCCAGGGCCATGGCTTCGCTGATGGTCAGGGGTTGTTGCTGGTTGTGTTTGAGGGCAATCAGCTCCAGGAGTTTGCGTGAATCCGCATCGATGTCTGGCATCTGACCCGCACCTTCGAGGGTGTGCAAAAGATTTAAAAACCGAAGATAAACCTGGGGGTCTTTCATTCATTCACTCCTGGATATTCATTCGATTTTGAATAAATATGACATAAACATTAAGCTTGCAATGATAAGCCATCAAGCCGGCGCAAAGTCTGATCTTGTATGAGCATCATCCCGCGGTCGGGCAAGCGGCCACTGCGCCTGCGGTGGCATGCTCTGGGGCCTTGACCTGTGAGGTAAAGCCCCCTGGGGACCATACCTTTCGCTCAGTGGGGCAAACCTATAATCTTTCGCTTTGGACCGGGGGATTTCCCCGAGCCTGCGGGCCCGAGCCCGCCTTCGCACTGTCACACACCATGAACACCCCCATTCAAACCGCGCCTCAGTTTTCTGTGGCCGACATCCGCAAGTCGTTTTTGGATTTTTTCGCCAGCAAAGGCCACACCGTGGTGGCGTCCAGCCCCTTGGTGCCGGGCAATGACCCGACGCTCATGTTCACCAACTCGGGCATGGTGCAGTTCAAAGACGTGTTTTTGGGCTCGGACAAGCGCTCGTATGTGCGCGCTGCCTCGGTGCAAGCCTGCTTGCGGGCCGGTGGCAAGCACAACGACTTGGAAAACGTGGGCTACACCGCGCGGCACCACACTTTTTTCGAAATGCTCGGCAACTGGTCGTTTGGCGACTACTTCAAGCGCGAATCGCTGAAATGGGCTTGGGAGTTGCTGACCGAGGTGTACAAGCTGCCCAAAGAACGCTTGCTGGCCACCGTCTACCAAGAGGACGACGAGGCCTACGACATCTGGACCAAAGAGATTGGCTTGCCCCCCGAGCGCGTCATCCGCATCGGCGACAACAAAGGCGGTCGCTACAAAAGCGATAACTTTTGGATGATGGCCGACACCGGCCCTTGCGGCCCATGCAGCGAGATTTTTTACGACCACGGCGACCACATCCCGGGCGGCCCCCCCGGCAGCCCCGAGGAAGACGGCGACCGCTTCATCGAAATTTGGAACAACGTGTTCATGCAGTTTGAAATGCACGAAGACGGTTCGGTCACGCCGCTGCCCGCACCTTGCGTGGACACCGGCATGGGCCTCGAGCGCTTGGCCGCCATCCTGCAGCATGTGCACAGCAACTACGAAATTGACCTGTTCGCTACCTTGATCAAAGCCGCCGCCCGTGAAACCGGCTGTGCCGACTTGGCCACCCCCTCGCTGCGGGTGATTGCCGACCACTTGCGGGCCACTGCGTTTTTGGTCAGCGACGGCGTGGTGCCCTCCAACGAGGGGCGCGGCTATGTGCAGCGGCGCATCATCCGCCGCGCCATCCGCCACGGCTACAAGCTGGGCCAAAAAACACCGTTCTTCCACAAACTGGTACCCGATTTGGCCGCCCTCATGGGCGCGGCCTATCCCAGCTTGGCGGCGCAGGCCGATCGCATCACCGCGATTTTGAAAACCGAGGAAGAGCGGTTTTATGAGACGCTTGAAATTGGTATGCACATCTTGGACGAGGCCTTGGCCCATGGTGTGAAGGTCTTGCCGGGCGAGGTGGCTTTCAAGCTGCACGACACCTATGGCTTTCCGCTGGACCTGACCAACGACGTCTGCCGCGAACGGGCTTTGCAAGTCGACGAAGAAGGTTTCCACGCCGCCATGGACCGCCAAAAAAACCAAGCCCGTGCGGCGGGCAAGTTCAAGATGGACAAGGCGCTGGACTACAGCGGCGCCCCCACCGCCTTTGTCGGCTATGAAAGTCTGCAAGCGTCGGCCAAAATTTTGGCGCTCTACCACGATGGCGTGTCGGTCGCGGCTTTGAACCACGGCCAAAGTGGTGTGGTGGTGCTGGACACCTCCCCGTTTTATGCCGAGAGCGGCGGCCAAGTGGGGGACGAGGGCGAGTTGGTCAGCGGATCGGCACGCTTTGCGGTGGAAGA
>CANFPJ010000115.1 GCA_947448885.1 Comamonadaceae bacterium
ACCGCTCTACCCCTGCCTTGTGGTGGAGTGACATGACCAAGGGGATCGCTGTGGGCGCGGTCTTGGGACTACCGATCTTGGCCTTGGTGCTGTGGTTGATGCAGGTCGGCGGCGATGCTTGGTGGTTTTATGCTTGGGCCGCACTGGCCGTGTACCAATTGTTTGTGATGTGGATCGCACCCAATTGGATCATGCCCTTGTTCAACAAGTTTTCGCCCTTGAACGACCCGGCGCTGGAGGCACGTGTCAACGCCTTGATGCAGCGCACGGGGTTTTCTGCCAAAGGTTTTTATGTGATGGACGGCAGCCGGCGCTCAGCGCATTCGAATGCTTTTTTCACAGGTTTCGGGACGCACAAACGGGTGGTCTTTTTTGACACCTTGCTCGCGCAGTTGTCTGCCGATGAAATGGAAGCGGTGTTGGCCCATGAATTGGGTCACTTCAAACACAAGCACATCACCCAAATGATGCTGCTGCAAACCGTCCAAAGTTTGCTCGGCTTTGCGTTGTTGGGTTGGCTGATGCAACAAGCTTGGTTTTTCACGGGCCTGGGGGTGCAGCCCCACATGGACGGCAGCAACCAAGCGCTGGCCTTGCTGCTTTTTTTGATGGGCATGCCCGTGGTGATGTTTTTCCTGTCTCCCCTGTCAGCCTTGCATTCGCGTCGCTGCGAGTTTCAAGCCGATGCCTTTGCAGGTGCCCATGCCAGCTCAAAACAACTGGCCAGCGCCTTGTTGAAGCTCTATCAAGACAATGCCACCACGCTCACGCCTGACCCGTGGTTTGTGGCTTTCTACCACTCACACCCGCCCGCTGCCCAGCGCTTGGCGCGCATGGGCGCATGAACCAGTCCGGCTTGGTGGTGGCCAGCCATGGCCGCCATTGCTGGGTGGAGGATGATCAGGGCAATCGCCGCATTTGCCACCACCGGGGCAAAAAAAACAGCGCGGTGGTGGGGGACCGGGTGCAATGGCGGCCCAGCCAAGATGAGGGCACCATCGAGTCGATAGAGACGCGGCGCAATTTGCTCTATCGCCAAGATGAATTGCGCACCAAGTCGTTTGCAGCCAACTTGGATCAGGTTTTGGTATTGGTGGCAGCCGAACCTGATTTTTCTCAAGACCAAATGGCGCGTGCCCTCATTGCAAGCCACGCGCAAGGGATCACACCCTTGCTGGTGGTCAACAAATCAGATTTGGGCCCAGCATTTGCGTTGGCATGGCAACGGCTGGAGCCGTATCGACAAATGGGCGAAACCACCTTGGCTTTGTCGCTGCAAAGCGGGGCGGGGTTGGCTGAGCTATTGGGCCACTTGCAGGGCAAAACCACCCTGATTTTGGGACCCTCTGGCGCTGGCAAAAGCACCTTGGTCAACCGTTTGGTGCCCAGTGCGCAAGCCGCCACGGGCGAAATTTCCAAGGCCTTGCACAGTGGCCGCCACACCACCACCAGCACCCACTGGTATTGGCTGGGAGATGCGCGTGAAGGCGCCCTGATCGATTCACCGGGGTTTCAAGAGTTTGGTTTGCATCACCTGGATGCCCGCGATTTGGCGCGCTTCATGCCCGACATGCACGCTCAGCTGGGCGACTGCAAGTTTTACAACTGCACCCACTTGCACGAACCCGGTTGCGGGGTGAGGTTGGCGCTAGAACGGGGCTTGATTGACGCCAGCAGGTACCAAATTTACCAGCGCTTGTTTGCCCAACTCAGCCCCACCCCTTGAGGCTCGGCCCATCGGCGATGAGGTCTGGGTGAAAGGCAGATCAGCCCAGCAAGCGGGCCAAGCTGAGCAAGGACAGCAAAACCAGCCAAAGCACGACGCTGCGCCAGACCAAGCCGACCAAGCTTCGCAAATGACCCAACTCTGGCTCGCGCCCAGGTAGGCTTTCGCTGAAAGGTGGGTCGACTTCGTCACCCACGGCTTCACCTTTACCGCCCAACTGGGCGCCACCCAACTGCACGTTGAGGGCACCCGCAGTGGCAGCGATCAAGGTGCCATCGTTGTCATTGGGGTAACGGCTGGCGTGTTGACGCCAACAATCGATCGCTTCTTCAAAGTTACCCACAACGGCAAAGAACAAAGCGGTCAGTCGCGCGGGCACCCAATCGATGACATGCCAAGCGCGTTGGGTGACCTGGTGCAGGGCCTCGCTGACTCCTTGGAGCACATCAGCGGGGTTGGCTGTTTTTTGCGGCTTGACGGCCATGGCGTATTGGCTCATGCGGTACAAAACAGCGCCTGCGGGGCCCAGTCCAAATGCCGCGCCCAATGAGAACCAGGCGAGAACGCCAAACACGTGTCGATGGGCTGCAATCAATGCATGCTCAATGACATGGCGCACCATTTCCCTGCGCGGCAAGTCCATGGCATCCACTTGGTGCCAGTCCGCAAACAACTGTCGCGCCAGGACCTCATCACCTGCCTCCAGCGCCACCCGGATGTCTGTGAAGTGATGGCTAAATTGTCGAAAGCCGAGGGTGACGTAAAGCACCACCATGCTCCACAGCACAGCCATGGGCCAACCCACCCACCACAACAACAAGCCATAAACCAACCAAGTGACCACGGTAGGGGCCGCCACCGCGAGCAACCACACCACCCATGCCCGTTGGCTTTGCCCCATGTCCAGCGCACGACACACCCAAGTGATCCAGGCGCGCAAACCGGTTTGCACCCAGCCTTTTTCCGACAAGGGGCGGACTTGCTCCAAGATCAAAGCAAACATGAGGGCGATAAAGCTCATGGACCCATCATAGCGGGGGGCTGGGAACAGCCCCTTCAGACCGATAAAAAGCGATAAAAATTGCGCAACATGCCCGCCGTGGCACCCCAAATGAAATGCTCTTGCTCACCATGTCTATAGGGCATGGAGTACCACTCCCGGCGAACACCCTCGGCCTCATGGGCATGGCGTCGATGGTGGGCGGGATTCATTAAAAACGACAAGGGCACCTCAAAAACCTGTGCCACCTCGCTTGCGTTCGGAACGGGTTCAAACCCAGGGTCAACCAGGGCCACCACTGGCGTGATGATGAAAGCCGAACCCGTGGTGTAGGTCGGCAAATGGCCCAACACCTGAACCAATGCTGGGTTCAAACCCACCTCTTCATGGGCTTCGCGCAAAGCCGTGTGCTCAACATCCTTATCCTCGGGGTCGACTTTGCCACCGGGAAAAGCCACCTGCCCCGAATGGGTGGACATGTGGCTGGCCCGGCGCGTGAGCAACACCATGGGCTCGTCACGCATGACCAAGCCCAACAACACCGCTGCGCGCGCCGTGGGCCGGTCCAAATAGGCGCGCTCTTGCACGAACTCGGGTTGCCAAACCGGCGGCGTCATGAAACGGGCCCGCAACGACACTTCTAACAAACGTTCGCTGGGCACTGGTGGCAAATGGGCATCGACCGACAAGACCGGTGCCTTTTGGGCATCAAACCCTGGCAGTTTTGACAAGGGCGTCGTCAAAGTCACAGGCCTCAAGAAAAAACCGCCCACTGCATGGCAAAGGGCGGTTGGTGCGGCAGGGAAACCTGGATTTAAGCCTTGGGGGCCGAGGCGCGGTGCACGAGTTTTTCTTTGATTCGGGCCGATTTACCGCTGCGGTCGCGCAGATAGTAAAGCTTGGCACGGCGGACATCGCCACGGCGCTTGACTTCAATGCTGGCGATCAATGGGCTGTAGGTTTGGAAGGTGCGCTCCACGCCTTCGCCGCTGGAGATTTTGCGCACCGTGAAGCCGCTGTTGAGGCCGCGGTTGCGCTTGGCAATCACCACGCCTTCGTAAGCCTGGACCCGCTTGCGGCTGCCCTCGACCACGTTGACGCTGACGATCACGGTGTCGCCAGGTGAGAACTCGGGAATGGTTTTGCCGAGACGAGCAATTTCTTCTTGCTCCAGGGTTTGGATCAAATTCATAGTTACCTCTGACGATCTTGGTTGCGCTGCACTGGGGGCCCCCATGCGTGGCGGTTAAAAAAACCTGTGCGCTGGAGGCGGCCAACCAGAGGATCGGAAAGCCCGCCATTATAGCCCAGTCTGACTGGCCGGCCCCAGTGGCTTCAAGGCAGCCACACTCTTCTCATCCAGGGGCGTCAGTTTTTGTTGTGCCCGGGCCACGTCAATCAGGTCTGGGCGCAGTCGCGCAGTCTGACTCAGGCTTTGCTCTCGTCGCCAACGCTCAATGTGACCATGGTGGCCCGACAAAAGCGCTTCGGGCACCGCTTGACCCTGCCAAACCTCTGGCCGTGTGAAATGGGGGCAGTCGAGCAATCCATCCAGCCTGGGGTTGAAACTGTCACTGGCGTGGCTGCAGGGGTCATGCAAGACCCCTGGTTGCAAACGCGCCAACGCATCCAGAAAAGCCATGGCCGGAATTTCCCCCCCCGACAACACAAAGTCGCCCAGACTCAAATGGCCATCGACATGGGCATCCAAAAAACGTTGATCGACCCCCTCATAACGCCCACACAGCAACACCGCGCCAGTCTCAGAGGCCGACCATTGCGATACCAAGGCATGGTTCAAGACCCGTCCTGAGGGCGCGAAAAAAATCAAAGGGGCTTGGGTTCTGTCTTGCTGACGATCTGCGCGAATGGCCTGCAAACACAGCCAAAGGGGCTCCGCCATCATGACCATGCCCGGCCCGCCGCCAAAAGGTCGATCGTCGACCCGTCGGTAGTTGCCAATGGCATGGTCACGCGGGTTCCACAAGCGCACCTGAACTTGGCCGCTGTCAAATGCGCGCCGCGTCACCCCCGAGGCCATGAAGGACTCGAACATTTCAGGGAATAAGGTGATGATGTCAAAGCGCATGCACAGTGCCACCTTCAATAATCGGCCTGCCAATCAACCCAGATCTGACGCTGGGCCAAGTCAACTTGGTCAATGTAGACGCTCACGAACGGGATCATGCGCTCCACGTTTTGGCCATTTTGCTGCTGCTTGAGCACCAACACCGTCTGCGCCCCAGTGGCCAATAAATCGCACACCTCGCCCAGCGCCACGCCCTCTCGGTTGACGACCTGCAAACCCATCAAGTCGACCCAGTAAAACTCGTCGTGATCGGGGGTGGGAAAACTGGAGCGGGGGATGAAAATGCGGGCCGACTTCAGGGTTTCGGCCTGATTGCGGTCTGTCACATCATGAAAAGATGCCACCACCGCCCCTGAATGCTCACGCGCTTGTTGAACACGAACCAGCGCGGCAGATTCGAAAAATTTAGGGCCGCTTTCAGGGGGAAGCAGAAACCATCGCTTGGCCGAAAACAAGGCCTGGGGGTCGGGGCTGAAGGCATGCACCTTGACCCAACCTTTGATGCCCCAGGCATCGACCACTTTGCCCACCTCCACCGCATCCGGCGGTAGATCGGCGGGCTCCAGCCAAGGCGTCATCAGGGTGCCCAGGCAGTTTCAGCGGCGAAAGCCGCGCATCAAGCGGCTTTTTGGCCGGCTTGCTTGACCAAGCGGTCCACGGTGGGAGAAGTTTGAGCACCCACACCCACCCAGTAACTCAGGCGGTCATGGGCAATGCGCAGGGCTTCTTCGCCGCCCTTGGCGATCGGGTTGTAAAACCCAATGCGCTCAATGAAGCTGCCATCGCGACGCACGCGCTTGTCGGCCACAACGATGTTGAAAAATGGGCGGGCTTTTGCGCCGCCGCGGGAGAGTCGAATGACGACCATGGTTTATCCTTCGGGTGGTTGAATTTTTCAACGTTTGAGACACGCGACTAGGCCACCCGGCCAGCGACACGCTGAAAACCAAACATTATATCCCCTATATCCATGCCGATCTTAATTCGACCCAGCGTTGCCAGCGATGTCCCCCGCTTGACCGCCATCTATGCCCACCATGTTGAGCACGGCAGCGGCAGTTTTGAACTGGTCGCACCCGACGAGCCAGAGATGGCCCGCCGCCGCATGGGGGTGCTGGACAACGGTCTGCCCTATTGGGTGGCCGAGGTGGACGGCACGGTCATGGGCTACGCCTACGCCAACCTTTTTCGCCCTCGCCCGGCCTACCGCTTTTTGGTGGAAAACTCGGTTTACATCGACCACCGAGCGCCCCGGTCAGGGCTGGGTCGGGCCCTGATGGCCGAAATCATCCAACGTTGTGAAGCCAAAGGTGCGCGCCAAATGATCGCCGTCATCGGTGACTCGGCCAACCAGGGTTCGATTCGTTTGCACCAAAGCCTGGGTTTTGAACAAGTCGGCCTGATCCGCTCCAGCGGTTGGAAGCATGATCGATGGCTTGACACCGTCATGATGCAACGGGCCTTGGGCTCGGGCGATCTGACAACCCCCACCCCAAAGGCGCTATGAAAAACAAAACTTGGGCCGCTTGGCTGACCTTCATCGGCGGCCCCCTCGGACTGCACCGCTTTTACTTGTTTGGCTGGGCCGACAACTTGGGTTGGCTGTTGCCCGTGCCCACCGCCCTGGGCATGTATGGGGTGGCGCGAATCCAAGAGTTCGGTCTGGACGATATGGCCAGTGGGTGGTTGGTTTTGCCCTTGGGCATCAACATCGCTGGCTGTGCGCTCACCGCCATTGTGTATGCCTTGATGAGCAAAGAACACTGGAACCAACGCTTCAACCCCTCGGCAGACCCTTCCGCCCCAGCCGGCCAAACCAATTGGCTCACCATTGGTGCGGTGGTGTTGAGTTTGTTGGTGGGGACCACCGCCCTTCTGTCCAGCTTGGCTTATGGTTTCCAGCGCTATTTTGAATACCAAATCGAAGAAGCGCAAAAAATTTCACAGTGACCTGGGGCACCAAGCGTTGAAATACTCAGTCCCCATGTGGCCTGGGAGTGCAAGCCCCAGTCATCAGCCCGCCAAGGGCGCGATGGCTTGCCCAGCCACCGCTTCCCAATCTCTGAAATGAATCCGCTCTGGCGCCAAGTCTGAAAGGGGCGCCAAGACAAATGCACGCTCTCGCCAACGTGGGTGAGGCACCGTCAATTCTGGACTGTGCATGTGGGCCTCGCCATAAAAAATCAAATCCAAATCCAGTGTTCTGGGGGCGTTGCGGTAGGGTCGAATTCGGCCAGCGGCTTGCTCCATGCGCTGCAAGTGCGCCCACAAAGCGGGCGCGCTGAGTTGGGTGTCGATCTGGGCCATGGCATTGATGAAGTCAGGCCCATGGGCTTGCCATGGCGCCGAACGAAAAACCCTAGAACGTTTTAGCCCCGTCGTGCCTGGCAGGTCTTTCAGCGCGGCAAACGCATGCTCAATCTGAACCAGGGGCTCACCATCATTGGCACCCATGCCAATGAACACCCGAACCCAATCTCGAACCATGAGCCCGATCGCAGTCAGTTCGCCGTTTCAGGGGGTGCATCGGCATCGCCACGGCGGCGACGGCGGCGACGGCGCTTTTTGGGCGCATCCGGGTCTTCGCTGCCAGCGGCTTCGATCGGCGCATCGCCCGCAGGCGGTGTGGCCCGTTGGGTGCGTGCAACCCGCTGCGGCCGGGTGGTCATGGTGCGCAACTGGGCCAACAAATCTTCACGGCCCAAATCGTCGGCCAAACTGAAGGTTTGCCACCAATCGGCCAAGGCCTCATCCACTTCGCCCACATCGGCGCGCAAGCGCATGAAATCAAAACTAGCGCGAAAACGTGGTTGCTCAATCAAGCTGAAAGGGGCGCTGCCGCTGCGTTTCTCAAAACGGGGTTGCATCATCCAAATTTCGCGCATGTCCGCTGCCAACTTGCCACGCCCCGACACATCGCCGATGCGGGACTCAAACACTTCATCGATGGCTTGTTGCAAGGCAGGGAAAGGCGGGGCCTGCTCACGCAACCGATCCCAGGCTTGGCGCACGTCCGACCACAGCACGCAAGCGAGCAAAAAACTCGGCGCCACAGGTTTGCTTTCACCCACCCGCCGGTCGGTGTCCGCCAGGGCTGCTTTCACAAACGCATCATCTGCACGCTCCACCACGACATCGAGCAAGGGGTAAATTCCTTTTTGCAAACCCACCGCCTTGAGTTGCGCAATGCTG
The DNA here is from genome assembly GCA_947448885.1 of Comamonadaceae bacterium. Lineage (GTDB taxonomy): Bacteria > Pseudomonadota > Gammaproteobacteria > Burkholderiales > Burkholderiaceae_C > Limnohabitans. The sequence continues at coordinate 8,008 of CANFPJ010000115.1, forward strand.
GCCAGGGCATGGCCGGTTTGAAGCAACTTGAGCATCTCGTCAAACAAGCGACTTTGCGGCACCTCAGCCAGCAAACCCACCAAACGTTTGAGGGGGGCCGCGGTGTGGGTTTCGATCTTGAAGCCCAAAGCGCTGAGTTTGGCCGAGAAGCGCACCGCACGGATGATGCGCACAGGGTCTTCGCGGTAGCGGGCCGCTGGGTCGCCAATCATGCGCAACAGCTTCTTTTTTGCATCTTTCATGCCACCGTGATAGTCGATCACGTCCCCGGTCAAGGGGTCGTAATACATGGCGTTGATGGTGAAATCGCGCCGCGCTGCGTCTTCGTCCTGCGGGCCCCAAACGTTGTCACGCAGCACGCGACCGCTGGCATCAACGGCGTGTTTCATGCCCGCCAATTCGGATTTGCTGCTGCGCTCATTGCCTTTGACCTGTTGGGCATCTGCACTGTCCAAATAAGCCCGGAAGGTCGAAACCTCAATCACCTCGTGTTCACGCCCACGCCCGAACACCACATGGACGATCCGAAAACGGCGCCCAATGATGAAGGCGCGTCGAAACAAGGACTTGACTTCCTCAGGCGTCGCATCGGTGGCGACATCAAAATCTTTTGGCGACAAGCCCATCAACAAGTCGCGCACAGCCCCACCCACGATGTAAGCGGCATGGCCCCGCTCTTTGAGTGTTTTGACCACTTGCACGGCACGCTCGTCCACTTGCATGGGGTCAATGCCATGAACGCTGGCGGCAATGACCACTCGCTTGCCCAGGGGGGGCTTGTCGGCGGCGTCACTGCGTCCAAGCAGCTTATCGATGAATTTTTTGATCATGGGGAAGGGAACAATTCCAAAATGGGCCAGCCACGCTGTTGCGCCACGGCACGCAAACGCGCATCGGGGTTGGTCGCCACCGGGTGGTTGACCTTTTCGAGCAAGGGCAAATCGTTGATGGAATCGCTGTAAAAGGTGCTGCGAATCCCCTCCCACGTCAATCCTTGCTGTTCCAGCCATTGTTGCAGACGATCGACTTTTCCCCGCCCAAACGATGGGGTGCCCGCAATTTGTCCTGTGAGCTCGCCGTTTGGATCGCGCTCCAGTTGTACGGCGATCAAGGTGTCAATGCCCAATGCCTCGGCAATGGGTGCCGTGACAAACTCATTGGTGGCGGTGACGATCAGCAACCGGTCACCCTGTGACCGATGCCGCTGCACCAATGCCGTGGCCTCGGGCCGAATGGCCGGCATGATCACATCGCGCATGAACGCTTGGTGTGCAAGCGCGCTGGCCTTCAGGCCACGTTCACGCGCTGCCTGGGTGGCAAAACGCACATAAGCGTGGATATCGAGTTCGCCTTGCTGGTATTGGCGATAGAACGCGTCATTGCGCTGTGCAA
>CANFPJ010000116.1 GCA_947448885.1 Comamonadaceae bacterium
ACCAAAGCCGCGGTGAGGGGGATGAACACCGTGCTGGCCAGCCCACCCAAAAACGTCATGGTGATGATGGCGCGCCGGTAAGCGCTGCCGTAGCGTTGCGTGAGCACGGTGAAGGCCGGTGTGTACAAGGTGGCGGCCCAGGCCAGGCCCATGCACGACCACACGGCATAAAACCCGGCCACACTGTCGACCCAGCGGTGCGCCACAAAACACAGGGCCACGGCCAACGAGCCCAAAGTCATCACGCGGCGGGCGTGTCCTTGGTCGACCCAGCGCCCCACCGCAAAAGCCATCACGCCTTCGCCCAGCAAGGCCAGGCTGAAGGCCAGCGCGGATTGCGCCCGGTCCATGCCGAGTGCGGCCTCCATCGGTCCCATGAACAGGGCAAAACCATAAAAGCCACTGCCCCAGGTGATCAGTTGCGCCAACGACAGCCACCACACCAAAGCGTGTGAGGGTGTGGCGGGGGTGGTGCGCGTCATCCGCCGATTATGCGAAACCGCCCCCATCAACGGGCTTGGGTGTTGCGGGTGTGACCTGCCGCGAAAACACTCACCAGGCGGGGCGGTATTGCAGCGCCTCGGCCATGTCTTGGGCCTCGATGCGCTCATGGTTTTGTAAGTCGGCCACGGTGCGGGCCACGCGCAGGCAGCGGTGGGTGCCCCGGCCCGACCAGCCCAAGCGCTGGGCCGCTCGCTCCAGCAACTTCTGGGCTTCGGGGTGCCGCACCAGGCTGTCCAGGGCTTTGCCGCTGAGCAAGTGGTTGGCATGCCCTTGTCGGGCATGGGCGCGCTCGCTGGCGGCTTGGCACGCGCTGCGGAGGGTCTCACTGCTGTCGGACGTGGGCGCATGTAGCAGTGCATCGGGGGTCAGGCTGGGCACTTCCACATGCAGGTCAATCCGGTCGAGCAAGGGCCCCGACAGCTTGCCTTGGTAGCGCGCCACTTGATCGGGCGTGCAGCGACAGGCCTTGAGGGTGGAGCCATGGTGACCGCAGGGGCAGGGGTTCATGGCCGCGATGAGCTGAAAGCGCGCCGGAAACTCGGCTTGCTGTGCAGCGCGCGAGATGGTGATGCGACCGCTCTCCAGCGGTTCGCGCAAGGCCTCTAAAGCGCTGCGGTTGAACTCGGGCAGTTCGTCCAAGAACAACACGCCGTGGTGGGCCAGGGATATTTCACCCGGGCGCGGCGGTGAGCCGCCACCGACCAAGGCCACCGAGGTGGCTGTGTGGTGCGGGCTGCGAACTGAGCGGCGCCCCCAATCTGACGGTGAAAAGCGCCCGACCAAGCTGGCCACAGCGGCGCTTTCCAAGCACTCGGTCAAACCCATGGGGGGCAGCAAGCTGGCAAAGCGCTGCGCCAACATGGACTTGCCACTCCCTGGCGGGCCCATCATCAAAACGCTGTGGCCGCCTGCGGCGGCGATTTGCAAAGCCCGCTTGGCGCCAGCCTGGCCTTTCACCTCGGCCATGTCCATGCCAAATGGCGCGGGGGTGGGCGGGTTGGCGCTGATCAAGGTCCAATCGCTGCGCCCCGCTGGGTCGGTGTCTGGCGCAAAAGCCTGCACCACTTCGCTCAGGTGTTGCGCGCCATGCACTTTGATGTGCGGTACCCAAGCGGCTTCGCGAGCGCTGTCCATGGGCAAGACCAAGCGCAAAGGTTTGTCTTGGGCCGCCAACGCCAGGCCCATGGCCAAAGCGCCGCGCACCGGGCGCAAGTCGCCCGACAAAGACAACTCCCCCGCAAACTCGTGGCCGGCCAGGGCGGCAGCGTCCACCACCCCGCTGGCGGCCAAGATGCCCATGGCGATGGGCAGGTCAAAGCGGCCCGAATCCTTGGGCAAATCGGCCGGCGCGAGGTTGACGGTGATGCGTTTGTTGCTTGGAAACGACAACCCAGCGTTTTGAATGGCACATCGAACCCGCTCCCGCGCCTCCTTGACCTCGGTGTCTGCCAGGCCCACCAAAGTGAAGCTGGGCAGCCCATTTGCCAAGTGAACTTCCACGGTCACAGCGGGGGCTTGCAGGCCCACCAAACAGCGGCTGTTGACGAAGGCAAGGCTCATGGCGAGTAGGGATTATTTTTGACAGGCCTTAGGAAAACCAGCATAATCATTGTGTTGCGTATCTTGTTTTTCCGATGGTTGAAACAAAGTTTCGAAGCCAAAGGCGCGCCAACAAGTACATTTGTATTCAAAACCAAATTTTGGAGCTCATTATGAAGCATAAATCACTATCATTGCTGGCTTTGTCCTTGCTGGCTGGCTCTGTCTACGCCCAAGGCATGACCTACAACGTTGGTGTGGTGAACAACTACCTGTACCGTGGTATTTCGCAAACCCGTGGCGAGCCAGCTGTGCAGGGTGGCTTGGACTATGCACACAGCAGTGGTTTTTACGTGGGCGCTTGGGCTTCTTCGATCAAATGGATTGAGGACTCAGGACTTGCACTGACACCGGCCACTCGTGTGAATGGTCCGACGGAGTTGGATCTTTACGCTGGGTACAAATTTGATTTGGCCCCTGGACTCGGCATGGACTTGGGCTATTTGCGCTATGAGTACCTGGGAAATAACGCTGCCTCTGCCACTGCTGGGCAATTGTCCAATCCCAACACAGACGAAATCTATTTGGGCATGAATACGCCGTTGTTCAACGTGAAGTTCTCTTACGCCACATCCAACTTGTTTGGACAAACGGTTAACACCGCGCCTAACGCAGGCGCTTCTGCAACTGGCGCCACCTACACCGAGTTCAGCCGCGAATTTGATTTGGGTTCTGGCTACAAGTTGACGCCGCATGCCGGCATGACGAGCATCAGCAAAGTGACCAATGCCTCCTACAACGACTACTCGTTGACTCTGGCCAAGGAAATTAACACTGGGTTGGTCTTGTCGGTGGGCTACTCGGCCACCAATGCCATCAGGGCCTATTACGTATCGAACTTCAACCAAAAGTACTTGGGTGACCAAGCTGCTGTTGTTGGCCTGAAATACAACTTTTAATTGATTGCAGGCTTATTGCCTGCAAAAGAGATTAAAAAAGCCCCGGTGGTGTAAACCACCGGGGCTTTCTCATTGGCGGCGCCATTTGGCAAACATGAGGCCCGGCTTTCGGCGGCACCAAATGGGTGCAAAAGGTATGTGGCCAGTTGCGGCCGCATCTTGATGCCCCGTTAGGGTGCCAAGAAAGTTGCAAACATGCAATAAAACAGAAAATCAGGCCAATTTCGCACGGCAAAGGTGCGGAAAGAGGGTGGCACACAGCTTGCAACAAGCACCCCAAAGAAATTTGGAGTGAAGAATGATGAAAAGTAAATGGATCAATTGCAAATGGCCAATATTGTTGATGGCCGTTGCAAGCATGAATGCGGCTAATGCGGCAGAGCCTGAAACCGCGCTGACCTACAACGTTGGCGTGGTGAACAACTACCTGTACCGTGGTATTTCGCAAACCCGTGGCGAGCCAGCTGTGCAGGGTGGCTTGGACTATGCACACAGCAGCGGTTTTTACGTGGGCGCCTGGGCTTCTTCGATCAAATGGATTGAGGACGTGCAGCCGGCCAATCGTGCGAATGGTCCGACAGAGTTGGATCTTTACGCTGGGTACAAATTTGATTTGGCCCCTGGACTCGGCATGGACTTGGGCTATTTGCGCTATGAGTACCTGGGAAATAACGCCACCTCTGTGGGGTTAACCAATCCCAACACAGATGAAATCTATTTGGGCATGAATACGCCGTTGTTCAACGTGAAGTTCTCTTACGCCACATCAAACCTCTTTGGTCAAACGGGTAACGCAGGCGCTTCTGCAACTGGCGCCACCTACACCGAGTTCAGCCGCGAATTTGATTTGGGTTCTGGCTACAAGTTGACACCGCATGCCGGCATGACGAGCATCAGCAAAGTGACCGATGCCTCCTACAACGACTACTCGTTGACGCTGGCCAAGGAAATTAACCCTGGGTTGGTCTTGTCGGTGGGCTACTCGGCCACCAATGCCATCAGGACCTATTACGTATCGAACTTCAACCAAAAGTACTTGGGCGACCAAGCTGCTGTTGTTGGCCTGAAATATAACTTCTGATCACTTAGAACTGGAGAACCATGAAAATCATCACCGCCATCATCAAACCGTTCAAGCTCGACGAAGTCCGCGAGGCCTTGTCGGCCATCGGTGTGCAAGGCATCACCGTGACCGAGGTCAAGGGCTTTGGTCGCCAAAAAGGCCACACCGAGCTGTACCGCGGCGCCGAATACGTGGTCGACTTTTTGCCCAAGGTCAAGATCGAGGCCGCCGTTTCTACCGACTTGGTCGAGCGCGCCATTGAAGCCATTGAGGGTGCCGCCCGCACCGGCAAGATCGGCGACGGCAAGATCTTTGTGTACGACCTGGAGCAGGTGGTGCGCATCCGTACCGGTGAAACCGGTAAAGAGGCGCTTTGAGCCGCAGCACCACGAACCCACAGAAAGCCATCATCATGAAAAACTTCTTTGCCTCTCTACTGCTGGGCTTGAGCCTGCTGACGGTGACGTCAGCAGCCTTGGCCCAAACCGCTGCCCCGGCAGCCCCAGCCGCTGCTGCGGCCGCCGCTCCCGCTGCAGCAGCCCCAGCCGCTGAGGCCGCTGCCCCCGCAGCTGCCCCAGTGCCCAACAAAGGCGACACGGCCTGGATGACCGTGGCCACCTTGTTGGTGATCCTCATGACCATCCCCGGCCTGGCGCTCTTTTACGGCGGCTTGGTGCGCAGCAAAAACATGCTGTCGGTGCTGATGCAGGTGTTTGTCGTCACGTCCATGATTTACGTCTTGTGGGTGCTCTACGGCTATACCGCAGCGTTCAGTGGCGGCAACCCGTTCATTGGCGGGCTGGACAAGCTGTTCCTCAAAGGCATCACACCTGACTCGGTGGCCGCCACCTTCAGCAAAGGCGTGGTCATCCCCGAGCTGTCGTTTGTTGCCTTCCAAGCCACGTTTGCCGCTATCACCTGCTGCTTGATCGTGGGCTCGTTTGCCGAGCGCATGAAGTTCTCTGCGGTGCTGTTGTTTTGCGCCATTTGGTTCACCTTCAGCTACCTGCCCATCGCCCATATGGTGTGGTACTGGGACGGCCCCGATGCGATCACTGACGAGAAAACCCTCGAGACCGTCACCGCCGCCGCAGGCTGGTTGTGGGCCAAGGGCGCGCTGGACTTCGCTGGCGGCACCGTGGTGCACATCAACGCCGGTGTGGCTGGTTTGGTCGGTGCCTATGTGATTGGCAAGCGCGTGGGTTACGGCAAAGAAGCCATGGCCCCCCACAGCCTGACCCTGACCATGGTGGGCGCTGCCCTGCTGTGGGTGGGCTGGTTTGGCTTCAACGCTGGCTCCAACCTGGAAGCCAATGGCGTGACCGCCCTGGCCTTCATCAACACCTTGGTCGCCACCGCTGCCGCCACGTTGAGTTGGATCGCTGGTGAAGCCCTGGCCAAAGGCAAGGCATCGATGTTGGGCGCGGCCTCAGGCGCTGTGGCCGGCTTGGTGGCCGTGACCCCCGCTTGCGGTTTTGTGGGCCCCATGGGTGCCATCATCATCGGCTTGATCGCTGGCTTGGTCTGCTTGTGGGGCGTGAGCGGCTTGAAGCGCATGCTCGGTGCCGACGACTCGCTGGACGTGTTTGGCGTGCACGGCGTGGGCGGCATTGTGGGCGCCTTGCTCACCGGCGTGTTCGCAGCGCCTTCGCTGGGCGGCACGGGCATCTTTGATTACGTGGCCAATGCGGCATCGCCCGACTACTCCATCGGCGGCCAGGTGTGGATTCAGTTCCAAGCCGTGGCCACCACCATCGTGTGGTCGGCAGTGGTGTCCTACATCGCCTACAAACTGGTTGACATGATCATCGGCCTGCGCGTCAGCGAAGAAGACGAGCGCGAAGGCCTGGACATCAGCTCACACGGCGAAAGCGCCTACAACCGCTGATCCATTTCAGAAGAGTTACTCCTCAGTTTTACCCGCCGCGCGTCAAGCCCGGCGGGTTTTTTCATGTGCACCCAGCATCGGCGCACGACTTGGGTTTCCCGCTGAAACCAAGTGACAATGCACGCTCTTTGAACCTGGAGACGGCATGAAATTGCGTTTGAGCCACCAAGACATGGTTTGTGAACTGCGCCCCGACCTGGGCGGCTGCATCGCCGGCCTGTGGTTGGGTGGCATACCCATCTTGCGCTCCACCCCAGGTGAACAACTGCACACCGTGCGCGCATCGGGCTGCTACCCCTTGGTGCCCTTTTCCAACCGCATCGCCCAGGCCAAACTGGTGTGGAACGGCACCAGCCACCCCCTGGTGCGCAACTTCAACGACGAACCCCATGCCATCCACGGCGTGGGCTGGCAGCGGCCCTGGACGGTTTTGGACCAGAGTGACAACACGGCCTTGTTGAGCTACGAGCACCGCCCCGACAGCCATTGGCCGTTTGCCTTTGACGTGTCCCAGGCCTTTGCCCTCCAAGGCCACAGCTTGCAAGTGAGCATGTCCATCACCAACCAATCGGCCCAGCCCGCGCCGGTGGGCTTGGGCTGGCACCCCTACTTTGTCAAACGCGCCGACAGCCATGTTCAATTCACCGCCACCGGTTTGTGGGAAATGGGCGAAGACAAACTGCCCACCCGGCGCCGGGCCGCGACCGGCTTGGACACCGACTGCCAAGGCCTGCGCATCGACAACTGCTTTGATGGTTGGAACGGTGTGGCCCATTTGAAAGATGGTTGGCTGCACACCCGCATCGAGGCCAATTTGCAGCACCTGGTGGTCTACACCCATGCCGATTTGGACGTGGTGGCCATCGAGCCCGTCAGCCATGTCAACAATGCCCTGCACTTATCGGGTCAAGGCCAAGCCGCCCCTGTGGGCGTGGACCAAGCCGACCCCTTGGGCTTGCGCGTGGCCCAGCCGGGCGAAACATTTGGCGTGCAAATGACGATTTCTGCGCGACACGCCTAAAAACCGGCGTCAGTAGCGTGCAGTTTTGCTGAGCAGGCATTCGCCGCCAGCTGCCAAACGTTGGCGCTGAAAGTCACCAACGAGGCTTCGGGATCGAAACTTCGCAGCATTTCACAAAAGGTCTCATTGGTACATGATGGCAAGATACAAAAAATGATCAATCTTGTGTCCATCGTTGGCTTTGAGTGGGATGCTGGCAACGAGCGCAAGAACGATAAGCATGGGGTCAGCATGGCAGAGGCGGAGCAGGTTTTTTTCAATGCCCCTCTGCGACTGCTGGATGATGCCGCGCACAGCCAAAGCGAGTCTCGGTTTCATGCCTTGGGCCATTCGGATGATGGACGGTCCTTGCACCTGACCTTTACTTTGCGTCGTAAGGGCGAGTTGATACGTTTGATTTCGGCACAAGATATGCACAGAAAGGAGCGCATGATTTATGAGCAAGCCAGTCGCTAAATAGCCGATCCCGGCGTTCAAGTCCGAGGCTCAAGAGCGCGCCTATTGGGAAGCGAACGACTCCAGCGCACACGTGGACTGGGCAACAGCACAAAAGGTCAAGTTACCCAATTTGCGCCCAACCACCAAAACCATATCTCTGCGGTTGCCGCAACATTTGCTCGATGGCATCAAGGTGGCCGCCAACGCCCGAGATGTGCCTTACCAATCTTTGATCAAGGTGTGGCTGCAAGAGAAACTCCACAACCACTGAACGGCCACCATGGCCTTGGTTCGTGCTGTGGCGGTTTGGCGGGACCCGTGCCTGATCTGCCTGACGCCAAGGGTCGAGCGCAATGTCAAATTTAATGTTTTTATCAATTCAGGCGCCGCTGATTGGGGGCGGCGCCTTTCGCTGCATGCCTGGGGGTTGTCGGCCCCCTGACACCCAAGCGTCGGGGCCTGCGTCACCGCATTGAAACCATGCGGTGAAACCGCGTGGCCTTTGGACTTCAAGCGCTGCGCCAATGCGGCACATTTGTCGAAAAAACCAAGCCAGAACTGGCGTGCTCCTTGCTCTATCCATCGGCATCAGGAGGATGAAAAATGGACACCAGCCAGGAATTCAAAATCGACAAAAACAACAATTCAAAACCACAGCAACGCCCCGTTTTTGAGGCCGACGAACTGGAGGCGCGCTGGATGCAGATGCAAACCGCTGGCGCCAGCCAAGAGCACAGCGTGCTGCTGGGCATTTACGAGCGTTTGTTGCAGCGCGGCCCTTGGCGCAGTTGGGCCAAGCCCCTGGCCGTGCCCGACATGGCGGCTTTGTATGCGGCCTTGCCCAACTTTGCGCAACCCTTGGACGAGGTCAAGCGACAGCTGGCCTTGAGCCAAGACAGCGACGAGGGTTTGGCGCTGATGCCCATGTTGTTGCTGGGCCCGCCGGGCATTGGCAAAACCCACTTTGCGCGCCAATTGGCGCAGTTGGTGGGAACCCGCGCCGAATTGGTCAGCATGAACGCCATGACGGCCGGTTGGTTGTTGTCGGGCTCGTCCCCGCAGTGGAAGGGCTCCAAGCCGGGCCGGGTGTTTCAAGCCCTGGCCGAGGGCGATTTTGCCAACCCGGTGATGGTGCTCGACGAAATCGACAAAGCCAGTGCCGACGCGCAGTACGACCCGTTGGGCCCGCTGTACAACTTGCTGGAAGTGGACACAGCGTCGCAGTTTGTCGATGAGTTTGTCGACATGCGCATGGACGCCCGACACATCATTTGGGTCGCCACCGCCAACGATGATCGGCACATTCCGGCGCCCATCTTGAACCGCATGAATGTGTGGGAAATTGCCCCGCCCACCACCGACCAAGCGCGCGGCATTGCCAGTCGCTTGTGCCACTCGATCTTGACGGAACACCAATGGGGTCGGTTTTTTGAAGCGGATTTGGCCGAGGACGTGCTGGACCAATTGGCCCGCATGCCACCGCGCGACATGCGCCGCTCGTTGATGACGGCTTTTGGCAATGCCCGTTTGGCACGGCGCGACCGCTTGCTGGGCGTGGATTTGCCCGATCGCAGCCCACAACGCCAGCGCATGGGTTTTGTGGCTTGAACTCCCAGGGGTTGGGCTGGTCCATGGGGTTGACCTGACGATCCAAAGCGACCAGCAAAGGCGCGGCTAACATGGCGACATGCAAGCCCCATTGACCACCTGGATCGAGCAGATCCACGCCGCCGCCCGCCAAGGCCAAACCTTGGCCATCCAAGGCGGCCACAGCAAACACTTTTACGGCCAAGCTGCTCACAGCACCAACGTATTGGACACCCGTGCCCACAGTGGCATCGTCAGCTACGAGCCCAGCGAATTGGTGGTCACCGTGCGTGCGGGCACGCCTTTGGCCGAGCTGG
>CANFPJ010000117.1 GCA_947448885.1 Comamonadaceae bacterium
AGGTTCATGTCGGCCTGCGCGGGGTCTTGGTTTTCATAAAAGCCTTCGCTGGAGGACTGCCACACATCGACCTCGGCGCCGGCCACCGGCTGGCCGTCGCGGTCGGTGACCCAGGCGTTGACAAACAGGGGCGCACCCGGCGTGGCCGAGCGAACGATGGATGAGCCATTGGGCATCACGGCCACACCTGCACGCCAAAATGGACCGAGCAAGTTGGCAGTGGTTTCGGTCTGGCCATGGTCACCATTGTTGAGCAGGCAGACCAGTGCCGAAATACCCAGTGAGCCCGCGGCCAGCACCACTTCGTTGTGGGAAGGTGTGGTGGCTTGACCGAGCTTGGCGATGGAGGCACAGGCCATCTGAAATTCAGACTCAGTGAGTTTCACCTCGCGCACAAAATCATGCAAATGACGCACCGCTGCGCCCATGATCTCGCGAAATCGAGGGTCTTGGGCGCGCTCGAGTTCGGCCAAAACAGCGGGGGTGATGTCGAATTGGTTTTCAATGATCATGGTCGGGCTTGGCAAAGACGAAGTGGCGTCATTGTTAACCAGCAGCGCAGAGGCCGGCATGGACCGCGGTGGCGTTGTCGAATGCATGGACCCAGGCCTGGCGGAGCAGGGTGCATCCCATTGCAATTGAACTTGTTTGGGGTTAACTTTCATAAAGCCACTTCAGTGCCAAGGTAACCGCCCATGCCGTATTTCAGACCGATGCAAAAACACGCCCTTCATTTGAAGATTTTGGGCCTCATTTTGATATTGATGGGCTCGGCGGCCAGGGCTCAAAACTACCCAGATCGGCCCATCAAATTGGTGATACCTTGGCCTGCAGGCGGGATCACAGACTTGGCCGGCCGCATCATGGCCCAGCGCTTGGCGGAAAGAATGGGCACAACCGTGGTGGTGGAGAACAGGGCAGGGGCGGCAGCCACCATTGGGGCAGAGTTTGTGGCGCGTGCGCCAGCGGACGGCTACACCTTGTTGCTGGCCAGCGCAGAAACACATGCCATTGCGCCCAACCTGCGTGCGCGTTTGCCATACGACCCTCAGAAAGACTTTTCGGCCATTGCACCCTTCGCCATCAATCCATTCTCACTGGTATCGAGGCCGGATTTCCCAGCGAACAATATCCGGGAGTTATTGGCATTGGTCAAATCCCAACCCGGTAAATTCAGTTATTCATCTGCCGGCTTGGGCAGCACGTCACAGATCGCCATGGAGACACTGAAGGGCCTGGCGGGATTGGATGTTTTGCATGTCCCTTTCCAAGGCCAAGCCCCAGCGGTGGCTTCATTGTTGGGGGGTCAAACCGATTTCCAAATGTTGCCGGCGGGAAGTGCGGCCCCGTTGGCCAGCGCGGGCAAGATCAAGGTCTATGCCGTGACCACGCAGTCGCGGTTTTTCAACCTCGCAGATGTGCCCGCATTGAAGGAAGAGGGCTTTGAAGCGATGAATTTTGCGAACTTTTTTGGCCTGGTGGCCCCGGCGGGGGTTTCTTCGGCCATCTTGCAGCGCTTGGCAGTGGATGTGGGCGCCGTTGCGCAGGCCACAGAAACACGCGCAGCCTTGCGCAAGTTGGGGGTGGACACATACCCCTCGATGACGACCCAAGAATTCCAAAAATTTTTAGAAGCAGAGAGAACGCGTTGGGGCGTCGTCATCCGAGCGGCCGGCCTCAAGCCGGAGTGAGGTCAAGCGCGTGGCTGGACGGGGCGATAAGCCGACGCTGGCCTGTAAATAGGGTCCTCAAGCAGGCGCCCACAACCCGCTACGGGTGTAGCGATGCCCGCGGTTTGGAGGGCATTCCAAAGCATGGCGCAGGCGCTGGACAAGACGGGCTTGCCGAGGTCCGCCTCGGCCATGCCCAAAACCGACAGGGTGGGCAGGCCGACGCCGCTGACAAACACCGCATCAGCGTCTGACCGGTTGGCTGATTTGATCAACCCATAAACGCGGCGGGGTGTTTCTTCAAAAATACTTTTGACATCTGGCAAACACTGTGCATTCACCACCTCGAACCCGTATTCTTCGAAAACGGCTTTGCTGCGCATGGTCAGCGCCATGTCGTAAGGCGTACAGACCGACAATTTGCGCACCCCCAGGGCTTGCAAAGCCTCGGCTGCGCTGCCCAGTGCAGTTATAAATGGAATGCCCGTGCATTGCGCCATTCGCTTCGACAACTCGGCGTCACCCACGCTGCCCAAGGTGTAACTGGTCGCTGTGTGCGCAAGAACAATGACATCGGGCTCCACACTGGCCAGCAGGTCGACGGTTTCGTCCAGATGCTGGAGTTGACTGGCCGCACGTTGCTGCAAGTTTTGCAGCGTTCCGACCGCACCTCGCGCCACCATCCGATTGAAATGAACCGACACCCCTTGCGGGGCAGCCTGGAACATTTCGCGCTCGACAGTGGGTGTTCCCGGGGGAATCAGAAAGCCGATCCTTGCGCGCCAGTCGGTGATGGTTGGGTTCATGGTTTGGTTCAGATGAAATGGCGGGTGTGGACGGTGGGCAAGCCGGGCTGACTTTGAAGCGGGGGTGGGTTTTGAAATCGTTCATGCACGAGAACAGTTTCCCGGCTGGGTGAGATTTTCCCGTGGGTGTTGCTGAGGCCGAGAAAGTCCATCATTAGTTCAGTTTGATACCGGCCGCTTTCACCACCCCACCATAAAGCGCCAACTCTTTTCGAATCGTCGCTGAAAGCGATTCCGCCGTGCCCGGTGTGGCAGAGATGCCCGCGGCTTCCAGTTTCGAGCGCACCTCGGGGTCGGCGAGCGCAGCGTTCAATTCCGTGTTGAGGCGTTCGACGATGGCGCGCGGTGTTTTGGCGGGGGCCACCAGCCCAACCCAAGAATTGATGTCGAAGTCGGCCAATCCAGATTCGGCAAAGGTGGGGATATCGGGGTACTGGCGCGACCGCTTGCCGGAAGGCACGCCCAGCGCTTTCAGGCTGCCAGACTTCAAATGATTCTGGACCGATGCGGCAGACGCAAAGGCCAGTGGCGTGTGACCGGCCAGTGCATCGGCGATCGCAGGTGCGCCACCTTTGTAGGGAATGTGCACCAGGTTGGCCCCCGTTCGTTGTTTGAGCAACTCCCCCGCCAAATGGACGATGCTGCCGGTGCCAGAGGTCCCGTAGGACACCCCGCCGGGCAGCGTTTTGGACAGATCAATCAGCTCGCGCAGGTTATTGGCCTTGAAGCCCGGATGCGCCACCAAAATGGTGGTCGAGTCACCGATCTTGCCGATGGTGCTGAAGTCGCGCTGCGGATCAAACGGCACCTTGTCATACACGTGGGGGTTGATGACGAAGGTGCCGTCAAGCACCAGCAACAAGGTGTAGCCATCAGGCTCTGCATTGGCCACCACTTGGCTGCCAATGTTGCCGGAGGCGCCGGGGCGGTTGTCCGGCACCACCTGCTGCCCCAGGCGTTTGCTCAAGTAATCGGCCACGATGCGGCCGCTGGTATCGGTCACGCCACCTGGGGCAAACGGGATCACCAATTTGATGGGTTTGGCGGGCCAAGCGGATTGGGCCCAGGCCTCGGAGAGGGGGAGCAGCGCAGAGGCAACCAGGGTACCCGCACCCTTCAATAAGCGGCGGCGGTTGGTTTGAAAGGATGGTGCAGGGGATTGGGGCATGGTGTTCTCCAAAGCGCATCAGGTGGGCAAAAGATCGCGCACCACCTGACGGGTCAGCGCGCCTTCGGGGGACTCGAAGTGGCGCATCACGGTGTAATGGTCGCATCCCTCGTGGTTGATGAAGTGGGCATCGGCGCCGTGTGATGCGCAGGTGGCGGCAAAACGCTCCGACTGTTCAATGAAGCCCCGGGTTTCAGCGCCGCCCACCGCCACGGTCAATCGCACCGGCAGGCATGGGGGGTGGCGCATCGGGCTCATGGCCGCAACCTGATCGGGGCGCAGGCGGATTTCTTCATTCACGGAGATCGACAGCACAGGCTCCAGCTCATAGACACCGCTGATCAGCATCGCCGAAGAGGGCATTCCGATGGGCACCACGGTGGCGCTGGCATGGCGCGCCAAAACGGCGGCGATCAGGTGCGCCCCCGCCGAATGCCCAGAGGCGCTGTATCGACTGGGGTCGGCGCCCCAATCGGCGGCATGCTCATGCACCCATGCGAGACCTTGGGCCACCTGATCAACGATGGCGGGCAGCTCCACTTGGGGACACAGGTCGTAATTCATCACCACGGTGGTGATCCCATGCGGCAACAAGGCATCGGCCAAGTAACTGAAATCGCTTTTGTCACGCCCTCGCCAATACCCGCCATGCAGAAACACGTGCACTGGCGCATGGGCTGCTGCCGCCTTGAACACATCCAACGTGGCCAACGGGCCTGGCCCATAACGCAGGTTGTAAATGCCTTCGTGGCGTTGCCTCGCTTGTTGGCTCAGCAGTTGGGTGCGTGCGGCATGCGCATCGACATTGGGCACTGCACGTCGAGGGTTGAATTGGGTTTCGATGTCAGTGGCGTGCATGGTCATTGAAATGCTTTTTAAAAATGATCGGGTCGTCGGTCATGGGGGTCTGTGGCTGCGCACCTGAAACGTGATGAAAATTTCTTGGCCCCTGTCAGCCAAGGGCTCCAGAAGCTTACTTGGAAAGTGAAGCCATGGCAAAACAGGCGACGACGCGCCAGGGTTTACCCGACACCCCAAGTCTGGCTGATCCGGACGCGTTCTGCCCTAAACTGATTTGGCATCTCTTTTGAAAACACACAAAACAGACAGAGAGTCTTATGGCCATGCATCGAATGTTGTCAAACCCTTGGGTGTTGTTGTTGGGGTTGGTTTTTTCACTGTCCTCGACCCAGGTCGCGGCCCAAGAATTTCCAAACAAACCCCTGCGCTTCATTGTGGGCTATTCACCCGGCAGCAGTTCGGACATTGTGAGTCGCCTGCTGTCTCAAAAGCTGTCAGAGCGATGGAACCAATCGGTGGTGGTGGAACAAAAAGTGGGTGCCACGGGATTGATTGCCTACGATTTTGTGGCCAAGTCGCCGCCCGATGGACACATCATGACACTGCTCAGTGGTGGGCACCCGGTGACCGCCGCCATCATGCATAAATTGCCCTACGACCCGGTGAAAGACTTTGGCATGGTGACCACGGTGATTGGCTATCCGATGGTGATCCTGGTGCCACAAGACTCACCCATCAAGTCCATGGCCGACCTCTTGAGCAAAGCCAAGGCGCAACCGGGAAAGCTCAGCTTTTCTTCTGCGGGCATTGGCAGCCTCCATCACTTGACGGGCGAGTGGCTGTCGAGTGAAGCGGGTATTTCCATGATCCACGTGCCCTTCAAGGGTGGCGCGCCAGCCATGATGGAGTTGTTGGCGGGGCGCATTGATGTGATGATCGAGACATCCACCTTTGCCTTTGGGCAAATTCGCAGCGGGAAAGTGAGAGGGCTGGCTTCCACGGCTTCTGCCAGGTCGCCTTTGATGCCTGACTTGCCCACCTTGTCGGAGACCTTGCCCGGGTTGGATTTCAGCTCGTGGTTGGGCCTGGCGGTGGCGCCCGGTACCCCTGCCAGCACGGTGGAAAAGATCAATCGCGAAATGCAAGTGATTTTGCAAATGGATGATGTCCAAAAAAGATTTGCCGAGTTGGGTGGCGTGCCGATTTATTCGACGCCCCTTCAAATGCGTGAAAAAATCGAACGTGAAATTGCCATCTGGAAAAAGGTGGTCGACATGAAAAAAATAGAGCGCCAATAGGCGCAAAAATTCATGCGCGCTCAGTGGCGGGCCGCAGCCAAAGCGGCACCGTGGTGGTCGAAGTGATCCCCCAGAAAGGTGGCGATGAAGTAGTAGCTGTGGTCGTGGCCGGGTTGCATGCGCAAGCGCAAGGGGTGCCCTGTGGACACGCAAGCGGCTTGCAGGCGTTCAGGCTGCAGTTGGGGGGCTAAAAATTCGTCTGCTTCGCCTTGATCCACGAGCAAGGGCAAGCGCTCCTGACGAGCCATTTGGATCAGTTCAACGGTATCCCAGGCCTTCCAGGCTTCGCGGTCGGCGCCCAAGTACGCGCCCAACGCCTTTTGGCCCCAAGGCACTTGCGATGGCGCCACGATGGGCGAAAACGCGGAAACGCTCTGATAGCGCCCGGGATGGCGCAGGGCCGTGACCAGTGCCCCATGGCCGCCCATGGAGTGGCCAAAGATACCGCGCAAGGGGCTGGCCGCAAAGTGCTGCTCGACCAGTGCGGGCAGCTCCAAGGCCACATAGTCTTGCATGCGGTAGTGCGCGGCCCAGGGAGCCTGCGTGGCGTTCACATAAAACCCCGCACCCTGTCCCAGGTCGTAGGCTGGGTCGTTGGCCACCGTTTCGCCGCGTGGGCTGGTGTCCGGTGCGACCACGATGACGCCATGGCGAGCCGCATGCGCCTGAGCGCCGGCCTTGGTGATGAAGTTTTGCTCGGAACAGGTCAGCCCGGACAACCAGTAAAGCACCGGGCATGGTTGGCCGCGCGTTGCGGGTTCGGGCAAATACACCGCCAGCTTCATCTCGCAACCGAGCGTTGTTGACGCGTGCTTCCACACTTCCTGTCGGCCGCCAAAGCTGGCGTGTTGCTCAATGCGTTCCATGCGGGGCTCCGTTTTCAGTAATGAACCACTGAGCGGATGGACTTTCCTTCGTGCATCAGGTCAAACGCATGGTTGATTTCAGTCAGTGGCATGGTGTGGGTGACGAAAGGCGAGAGCTGAATGCGGCCAGCCATCGCGTCGTCCACCATGCTGGGTAATTCGCTGCGCCCCTTGACGCCACCAAAGGCCGTGCCCAACCAGCGCCGACCGGTGACCAACTGGAAAGGGCGGGTTGAAATTTCCTGCCCTGCGCCAGCCACGCCAATGATGACCGACTGACCCCAACCGCGGTGAGCGCACTCCAGTGCAGCGCGCATGACCTGGGTGTTGCCGATGCACTCGAAGCTGTGGTCCACACCCCAGCCGGTCATTTCCACGATCACCTGCTGGATGGACTTGTCGTGGTCTTTGGGGTTGATGCAATCCGTCGCGCCAAAGGTGCGCGCCAAATCAAATTTGGACGGGTTGGTGTCAATGGCAATGATGCGACCGGCTTTGGCCAACTGGGCACCTTGAACCACGGCCAGCCCGATGCCCCCCAAGCCGAAGACGGCCACCGTGTCACCCGGCTGCACCTTGGCCGTGTTCTTGACGGCGCCCAGGCCGGTGGTCACACCACAGCCCAGCAGGCACACCTGCTCGGGGTTGGCGTCGGGACGGATCTTGGCCAGCGAGACCTCGGCCACCACGGTGTATTCGCTGAAGGTCGAGCAGCCCATGTAGTGATAAACCGGCTGACCTTGATAGGAAAACCGCGTCGTGCCATCGGGCATCACGCCCTTGCCTTGGGTGGCGCGCACCGCCACGCACAGGTTGGTTTTTCCCGATTTGCAAAAGAGGCACTCGCCGCACTCGGCGGTGTAGAGGGGAATCACATGGTCCCCCGGCTTGACGCTGATGACGCCTTCGCCCACGCCCACCACAATGCCTGCACCCTCATGGCCGAGCACCGCAGGGAAGATGCCCTCCGGGTCATCACCCGACAGGGTGAATGCATCGGTGTGGCAGACGCCGGTGTGGGTGATTTTGACGAGCACCTCGCCTTTTTGGGGCGGGGCCACATCGATTTCGACGATCTGCAAAGGCTTGCCAGCCTCGAAGGCCACGGCGGCACGGGATTTCATGGGAAAACTCCTTTTTCCATTCAAGTATTGCAGGGGTCGAAGACCTTCAGTTGGGCTGATTGCCGTGCGCCAATTCGAGCAAGGCCACGATGAAGCCCCGGGAGGCAGCGGTTGCTGCAATGTACCCGCCGGGCGTGGGATATCAGTGCCCAGACGTTTGGCTCATCACGCCCCAATCGACATCGTACATCGCTGTATCGATGTTGAATGGAAACATTCGATCCCTGATGCAGTCAATCATTTGGGTTTGAATCTTCAAATGACATGCGCCAATGATATTTTTTCAGGAAGCCAACTCAACAAATTGGATTGGTCCTTCACCATTCCTCATCATCATTAAAAACAGTCCCCAGCCCTGTGGCCGTGCCCCTCGCCCGGGTGCTACCGTCTGAACTGTGGCTGCCCATCTGCGTGAAAACCGAGCCATCGCTGCCCACGGTGGTTGGCCCCATCTGGGTATAGGTCACCCCGGTGGTGCTGACGTATGTTTCATCGCTGACGCGTTGAATGGTTTCGCCCTCATTTGAAATGGCCAGCCGTCCCAAGATCTGCCAGAAAGACATGGTTTTCTCCTTGATACCTTGCATGCTATGGTGTCAAAAGCTCAATGGATGAGCTCAGAGGCATGAATACTTTGTGCATCAAACTGATGAATCCTGAAATAAAGCATCTCAGCAATGACCGCCACCCCCTTTGACCGCAAAGTCCTTTTGCAAACCATCTTGGACCAGTTCCGCTTGAATCGCGATGGAGACCACGGCCCGGCGCATTGGGCGCGGGTGAGAAAGCACGCCATGACCATTGGGAAAGCGCGGGGGGCTGACTTGCTGGTGGTGGAGTTGTTTTCTTTTTTGCACGACAGCCAGCGCGAAAACGAGTTCACGGATACAGACCATGGCGAGCGTGCGGCTGCTTATGCGGCGTCACTGAACCACAGCCATTACAGCCTCACCGGCAGTCAATTGGACAAGTTGTGCCACGCCATACGCCACCACAGCGGTGGACGGGTGCACCCGGACGAGACGGTTCAGTCTTGCTGGGATGGCGATCGGCTCGACCTTGGGCGCGTGGGCATCACGCCAAGCCCACTCTATATGTCCGATCACGCCGCCAAGCACATCCAAAAAGCCTACGCCTGGAGCCGCAGTGTCAGTTCATACTCTGACCGCGACTTCGGCATTGAGCCCTCATGAAAAAACCGATTTACTACCTGCCAGGCCACGGCGGCGTGCTGCACAAGGGATTGGGTGCTGCCTTGTTGGCGCGCGGCCATGAGGTGATGGGGCGCGAGACGGTGGGGGAATTCAACCGGCTACCCTTTGGCCAGCAAGTAGAGGTGATTGCCCAGGACTTGATGGCCCACTTTACCCAAAGCGACGCCCAGGTCATTGCCAATTCATTTGGTGCGTATTTGTTCATGCACGCCCAGGCTCAGATCCCCCCCTTTGCAGGCCGGGTGCTGTTGCTCTCACCCATAGTCGG
>CANFPJ010000118.1 GCA_947448885.1 Comamonadaceae bacterium
AGGGCATGCATCAAGGCGTAATTGGTCAGCGGGGCATTGGTGGCCACCCGCTGGGCCAGCTCCAAGGCTTTGTCAAAGGCGCTGCCGGTGGGCACCAGGTATTGGGCAAATCCCAGGCGTTCGCCGTCGGTGGCGTTGTACACCCGCCCGGTCATCATCATGTCGGTCATGCGCGCCACGCCAATCAGCTTGGGGATGCGCACCGCCCCCGAGCCACCGACAAAAATGCCGCGTGTGCCTTCGGGCAAGGCGTAAAACGCGCTTTCATCGGCCACCCGGATGTGGCAGGCGCTGGCCAGCTCCAAGCCACCGCCAACCACCGCACCGTGCAAAGCCGCAATGACGGGCACCGGGCCAAACTGCATCGCGTCCAGGGCGCGGTGCCAGGTGCGCGAATGCACCATGCCTTGGCCGGCGTCACGCTCTTTCAACTCGCTCAAGTCCAAACCGGCGCAAAAGTGATCGCCCTCGCCATGCAATACTGCCGCGCGCACCGTGGCGGGCATGTGGTCAAAAGCCTGCTGCAAATCGGCGATCAAGCCATCGTTCAAGGCATTGCGCTTGAGCGGGCGCGTCAGTCGCACCAGGGCCACAGCGTCGCGGTGTTCAATGTGCAGATGGGCAGAGGGCATGGGGTGGATCCTGGTTGTCAAAGTCGTTTAAATCGATTATGGTTATGTTTTATAACTATTTCAAGCCAACAAGGGGTGGCAAATCCCCGTGTTTTCCCTAGGGACTGGGAATGGCCTGCACATCAACCACTGGAGAAACCATGGACCACGCCAATTTGATCGCCATCGACATCCACACCCATGCCGAGGTGAGTTGCCGCAACCCGTTCGACAACTATGGCGAGGAATACGACCGCGCTGCCGACAAATACTTTGGCTCCAACCGCCGCCCCACCATTGCCGAAACGGTGGCTTACTACCGCGAGCACAAACTGGGCTTGGTGATGTTCACCGTGGACAGCGAATCTCAACTGGGCCGCACCCGCATTCCCAATGAGGAAATCGCCCAGGCCGCGCGCGACAACAGCGACATGATGATTGCCTTTGCCAGCATCGACCCGCACAAAGGCAAGATGGGTGCGCGCGAGGCCGAACGCTTGATCGAAAAAGAAGGTGTGCGCGGCTTCAAGTTTCACCCAACGGTGCAGGGCTACCACCCTTACGACAAGATGGCCTGGCCCATCTATGACGTCATCAACCACCACAAACTACCGGCCATTTTTCACACCGGCCACAGTGGCATCGGCTCGGGCATGCGCTGCGGCGGCGGATTGCGCTTGGCCTACAGCAACCCCATGCACCTGGACGATGTGGCGATCGACTGGCCCGACATGCAAATTGTCATGGCGCACCCCAGCTTTCCCTGGCAAGACGAGGCGCTGTCGGTGGCCACGCACAAACCCAATGTGTGGATCGACCTCTCAGGCTGGAGCCCCAAGTACTTTCCCAAGCAATTGGTTCAGTACGCCAACACCTTGCTCAAAGACCGGGTGCTGTTTGGCAGCGATTACCCCTTGATCACGCCCGAGCGCTGGATGAAAGACTTTGAGGTGGCTGGGTTCAAGCCCGAAGTGATGCCCGGCATTTTGAAGGGCAATGCGGTGCGCTTGTTGGGTTTGTGACAGCCCGCGCGTGGGTGCCAGTGGCGTCCACTAAACTTGTCGCATGATGAGGATGTGTTCATGAGCAACAAACAAGCTTTGCCGGTGTTGGTGGCCGGCGGCGGTATCGGCGGGTTGGCCGCGGCTTTGGCCTTGGTGCGCCAAGGTTTCAGCGTCAAGGTGTTTGAGCAGGCACCCGAAATTGGTGAAATTGGCGCCGGCATTCAACTCGGCCCCAATGCCTTTCACGCGTTTGACGCCCTCGGTGTGGGTGAACAAGCCCGCTCTAAAGCGGTGTACACCGATTACATGGTGATGCACGACGCGATTGACGAGCAACAAGTCGGATACATCCCCACCGGTGAGGCCTTTCGCCAACGCTTTGGCAACCCCTATGCGGTGATCCACCGCGCCGATGCCCACATGGCGCTGTACGACGGTGTCAAAGCCTCTGACCAGGTGTCGTTTTTGACCTCCACCCGAATCGTTCGCACCGAGCAAAACGCCGACAGCGTCACGGTGCACGACCAACATGGCAACGCCCACCACGGTCAAGCGCTGATCGGTGCCGACGGCGTCAAGTCGGTGGTGCGCGAGCAGTATGTGGGCGACCCGGCCAAGGTGACCGGCCATGTGGTGTACCGCGCGGTGGTCGAAAAAAATGAATTCCCTGCGGACTTGCAATGGAACGCGGCCAGCATTTGGGTCGGCCCCAATTGCCATTTGGTGCATTACCCGCTGCGTGGGGGTGAGCAATACAACGTGGTGGTCACCTTCCACAGCCGCCAAACCGAAGCGTGGGGCGTGACCGACGGCAGCCGCGAAGAGGTGCTGAGCTACTTTCAGGGCATTTGCCCCAAGGCGCGCCAACTGCTGGACCTGCCCAAATCGTGGCGGCGCTGGGCCACGGCCGATCGCGAACCGATTGGCCAATGG
Source organism: Comamonadaceae bacterium (assembly GCA_947448885.1). Lineage (GTDB taxonomy): Bacteria > Pseudomonadota > Gammaproteobacteria > Burkholderiales > Burkholderiaceae_C > Limnohabitans. Next base: position 2,549 of record CANFPJ010000118.1, read on the forward strand.
TCTTATGGCCGCGTCACCTTGTTGGGCGACGCCGCCCACCCCACCACCCAATACATGGCCCAGGGCGGTTGCATGGCGATGGAAGACGCCGTGACCTTGGGCGAGGCCCTGCGCGTGACCGGCAAAGACTGGGTCAGCGCCTTCGATCTTTATCAGCGCTCACGTGTGGCGCGCACCGCCCGCATCGTTTTGTCGGCGCGTGAGATGGGGCGCTTGTTCCATGCCAAAGGCGTCGAGCGCTTGGTGCGCAACGACCTCTGGCGCGGTCGCACCCCCGAGCGTTTTTACGATGCCCTCGAATGGCTGTACGGCTGGAACGTGGCCAATTGCTTGGCCGCGCATTGACACACAAGGAGACCCCCATGAACGCGATGAACGACCTCGGCAGTTTGGCCGATTTGCCCACCGAATATGTGGAGGCTTTGGCTTCGCACAATTTGGTGCCCTTGTGGCCGAGCTTGCGTGGCGTTTTGCCGCCCACCAAGCCCCGGCCCAACACCCGCGCCACCCACTGGGCTTACAAAGACATCAAACCCTTGTTGTTGCAAGCGGGCGAACTCACCCCCATCGAAAAAGCCGAGCGCCGCGTTTTGGTGTTGGCCAACCCCGGCCACGGCCTGGACAAGATGCAAGCCAGCGCCGCCATCTATTTGGGCATGCAGTTGCTGTTGCCCGGCGAGTGGGCACCCTCGCACCGCCACACACCCAACGCGGTGCGCATGATCGTTGAAGGCGAGGGCGCTTACACCACGGTCGACGGCGAAAAATGCCCCATGAGCCGTGGTGACCTGATCCTCACCCCCACCGGCTTGTGGCACGAGCATGGCCACGACGGCACCGACCCGGTGGTGTGGTTGGATGTGCTGGACCTGCCCATCATTTATTACCTCGAGACCTCCTACCACGTCAACGGCGACGCCCAAACCACGGTGCCTGGTCGCGGTGACCGCATTTATGCCCACGGCGGCATGGCGCCCACCCGCATGTTTGTGCGCGGCAGCAAGCCCTATCCGATGCTGCGCTACCCCTGGGACCAAGCACGTGCGGCCTTGCTGACCCTGTCGCAGGACAACCCGCAAGAGCCGTCGGTGCAAATCACCTACGTCAACCCCGAGACCGGCACGGACGTCGAAAACATCTTGGGCTTTTACGCCATGATGCTGCGCCCAGGCCAAACCTTGAACATGCCGGCACGTTCGCCCGCTTGCGTGTTCCACTTGATCGAAGGCCAAGCCGATGTGGCCATCGAAGCGCAAAAATTCCACCTGGTCGAGGCCGATACCTGTTGCGCACCGGGCTACACCCCGGTCACCGTGACCAACCGCTCGAGCAGCCAACCGGCGTTTTTCTTTTTGGCCGACGAAGCGCCCCTGCACCGCAAGTTGGGTGTCTACGAAGTTCGCGCCTGAAGCCCCATGCAGCTCTACAGCTTTTTTCGCTCGGGCACCTCGCACCGCTTGCGCATCGCCTTGAACCTCAAAGGCTTGGCCACCGAATACGTGGCGGTGGACCTGCGCACCGAAGCGCACCAAAGCGCCGACTACAAAGCCTTGAACCCGCAAGGTTTGGTGCCGACCTTGGTCAAAGACGGCAAAGTCATGACCCAGTCGCCGGCCATCATCGAGTGGCTGGAAGAAACCCACCCCACACCAGCGCTCTTGCCCACCACGCCCGATGACCGCGCCCGCGTGCGTGCTTTGGCCGCGATGGTGGCGTGTGACATCCACCCCATCAACAACCGGCGGATCCTGGAATACCTGCGCCACACCTTGAAAACCGACGAGGCCGCCATCCACACCTGGTGCGGCCACTGGATCACCCAAGGTTTTGATGCTTATGAAGCCATGTTGGCCGCCGATCAGCGCCGTGGGTCTTTCAGCTTTGGCGACCGCCCCGGTTTGGCCGATGTGTACTTGGTGCCCCAGGTCGAAAGCGCACGCCGCTTCAAGCTGGACATGGCGCGCTGGCCGCTCATCACGGCGGTGGATGCGGCATGCATGGCCTTAGCGGCCTTTCAAAAAGCGGCACCCGCGCAGCAACCAGACGCTGCATAAGCCAGTCTATTGCTGCGCTGAGGCAGGCATGCTTCAAAGCCTTGATTCGCATCGATGCCGTCTGTGGCCCGGCGACCATGTGGCGCCACCTGCACAGCCCGTCGGGGCTGTGGCCCCCCGATGCGTCAAATCAGGTGTGGCTTAAAGCGCCACACCCTCAAAGCTGAGCAAAGCGCGTTTTCTCTCCAGACCCCCGGCATAACCGGTCAACTGCCCTTGGGCGCCCAGTACCCGGTGGCAGGGCACGATCACGCTCCAGGGGTTGCGGCCCACGGCCGCGCCCACGGCGCGCACCGCCAGGGGTTTGTTCAACTGCGTGGCGAGTTGGCCGTAGCTGCATGTGCTGCCGTGAGGAATGGCAGACAAGGCCTGCCACACGCTTTGTTGAAATGCCGTTCCCCAGGCGGGCACACGCGGGGTATTGAACACTTTCACTTCGCCTTTGAAATAAGCGGTCAACTCTTGTTCAGCGCGGTCGATCCAGCGCTGCTGGCGCACCACCGGCCAAGCACGCGCATCGGGGTGGTGGCTTTGGCCTTCAAACCAAGCCCCGGCCAAGCCGTCTTCACTGGCGGCAAGCAGCATGGGCCCTTGGGGGGTGCGAATCGTTTTGCATACCAGCATCATGTCTCCTGTGTTTGCCAAAGCCGCAACACGGCATAGCTGCGCCAAGGTTGCCAGCGTTGGGCCCACTCGCTGGCCGCACGCGCCGGGTTGGGCGCAGCGCGCACGCCCAGGCGTTGTTGCACCACCAAGTCCCCAGCGGGAAAAGCATCGGGCCAGCGCATGGCACGCATGGCAATGTACTGCGCCGTCCACGCGCCAATGCCGGGCAAGGCCATCAGGGCTTGCACGCGCTCGGCCACATGGGCGCCGGGGTTCAAATCCAATCCCGCCGACACCGCTTGCGCCAAGGCTTGCAAGGCTTTTTGCCGCTGTTTGACGATGCCCAGGGCGCCGAGTTGATCAGGGCTGGCGGCCAGCACCTGAGCCGGCGTGGGAAAGGCATGGGTCAGCTCAGCCCAGGGCGTGGTCACCGGCGTACCCAGGGTGTGCACCAAGCGTTGGGCATAGGTGCGCGCTGCGGCCACGCTGACCTGTTGCCCCAGCACGGCGCGCACGGCCAGTTCGAAACCGTTCCAAGCGCCCGGCACACGAATGCCACCGCCTTGCGGGAAGTCGGCTTGCAAAACGGCTTCCATGGCCGAAGGGTCGGCATCCAAGTCCAAAGCCCAGCGCACCCGGGTGAGCACCGCAGGTAAATGGGGCCAAAACGAGTCGCTGATTTGAACACCCACCTCATGCCGGGGGGCATCCAACTGCAAACGCAGCCAGCCCTGGCAAGGGCCTGCGGGCGTTTCCAAGGTCAGGATGCGGCTGAAGGTTTCTTCCCCCGACGCGTGGGCTTCACACCACTCCAAACCAGGCACGGCGCGTTGGCGCCAAAAAGCCAACATGGCTGGGTGGTCAAACGGGGGGCGGTAGGACAGGCGAATGCGCGTGGTGTCTGCGCTGGAAGCGCTGGCGCGGCATTGCGTGGGATTGAGTTGGTAATGCAGCGCAAAAGCGCGATTGAATTGTCGGGTCGAGGAAAACCCGCTGAGCAAGGCCACCCTCGCCATGGGCAGGCGGGTGTCCATCAGCAGTTGTTTGGCCCGCAACAAGCGTTGGGTTTGGCGATATTGAGACGGTGTGACACCCAGGTGGGTGTGCCAGATGCGGCGCAAATGGCGATCGCTCACGCCCAGGCGGGCGGCCAAGGCCTGCAAGGCCCATGGGCCATCGTGGGTGGTGCGCTGATCCATCCAGGCCAGGGCTTGGTGCGCCAGCATGTGGCTGGCATCTTGGGTGGACCAACGCCATGCTTGGCCGGGCGCCAATTCGGGGCGGCAACGCAGACAAGGCCTGAAACCCGCCCCTTCGGCTTGGGCCGGGTGGGTGAAAAAGTGGCAATTTCGCGCCAAGGGTGTGCGCGCTTTGCACACCGGCCGGCAGTAAATGCCGGTGCTTTGCACGCCAAAGAAAAAAAGCCCGTCAAAGCGGGCATCGCGCGCGCTCAAAGCTTGGTAGCAGGCGCTGGGGTTCAGGGGCAGGTCGTTGGGGGCCACGCCGGCATGTTACGCACTGGAATGCGCGTGGATTGGTCAGTTTCGGACATGGTCATGGTCGCTGCGGCGGTTTTGTGCCCGCACCGGGGTGCCTACCACCGAGTTGCCAGGGGGGGTGCTTTGTTGGTGTAATACTTTATATTTTTAATAGCATCAAAGTGTTATATAATTTACCAATGAACACGAAATTAACACCTTTAAGGCCTCATTCATCATATTTTCCTGTATTGACGTTTATATCAATGCTGATGATGATTGTCGTGGCCGCGATGCCGCACATCAATCCGTTGACGCCGCGCATCAACTCCGACTTGCTGGCCTTTTGGGGTCTGGGCTTGTTCGGGTGTGCGACCCATTGGCACTTGCCGCGCGAACACCAGCAGTTTGGCTTCAATGGCCTGAGCCTGCTGTGCGGCTTTTGGTTGTTGCTCGCGGCCTTGCAATATGGCCTGCAACTGCATGAAAGCTACTTCAGCCATTTCTTGGTCAGCATTTCATATTTGGTGGCGGTGATCTTGCTCACGGCTTGGGTGGGCATGTGGGTGCAAGCGGGCAAGGGCGCGGCATTGGCGCAGTTGCTGATGGGGGTGCTGGTGATCGCCGGCATCATCACCGCTTTGTCCATCGTGTTGCAAATGTTTGGTTGGCAGGGGGTTTTGTCGCCATGGTTGCAAAAGTCCGCTGCCTATCCCCGCCATGGTGGGTTCATGGGGCAACCCAATTTATCGGCCACCTTGATGAATGGCGCCATCGTTTCCCTGGTGTTTTTGTTTCCCGCCCAGGCCCAAAAGGCGGCGGCGCCCAGCGCATGGCGCTGCGCAATCTTGGGGTTGTTGCTGTGGGCGATCATGGGAACCAGTTCGCGCACCGGTTACATCGAAATCTTGGCCTTGGCGGGTTTGTTGATGCTGGTGCGCAAGCGCTTTGAGGTGTCGTGGGTGTGGGTGGCCTTGCCCCTGTGGTTGTTGCTGATGCTCGGCTTGGGTGAGTTGATGGCCAGCCACCAGGTTGTGAGTTCCCAATTGGTGGGTGATTCCAGCCAAGCGGTGAGTGCTTCAAGTTCGCACCGCTTGCGCATTTGGCGAGATATTTGGACGATGATCCAGTCGGCCCCCTGGTTGGGCGTGGGCTGGCACCAATTGCAGGTGCGTGAGGTGTTGATGCCCGGCATTTCCGAGCCGGTGGACCATGCCCACAATGTTTTTTTGCAAATACAAGTGGAGCTGGGCGTGCTCGGCAGCTTGGGCTTGCTGGCTTTTTTGGCGCATGTGTGGCTGCGCGTCAAGCCCTGGCAATGCCAGCGCCCCCATGAGTGGGTGATGTTGGCCGTGGCCATGATGCTGGGCATGCACAGCATGCTCGAGTACCCCTTGTGGCATGCCTTGTTTTTGTTTTTGCTGGCGTTTGCCCTGGCCTTGCTGCCCGGCTTTGAGCGTCACTTTCACATGCGCCCGCGCCTCAATGGGGCATTGGGCGTGGCCCTGTTGGCACTGACGCTGTGGGTGTATGCCGATCACCGCCATTCCCTGGACGCCTATGAAAACTTTGCCAGGGACTCGTCCAAGCAGGCGTTTGTGCAAGCCAACCAGCGGGTGTGGTGGAACCGAATTTTGTTTGACAGCATCTTCATGATCAACAGCCCAGTCAATGACGACAACAAGGCCATGATTCGGCGCATCGCGGTTGAAAACGCCAACATTTACTCGCAAGTCCATTTCCCGAATGTGCCACTGCTCAAGGTCATGGTGCTCGATGGTGAAACCGCCATCGCCAACCACTTGGCGTGGCGCTTGTGCCGCACCTTTCCCGAAGCCACTTGGGCGGATGTGGCCAGGCACATGGCGAACATTCCTGATCCGCGTTACCAGCAGTGGATGGCGCAACTCCCCGACATGAAAAACTGCAAAGTCTGAGGCACTGGCACTGGCACTGGCGTTTGAGCTGGTGCGCCCTTGTCAACGCACCAAGCAAGGCTTTTTCGGGTCAAACTTCCAGCCCGGCATCAGGTATTGCATGGCCACGGCATCGTCGCGGGCGCCCAGGCCGTGCTGCAAATACAACTGGTGCGCCGCTTCCACCTGGGCCATGTCGATGTCAATGCCAAGCCCTGGGCGTTTGGGCACCTCGATGCAACCCCCCTCGATGCGCAATGGCGATTGGGTCAGGCGCTGGCCTTCTTGCCAAATCCAGTGGGTGTCGATGGCGGTGACCTGGCCGGGGGCGGCCGCGGCCACATGGGTGAACATGGCCAGCGACACATCGAAATGGTTGTTGGAGTGCGAACCCCAGGTCAGCCCCCAGGTTTGACAGGCCTGGGCCACCCGCACCGAGCCTTGCATCGTCCAAAAGTGCGGGTCGGCCAGGGGGATGTCGACCGACTGCAACTGGATGGCGTGGGCCATTTCGCGCCATTCGGTGGCCACCATGTTGGTGGCGGTGCGCAAGCCTGTGGCGCGGCGAAATTCGGCCAATACCTCGCGGCCTGAAAACACCCCCT
>CANFPJ010000119.1 GCA_947448885.1 Comamonadaceae bacterium
ACGTGGCCGCATTTGGGGCCTTTGTCGACCTGGGTGTGCACCAAGACGGTTTGATCCACGTCAGCCAGTTGAGCCACCAATTCATCACCGATGCGCGCGAAGTGGTCAAAACCGGCGACATCATCAAAGTCAAGGTGTTGGAAGTGGACTTGGCGCGCAAGCGCATCAGCTTGAGCATGAAGCTCGACGCAGCCCCCGCGCGCAAAGACGGCCCGCATGAGAATCGCTTTGAGCAGGCGGGCCGCGACCAGCGCCCACGCACGGGTGGCGGGTACAAGCCCCCAGCGTCGGCACCCGCTGGCTCGGCCATGGCTTCGGCCTTTGCCAAGTTGCAAGGTTTGAAGAAATAAACCCACCAGCCGCGTTTTGAAAGCCCTGGACATTTTTGCTGGCCCCCGCGCGCTGGCCCACATCAAAGAACAGGGTTTGGCACCTTCGCACATCGCCGTCATCCCGGGGGCGGCGGGCGGCCCCAAGGGTTTGATCTTGGGGCCCATCGATCGGTTTTTGTGGGGCCAGTGGCTGCCCCAAAGCCAGCAAACCATTGACTTGGTGGGGGCATCGATTGGGGCCTGGCGCATGGCCACCGCCTGTTTGAACCAGCCCGTGCAAGCCTTTGAGCGGTTGGAACGCGATTACATCCACCAGCACTATGCACCCCCACCCGGACAAAAGCGCCCCAGTGCCCAACAGGTGAGCGATGCCTTTGGCCAAAGTTTGCAATCCTTTTACGGCACGCGCATGGGCGAGGTGCTGAAACACCTACGTTTTCGGCTGCATGTGGTGACCTCGCGGGGCAAACACATCTTGCACCGCGAGCACCCCTTGGGCACGCCCTTGGGTTATGCCGGGGCCTTTTTGAGCAATGCTTGGCACCGCAAGGCCATGGGGGCCTGGTTGGAACGGGTGGTGTTTTCCAGCCGGGGCGGGCTGCCGTTTGCGGTTGACGACTATCCCACCCAACAGGTCTTCTTGACCGAACACAACTTCTTGCCCGCGGTGCAAGCCAGCTGCGCCATCCCGTTTGTGCTGCAAGCCGTGCACGACATTCCGGGTGCACCCACCGGTGCGTATTGGGACGGCGGCATCACCGACTACCACTTGCACTTGGCCTACCAAGGCTTGGTGCTGTACCCGCACTTTCAATCAGCGGTGGTTCCCGGCTGGTTGGACAAATCCCTCAAATGGCGGCACAAAGCCACGCCATTTTTAGACCACACCATCGTGTTGGCCCCCAATCCCGAATGGGTCAAAACTTTGCCCAATGGCAAGCTGCCCGACCGCAGCGACTTCACCACCTATGCCACAGACTTGCCAGGGCGGGTGAAGGTGTGGACCCAAGCGGTCAGCGCCAGCGAGCAATTGGCCGAAGAGTTTGCCCGCTGGTGCGAATCACCCGATCCGGCTCGGGTGCAAGCCCTGGCCTGAATCACATCGCGGCTTCGAGCATCTCGCGGTAGTCTTGGGCGCTGGCCAATCGGGGGTTGGTTTTGTGGCAGTGGTCGGCCATCGCCCCTTCGATGATTTTGTCAAACCAAGCCCGCTCCACGCCCATGGCGGCCAAGCCTGTGGGCAGTCCCAAACGCGCGTTCATGGCGCTGATGGCTTGGGCCACGGCCTCGGCAGCTGGCGCTGCACCGGTGATGGCGCCCAAACCCATGGCATAGGCCATGCGCTCCATGCGGCGCTCTTGCTGCACCGAAGGGGCCGCTGCATTGAAGCGCACCACCGCCGGTAAAAACATGGCGTTCAAGGTGCCATGGTGCAAACGCGGGTTCACGCCGCCCAAGCTGTGGCTCAAACTGTGCACACAACCCAGGCCTTTTTGGAAGGCCATGGCCCCTTGCATCGAAGCGCTCATCATGTTCAGGCGCGCATCCCGGTCTTGGCCGTTTTGGGTGGCGCGCTCGATGTGGGCCCAACCGCGCGTCAAGCCATCGAGCGCAATGCCATCGGCAGGCGGGTTGAAGGGGGCGGCCATGAAGGTTTCCATGCAATGGGCGATGGCGTCCATGCCGGTGGCAGCGGTCAAGCCTGGGGGCAGCCCCAAGGTCAGGGTGGGGTCGAGCAAGGCCGCTTTGGGCATCAGGTGCCAGCTGTGAAAGCCGAGTTTGCGGCCATCGTCCACGATCACGATCGCGCCGCGGGCCACTTCACTGCCGGTGCCAGCCGTGGTCGGCACCGCGATCAAGGGGGCGACGCGTTCGCTGATGCGCGGCGAGCCGCCTTCGATGGTGGCGTAATCTTTCAAGGGCCCGGGGTGGGTGGCGGCAATGGCCACGCCTTTGGCGCAGTCGATGGCCGATCCGCCGCCAAATGCCACCAAGCCATCGCAAGCGTTTTGTTGGTAAAGCGCAGCGGCGGCGCGCACCGCCGCCTCGGTCGGGTTGGACGGGGTTTGGTCAAACACCACGGTGTCGGGCCCCAAGACCTCCAGGGCCATGTCGAGCAAGCCTGCGGCTTTGACCCCGGCATCGGTGACGATCAGGGGCTTGCGGATGTGGGCTTTGTCGCACTCGGCTTTGAGTTGTTGCAAAGCGCCATCGGCAATTTGGATGTTGGTGAGGTAAATGATTTGGGACATGGTGGGTGCAAGGGTGGTGGTGTGGGCTGTGGTGACCAAATGCCAAGGGCGCGGTGGTCAGCCACTATAGCCAATGGTGCTTGTCATAAACTGCCGACTTTCCCCAATGGCCGGGGACTTGCCCCGGGAAAGCGTGCATGAAAAAAGATGATTTTCGATTTGTTCACCGCCTGCGCGTGCGCTGGTCAGAAGTGGACATGCAGCAAATTGTGTTCAACGCCCATTACGCGATGTACATGGACACCGCCATTTGCGACTACTGGCGCCATTTGGCCTTGCCCTATGAAGACACGATGCACGCGCTCAATGGGGATATTTTTCTGAAAAAAACCAGCGTCGAGTTTCATGCCTCGGCGCGCTACGACGACGCGCTGGACATTGGCTTGCGTTGCGCACGGGTGGGGCGATCGTCCATGGTGTTTGAGGCCGGGGTGTTTTTGGGCGGGCAGTGGTTGGTTCAAGGCGAGATGATTTATGTGTTTGCCAACCCCCAGACCCACACCTCTTTGCCGGTGCCGGACCCCTTGCGGCACTGTTTGGAGGCCTATGAGCGCGGTGAGCCGATCACGCGCTTGCAATGCGGTGACTGGGCCCAGCTCGAACCCCTGGCCAGCCCCTTGCGACAGGCCGTTTTTGTCCAAGAGCAAGGCATTGACCCCGCGCTGGAATGGGACCCCGCTGATGCCCAATGCGTGCATGCCGTGCTCTGCAACCACCTGGGGGTGGCCGTGGCCACGGGGCGCCTATTGCCGAGCGAAAACGGGGTGGCAAAAATAGGGCGCATGGCGGTGCTGCGCCGTTTGCGCGAAACCGGTTTGGGCCGCCAGGTGTTGCTGGCCTTGGTCGCCCAGGCCACAGCGCGTGGCGACCGCGAAGTTTTGCTGCACGCACAACGCAGCGCTGAAGGTTTTTACCACCGCCTGGGCTTTGTGGCCCAGGGCGAGCCGTTTGAAGAGGCTGGTATTGCCCATGTGGCCATGACCTTGAAACTCTGAGGCTGGGGGCAGGGCTTAAATGTCGTCGCGCAGGGCGTAGGGCAGGGGCAAGCGTTGCAGCAGTGGCCCATTGGCTTGCCCCAAATGCAGGGTGCTGGCATCGACGGCCGCGGTTTGCAAACAGGCGATGGCCACGCCGCCACCATCACCACTTTGAGCGACCTGGGCAATGACGCCGCAGTCTTGCGTCGCGTCATGCGATGAAAACACCACCTGTCCCGCTTGCATGGCCGGCCCCGACAAAATAAACGCCCGGCGCTTGATGGCACCGCGAAACTGGCTGCGCGCCACCACTTCCTGGCCGGGGTAACAACCTTTTTTGAAACTCACCCCATCGACCGACTCGTGGTTGAGCATTTGGGGCACAAAGGCCTCTGCCGTGGCGGCTTGCACATCGGCCACACCGGCCATCACCTCGCCCCACATCCAAGCATCCAGGCTCAAACCCGCCCGGTGGGCATCGTTCACCGGGCTTTGGCCCGCAGGCGCCGCCCACAATGCGCGGGCATGACCAGCTGCAGGGTACAAACCCATGGCGGTGCCGCCCATCAGGGTCTGTTTTTTCCAGGCCGAGGGCAGGGGGCCGCCCACCAAGCCCCACAAAGACATCTCATCACTGGCGTCGCGCAAACGGGCTTTGGCGCGCAAGACAAACATCGACAGGCGCTTGCACACCGCGGCCAACACATCGCGGCGACAGATGAGCCACACGGTGTCGGGGGCATGGACATTCGCCACAAAGGTGGCTTGCATGCGCCCTTTGGCGTTGCAAAAAGCGCAAAAACGAACGGCATCCGCCGGCACCAAGGCGAGGTCGTGGGTGAGTTGGTTGTGCAAAAAAGAAACCGCATCGCTGCCACTGACTTCGATCACGCCCAAATGGGGCAATTCGCATGCGCCGTGGAAATGGGCCGGTGGCAAGGGATGGTGGGGGCTCAGGTGGGTCATGGGCTGAATTATCATCGCGGACTCTTTTCCTCAGAAAGCCCAGGCCTTGCGCAATACATGGGGCAGATGGCTGCTCATCACCGTGCTTTTGTTGTCGCTGTGCCTGGCCACCGTGGCGGGTTGGGTCATTCGCGACTTGCCCTTGGCCCGCAGCGTGGTGGATCTGACCATTGAGCCTGGCACGACGGTGCGCGGCATCGCCCAACTCAGTGTGGACAGCGGCGTCGAAGTCAACCCCAGCTTGTTGTATTGGTTCATGCGCTTGAGCGGCCAGTCGCGGCTGCTGCGTGCCGGCAGTTATGAAATCAAAGCCGGTGACTCCGCATGGGATTTGCTGCAAAAAATCAGCCGGGGGCAGGAGTCCTTGCAAACCCTGGTGCTGGTCGAGGGATGGACATTTCGCCAGTTTCGCGCCGCTTTGGACCGATCCGAACATTTGCAGCACCAGACCCGTGGCCAAACCGATGAGGCCGTCATGGCGCTGTTGGGCCGCCCAGGGCAGGCGCCTGAGGGGCGGTTCTTTCCAGACACCTATGCCCATGGCAAGGGCGACTCGGATGTGCGCATCCTGAGCCGGGCGATGAAGGCCATGGACCGCCAACTGGCCAATGCCTGGCAAGCCCGCGCCGAGCGCATGGAGCTGACATCTGCCGAGCAAGCTCTGATACTGGCCAGCATCGTCGAAAAAGAAACCGGCAAAGCCAGCGACCGGCGCATGATTGCCAGCGTGTTTCACAACCGCCTGCGGGTGGGCATGCCGCTCCAAACCGATCCCACGGTGATTTACGGCATGGGCGACGCTTTTGACGGCAATTTGCGCCGCCGCGACCTGCAAACCGATCACCCCTGGAACACCTATACCCGCAAGGGCCTGCCCCCCACACCCATTGCCATGCCGGGAAAAGCCGCTTTGCTGGCCGCCGTGCAACCCGAGCGCAGCGAGGCTTTTTACTTTGTGGCCCGAGGCGACGGCAGCAGCGCGTTCAGTGCCAATTTGGAAGACCACAATGCCGCGGTCGACCGGTACCAACGCCGGCGCAATCCAAGCAGTGCCACGCCCTGACGGGGGCATGGACAAGGCACAATCAGGCCATGAGCAAGGGCGTTTTCATCAGTTTTGAAGGGGTGGATGGGGCGGGCAAATCCACCCACATCCAAGGCCTGGCCGACGCCTTTCGCCAACAGGGGCGAAAAGTGACCCTCACCCGCGAACCGGGCGGCACCCCCTTGGCCGAGAAGCTGCGCCAGATGGTGTTGAACGACGCCATGGACCCTTTGACCGAGGCCTTGCTGATGTTTGCCGCCCGGCGCAGCCACATCCAAGAAGTCATCTTGCCGGCACTGGCCGAGGGCCATGTGGTGCTGTGCGACCGCTTCACCGATGCCACTTTTGCCTACCAAGGCCATGGGCGCGGATTTGACCTGGCCGTGTTGTCTCAATTGGAGCAATGGGTACAGGGCCAAGCCAGCGGCGACTTGCTGCAACCCGACATGACCCTGTGGTTTGCCCTGGACCCGGCCATTGCCGCCGAACGCCTGGCCGATGCACGCGTGCCCGACCGTTTTGAATCTCAGCCCTTGGCCTTTTTTGCCCAAGTGCATGCCGGCTACCTCGCCCGGGCAGAAGCGGCGCCGCATCGCATGGTGCGCATCGACGCGGCCCAATCTCGCCACCAGGTGTGGCAGCAATTGACCCAAGCCTTGGTGCGCCGTGGTTGGCTGTCCATCATGGTGGCCACGCCCACGGCATTGAACACCCCATGAGCCAGGTCCCACCTGCCCACATGCCGGCCCCTTGGTTGGCGCCCGCCTTGCAGGGATTGTTGCGACAGCGGGGCCACGCATGGTTGCTGTCGGGCCCATCGGGTTTGGGCCAATACACCTTGGCCCTGGAATTGGCCCGCGCTTGGTTGTGTTTGCAGCCCAGCGAGGCGGGGGCCTGTGGTGCCTGCGCCAGTTGTCGCCACATCGATCTGCGCACCCACGCCGACCTGCGCGTGCTGATGCCCGAGACCCAAATGTTGGAAAAAGGCTGGCCCCTTCACGAAAAAGCCCAGAAAGAAATAGACGACAAGGACCGCAAACCCAGCCGCGAAATCCGGGTAGACGCCGCCCGCGACATGGTGGCCTTCACCCAAACCACGCGCTCCGGTGGTCGCAACAAAGTGGTGCTGATTTACCCCGCCGAGCGGATGAACCACATCACCGCCAACACCATTTTGAAAACCCTGGAAGAGCCGCCCGGTGACACCCGGTTTTTGCTGGTCAGCGAGGCCGCGCACCTGTTGCTGCCCACCTTGCGCAGCCGCTGCCAAACCCATCACCTGACTTGGCCCGATGCGGCGCCCGCATTGCAATGGTTATCCGCCCAAGGCGTGCCCGCTGCGGACGCGCAAGTCCTGTTGGACGCGGCGGGTGGGCGCCCCGAAGACGCCTGGGCTTTGGCCCAAGGGGGCCTCAAAGCCAGCGCCTGGTTGGCCCTGCCCAAGGCCGTGGCGCGCGGAGACGCCCAGGTGCTGCAAGCTTGGGCCCCCCCCCAAGCGGTGGCCGTTTTGCAAAAAATTTGCCATGACTGCCAAATGCTCGCTGTGGGCGCTGCACCCCGTTTTTTCCCCACCCAAGCCTTGCCCATGGGTGCGCCCCTGGCGGCCTTGACCCAATGGTCAAAGGACCTGATGGCCAGTGCCAAAACGGCCGAGCACCCTTTCAATGCCGGTCTGATGCTGGAAGCACTTGTCAGCCAAGCGCGTGGGGCCTTGCAGCCACCACACTGAAGGCGCCATCGTGTTCATCGACTCCCACTGCCACATCAACTTTCCCGAACTGGCTGCGCGCATGGACGAGGTCCGCGCTGAAATGGCCCAAGCCCAGGTGGATCGCGCCCTGGTCATTTCGACCACCTTGGAATCTTTTCCCGAGGTCCATGGCTTGGCCACCGCCCATGACAATTTTTGGTGCACCGTGGGTGTGCACCCTGACAACGAGGGCGTGGCCGAACCCAATTTGGCCGGTTTGCTCGAATTGGCCGCCAAACCCAAGGTGGTGGGCATTGGGGAAACCGGCTTGGACTATTTCCGCCTGAATGGCCGCAGCCATGCGGACATGGCCTGGCAACGCGAGCGCTTTCGGGTTCACATCCAAGCCGCCCGAACCGCTGGTTTGCCGCTGGTGATCCACACCCGCAGCGCCAGCGACGACACCTTGGCCATCTTGCGCGAATGCGGAGAAACGGGCGGCGAGGGCTGTGCTGGTGGGGTTTTTCATTGCTTCACCGAAACCGAAACCGTTGCCCGTGCCGCCTTGGACATGGGCTTTTACATCTCTTTTTCGGGCATCTTGACCTTCAAAAATGCACAAGATTTGCGTGACATCGTGGCCTGGATGCCGCTGGACCGTTTGCTGATCGAAACCGACAGCCCTTATTTGGCCCCGGTTCCGCACCGTGGCAAAACCAACCAGCCGGCTTGGGTGGCCTGGGTGGCGAAACAAATAGCCGAAACCAAAGGCCTGTCCATTGACGCCGTGGCCCAAGCCACCAGCCATAATTTTGAACGCTTGTTTCGGCGAAGCTTAGATCATGCATCACTTTAAGAGATTCCTACAAACCATTGTTTTCATTGGAATTGGTTGGGCTCATGCTGGCTCTTATGAAGACTTTTTCCAAGCGACCGAGACCAACGACGCGGCCAAATTGACCCTCTTGCTTCAACGCGGGTTTGATGCCAACACCCCAGGCCCCCAGGGTCAAACGGGCTTGCTGACTGCCATTCGCCAAAACGCCACCCAAGCGGCCCTGGTCCTGGCCAATTGGCCCGAAACCCGGATTGACCTGCGCACGGCAGATGACGAAACCGCTTTGATGCTGGCCGCTTTTCACAACCTGATGCCCGTGGCCCGGGTTTTGGTCCAGCGCGATGCCGATGTCAACAAGTTGGGGTGGACGCCCTTGCATTACGCGGCCACCAAAGCGAACATCGAGATGATTCGTTATTTGCTTGAAAATCATGCATTTATAGATGCCCCTTCGCCCAACGGAACCACGCCTTTGATGATGGCTGCGCATTACGGCAGCGCTTTAGCGACCAAAATCTTGCTAGAAGAAGGCGCAGACCCCCGGATCAAAAACCAGCTCGGCCTGAGCGCCCTGGATTTCGCACAAAACGGACCCCAAGCAAAGGAAGCCACCGAATACCTCAACGCTTTTTTGTCCAGTTGGAACGCGCGTTATCCGGTGAAGCCTTGATTGGCCCATCTGTGGCAACACCATCACCGCCATATCGAACACATTAATAATTTAACATAATATACATCGTAACGATTTAAAGCCGCGATGGCAAATGCCATTTCAGTGAGAGCGACCGAGCCAGGAAGACCCTCTCAGTCGGTCCACAAGATCAATGCATCGCGCCCTTGGACCATCAATTGAGCTTGGGCGCCAAATGGCAAACACACTTTGGTGGCGACATGTCCAAACGGCAAACCGGTGAGCACCGGCACCTTGAGCTGCTGGCGCAAACGGTCGAC
>CANFPJ010000120.1 GCA_947448885.1 Comamonadaceae bacterium
AGGTGCGGTAGTTGA
This sequence comes from Comamonadaceae bacterium, assembly GCA_947448885.1. Lineage (GTDB taxonomy): Bacteria > Pseudomonadota > Gammaproteobacteria > Burkholderiales > Burkholderiaceae_C > Limnohabitans. Next base: position 16 of record CANFPJ010000120.1, read on the forward strand.
TGGTCTCTGGCTTTTTGACTTCGCCAAAAGACCAGGAGCGGATTTTCTCCGGAGAAGCCAGTCCTATTTTGATGGCATCAAAATGCTCATCGGGCGTGAACTGCTTGAACAGGTCGAGTAATGATTTCATGTTTTCATCCTTAAAAGTGAGAGGCTTGATCGGTTTCATCGCCACGCACAGGCCGGGGCTTGTGCGTGGTCAGGTTCAACGTCAGGAGCGCTCTAACTCGATATCAATGCCCAATGAACGAATTTCTTTCACCAACACGTTGAACGATTCGGGCATGCCCGCTTCGATGGCGTGTTCACCTTTGACAATGCTTTCGTACACCTTGGTGCGGCCTTGCACGTCGTCGGATTTGACGGTGAGCATTTCCTGCAAGGTGTAAGAGGCGCCATAGGCCTCCAGCGCCCACACCTCCATCTCGCCGAAACGCTGACCACCAAACTGGGCTTTGCCGCCCAGGGGTTGCTGGGTGACCAAGCTGTAAGGACCCGTGGAGCGGGCGTGCATCTTGTCGTCCACCAAGTGGTGCAACTTGAGCACGTGCATGTAACCGACGGTGGTTTCGCGTTCAAAGGCGTCGCCTGTGCAGCCGTCATACAACTGGGCCTGCGTGCGATTGGCGTTGAGGCCTTTGATGCGTGCGATCTCTTCGGGATAAGCCAAGTGCAACATCGCGCGGGTCTCTTCCTCGGATGCGCCGTCAAACACGGGCGTCGCAAACGGAATCCCGTGCTGCAAGTTGCCAGCCATCTCCAATACGTCTGTGTCGCTGAGGTTGTCCAATGCTTCTTTGCGGCCAGAGTTGTTGTACAGGTGGTCCAAGAACTTGCGCACTTCAGCCATCTTGGTGTGGGCTTGCAACATGTCACCGATGCGTTGGCCAATGCCTTTGGCGGCCCAACCCAAGTGGACCTCCAGCACCTGCCCCACGTTCATGCGCGAAGGCACGCCCAGGGGGTTGAGCACGATGTCGCAAGGCGTGCCGTCGGCCATGTAGGGCATGTCTTCGACGGGTACGATTTTGGAGACCACGCCCTTGTTGCCGTGGCGACCGGCCATCTTGTCACCAGGCTGCAAGCGGCGCTTCACAGCCAAGTAAACCTTGACCATCTTGAGCACACCCGCTGGCAACTCGTCGCCCTGGGTGAGCTTTTTGCGCTTTTCCTCAAACGCCAAATCAAAGCTGTGGCGGGTTTGGGCCAAGGCGTTTTTGATGCTTTCAAGCTGCGCAGCCACATCCTCATCGGCCGGGCGAATGTCGAACCAGTGGAATTTTTCCACGCTGTCGAGGTAAGCCTTGTCGATCTTGCTGCCTTTGGGCAGTTTGTTGGGGCCGCCATTGGCGGTTTTGCCGTTGAGCAATTTGCCAATGCGGTCGAACGCGTCGGCTTCCACAATGCGCAACTGGTCATTCAAGTCCAAGCGGAAACGCTTCAACTCGTCGTCAATGATTTGCTGGGCGCGCTTGTCGCGAACAATGCCTTCGCGGGTGAAAACCTGCACATCAATGACCGTGCCTTGCGAGCCTTGGTCAACGCGCAGCGAGGTGTCTTTCACATCGGAGGCTTTTTCACCGAAGATGGCGCGCAGCAGTTTTTCTTCTGGCGTCAGGGTGGTTTCACCTTTGGGGGTGACCTTGCCCACCAACACGTCGCCTGGCTGCACTTCGGCGCCCACATAAATGATGCCCGAGTCGTCCAAACGGTTGAGTTGTTGCTCAGCCAGGTTGGGGATGTCGCGGGTGATTTCTTCGGCACCCAACTTGGTGTCACGGGCCATGACCACCAACTCTTCAATGTGGATGGAGGTGAAGCGATCTTCGGCCACCACACGCTCAGAGATGAGGATCGAGTCTTCGAAGTTGTAGCCGTTCCACGGCATGAAGGCCACCAACATGTTCTGGCCCAGCGCCAACTCACCCAAATCGGTGGAAGCACCATCGGCAATCACATCGCCTTTGGCCAGTTTGTCGCCTTGCTTGACGATGGGGCGCTGGTGGATGTTGGTGTTTTGGTTCGAACGCTGATACTTGATCAGGTTGTAGATGTCTACGCCGACTTCACCGGCCTGGGTTTCGGCGTCATTGACCCGCACCACGATGCGGGTGGCATCCACATAGTCCACCACGCCACCACGGGTGGCGGTGACCACCGTGCCGGAGTCAATGGCGGCCACGCGCTCGATGCCCGTGCCAACAAAGGCTTTTTCAGGGCGCAAAACCGGCACAGCTTGGCGCTGCATGTTGGCACCCATCAACGCACGGTTGGCGTCATCGTGCTCCAAGAACGGCACCAGTGACGCCGCCACAGACACGATCTGGGCGGGCGACACGTCCATGTATTGCACGCGCTCGGCACCGACCAAAATGGACTCGCCTTTTTCACGGGCAGAGACCAGCTCGTCGGTCAAACGTCCTTCTTTGTCCAGCGAGGCATTGGCTTGGGCAATCACGTACTTGCCTTCTTCGATGGCCGACAGGTAGTCGATGTCCATCGTGACTTTGCCGTCAACCACTTGACGATAGGGTGTTTCAATGAAACCGTACTCGTTCAAGCGGGCGTACAAAGCCAAGGAGTTGATCAGTCCAATGTTGGGACCTTCAGGCGTTTCAATGGGGCACACGCGACCATAGTGGGTGACGTGCACATCGCGCACCTCAAAGCCAGCGCGCTCGCGGGTCAAACCACCTGGGCCCAGGGCAGACACACGGCGCTTGTGCGTGATTTCGGACAAGGGGTTGGTCTGGTCCATGAACTGCGACAACTGCGAGGCACCAAAGAACTCTTTCAGTGCCGCAGAAATCGGCTTGGAGTTGATCAAGTCATGGGGCATCAAAGGCTCTTGCTCGGCCTGACCCAAGCGCTCTTTGACCGCCTTTTCAATCCGCGCCAATCCGGTGCGGTATTGGTTTTCAGCCAACTCACCGACACAGCGCACACGGCGGTTGCCCAGGTGATCGATGTCGTCAACCTCACCATTGCCATTGCGCAGATCCACCAGGATCTTCACCACGGCCATGATGTCTTCGTTGTTGAGCACCATCGGGCCTGTGCTCTCGGGGCGGCCCACTTTGGCGTTGAACTTCATGCGGCCGACACGCGACAAGTCGTAGGTGTCGGGGTTGTAGAACAAGCGCTGGAACAAGGCTTGCACGGCGTCTTCGGTGGGCGGCTCGCCGGGGCGCATCATGCGGTAGATGGCGACACGGGCAGCAAACTCGTCTGCGGTTTCATCAATGCGCAAGGTTTGCGAAATATACGCACCTTGGTCAAGTTCATTGGTGTAAATGCACTGCAACTCTTGCACATGGCTGGTGCGCAGTTTTTTCAGCAAAGCTTCGGTCAACTCTTCGTTGGCCTTGGCAATGATTTCGCCGGTTTCTTCGTCGACGATGTTGCGTGCCATCACCCGGCCGATCAAGAAGTCTTCCGGCACGCTGATGTGGGTGGTGCCCGATTGCTCGAGTTCACGGGTGTGGCGGGCGGTGACCCGCTTGTCTTTGGCCACCACCACCACGCCCGATTTATCGGTGATGTCAAAACGCGCCACTTCGCCACGCAATCGCTCGGCGACAAACTCCATTTGGGCGCCACTTTCCATCAAGCGGAAGTTGTCGTTCACAAAGAAGTTGGCCAAGATGGACTCGTTGTTCAAGCCAATGGCTTTGAGCAAAATCGTCACGGGCATCTTGCGTCGGCGGTCGACGCGGAAATACAGCATGTCTTTGGGGTCAAACTCAAAGTCCAGCCAGGAACCGCGGTAAGGGATGATGCGCGCCGAAAACAGCAATTTGCCCGAACTGTGGGTCTTGCCCTTGTCGTGCTCGAAAAACACGCCCGGTGAGCGGTGCAACTGAGACACGATCACGCGCTCGGTGCCATTGATGATGAACGAACCCTTGTCGGTCATCAAGGGCACTTCACCCATGTAGACCTCTTGCTCTTTGACCTCTTTGACCACTTTGGACTGGGGGGTCGATGAATCACGGTCATAAATAATCAACTGCACGCGGGCGCGCACGGCGGAACCAAAGGTCAAGCCACGGGTTTGGCACTCGCGCACATCAAAGGCGGGCTTGGCCAAGTTGTATTCCAAAAACTTCATCTCCACAAAGCCGTTGTGCGAGACGATGGGGAATGCCGCCTCAAAAGCCGCTTGCAGGCCTTCGGGCGTGCGCTTTTTGGGGTTGGTTTCGGCTTGCAAAAAGGCGGTGTACGCGTCTTTTTGCATCTGCAACAGGTAGGGGACTTCGAGCACGCTGTCACGGGTGCCAAAGCTCTTGCGCACGCGTTTGCGTTCTGTGTAGGTGTAGGCCATGAGATCTCCGGGCTTGATCTTTCAGGACTGTTTCAAGGCGAGGCTCAACACCCCCACCTCAAACTTGGCGGCTGGCCACTACCAGCGTTGGCGGACGGCCACGCATTGCACGTGGCCCGAACCAAGGCGTCTTCCGCAGTCGGGTCAGAAGACACTTGAAAGCACCCTTGCGCAGTGCACTTTCAAGTGCGCTCTGAGAGCGCACCGAGGGGCGGCTTGCGCCACCCCTGGTGAAACCATCACTTGATTTCGGCTTTGGCGCCAGCTTCTTCGAGCTTTTTCTTGGCGGCTTCGGCGTCGGCCTTGGGCACGGCGTCCTTGACGTTTTTGGGTGCGCCGTCGACCAGGTCTTTGGCTTCTTTCAAGCCCAAACCGGTGAGTTCACGCACCACCTTGATCACCGACACCTTGTTGGCGCCAGCCTCGAGCAGCACCACGTTGAATTCGGTTTGCTCTTCGGCTGCAGCAGCGGCACCGCCACCGCCACCGGCAGCGGGCGCGGCCATAGCGGCAGCGCTCACACCAAATTTCTCTTCGATGGCTTTCACCAAATCGTTGAGTTCCATGACCGTCATGCTGTCGAGAGCGGTCAAAAATGCGTCTTTATCGAATGCCATGTTGATTTCCTAACAATTGATCTATGTGTGCCGTGCGTGCACGGCGTGTTGAACATTTGCACTGCTGGCCCTTAGGCCGCAGCAGCTTCGCCTTTTTTCGCCGCCAAAGCACCCAACACCACGGCGGTGCGGGACACGGGCGACATGAGCAAGCCACACAACTGGGACAACAACACCTCTTTGGAGGGGATATTGGCCAATTGCTTGACGCCGTTGACGTCCAGGACTTTTCCGGAAATGGCGCCACCACGGATCACCAACTTGTCGTTGGTTTTCGCGAAATCTGCCACCACTTTCGCGGCGGCAACGGCGTCCACAGAAAAGCCATAGATCAGGGGGCCGGTCATCTGGTCAGCCACCACTTCGAAACGGCTGCCGGCCACAGCACGGCGGGCCAATGTGTTTTTCAACACACTGAGCGTCACGCCAGAGCTGCGCGCTTGCGAGCGCAATTTCGTCATGTCAGCGACCGTGATGCCGCGGTACTCCGCCATCACCAGCGTCTGTGCTTGAGTGGCGAGGCTGGTCACTTCGGTGATGACCGCTTCTTTCTCACTGCGATTCAGACTCAAGGTCTACTCCTTCTGAATGTGTCCTGGGCCAAATCAATTCGGCTTGCGACACGCTGGGTTTCAGCGACCAGACTGTCAGGGAACAACTTGCGCGGTTCTTTGTCAGCGGGATCGCCATCTGCGTTGGCTGGGGGATTAAGCGCCGTTCACACGGCACACCAACGGTCTTGGATGGCCTGGATGAACATTGCTGCCCAATCCAGCCCACCACTCAGGGCGCCGCTTGCGCAGCGCCCCAATTTCTCCTTATGCCGCGCTCAAGGTTTGGGTATCGACACGCACGCCCACACCCATCGTGGATGACACCGCCAATTTGCGCAGGTAAACACCTTTGCTGGTGGCAGGCTTGGCTTTTTGCAGCGCATCGACCAAAGCCACCAAGTTGCCTTGCAGCTTGTCCGAGTCGAACGAGCGGCGGCCAATGGTGGCGTGCACGATACCGGCTTTGTCCACACGGAATTGGACTTGACCGGCCTTGGCGTTTTTCACGGCCGTGGCCACATCCGGGGTCACAGTACCCACCTTGGGGTTGGGCATCAAACCACGGGGGCCCAAAATTTGACCCAGGGTACCGACCACGCGCATGGCGTCAGGTGCAGCAATCACCACATCAAATGGCATATTGCCGGCCTTGACCATGGCGGCCAAGTCGTCCATGCCCACAATGTCTGCACCGGCGGCTTTGGCCTCTTCGGCTTTCGCGCCCTGTGCAAACACCGCCACACGGGCAGTTTTGCCAGTGCCATTGGGCAACACCACAGCGCCGCGAACCACTTGGTCGGACTTCTTGGCGTCAATGCCCAGTTGCACGGCGACGTCAATGGACTCGTCGAATTTGGCGGTGGCGCACTCTTTGACGATTTTCAAGGCGTCGCCGAAGGGATACAGCTTATTGCTGTCCACTTTGCCCACCAAGGCTTTTTGTTTTTTGGTCAGATGTGCCATTTAAACGCCCTCCACCGTGACACCCATTGAACGGGCAGAGCCGGCAATGGTGCGAACCGCCGCGTCCAAATCGGCAGCGGTCATATCTTTCATTTTGGTCTTGGCAATTTCTTCCAGCTGTGCGCGGGTGATCTTGCCGACTTTGTCCACATGGGGTTTGGCCGAGCCTTTGTCGAGCTTGATGGCCTTCTTGATCAAGGTGGCCGCCGGGGGCGTCTTGATGATGAAGGTGAAGCTCTTGTCGGCAAATGCCGTGATGACCACGGGCAAGGGCAAGCCGGGCTCGACACCTTGGGTCTGGGCGTTGAACGCCTTGCAGAATTCCATGATGTTGAGGCCGCGCTGACCCAGCGCCGGACCGATCGGGGGGGACGGGTTGGCTTTACCAGCTGGCACTTGCAGCTTGATGAAGCCGACGATTTTTTTCGCCATGCTTTTCTCCTAACGGGTTCAAACGCCTGGGACTTTCCAGTCCTTCGGCTCCCCGGGGGTTGCGACTCACTCACAAAACGCCGCCATGCCGAGTCGAGAGACAGGGCGGCTTGAAAACTCAGGCCTTTTCGACCTCGCCAAATTCCAATTCCACCGGGGTCGAGCGACCAAAAATGGTGACCGCCACCCGAACCTTGCTTTTGTCGTAGTTGACCTCTTCGACCGTGCCATTGAAGTCGGTGAAGGGGCCTTCTTTGACCCGCACCAACTCGCCCACCATGAACTCCACCTTGTGGCGCGGTTTGTCAGCACCCTCTTGCATTTGATTCACGATTTTGAGGACATCGGCCTCGGAGATGGGCGCCGGTCGGTTTTTGGCGCCACCCACAAAGCCAGTGACTTTGTTGGTGTGCTTGACCAAGTGCCAAGTCTCATCGTCCATGATCATCTCCACCAGCACGTAGCCCGGGAAGAAGCGGCGCTCGGTGGTGCGGCGCTGACCGTTTTTCATCTCGACCACTTCTTCGGTGGGCACCATGATGCGGCCAAATTTGTCTTGCATGCCCGCGCGCGCAATGCGTTCTGCGATGTTGCGCTCAACGGCCTTTTCCATGCCCGAGTAGGCGTGGACAACGTACCAACGGAAGTCGGGATGCGCGGGCGGCGCGAGCACAGCCTGGGCCAGCGATTCTTCGTCCATCATTTTTTCCATCCCAAAATCAAGTCGTAAAAGACCCACTCCAAGGTTTTATCGGTCAACCACAGAAAGAGCGCCATGATGAAGACAAACCCAAACACATAGGCCGTCATTTGCAAAGATTCTTTGCGCGTGGGCCACACCACCTTTTTGACTTCTCGCCACGAGTCCTGTCCAAAGGCGAAGAGTTGCTTGCCGGGCAATGAGGTGAAGAAAACCACCACCGCCACCACCAAACAAACCAACAGGGCCGCCCACTGCAACAAAGGCCCCTGAGTGCCCAGCAAGTAGTAGGCAGCCACGGCAGCCAGCACCAACACTGCCCCCACAGCCACTTTGAGCTTGTCGGCGGTACCGGTCACGGTTTCAATTTTTGTGCTGGCCATAGACGGCTTAAGAATCCCAGGTTCGAAACATTCAAAAGATTTGAAGACACACAAGCCCGCCAGTGCGGCGGGCTTGCTGACCAACCGATCAACCCGTGATCAGCTGGCAGGGGCAGAGGGAATCGAACCCCCAACCTTCGGTTTTGGAGACCGACGCTCTGCCAATTGAGCTATACCCCTATCTTTCTAAAACCCATCAGGCCATGATTTTGGCAACGACGCCGGCGCCGACGGTTTTGCCGCCCTCGCGGATGGCAAAGCGCAAGCCCTCTTCCATCGCAATCGGGTGGATCAACTTCACCGTGATCGACACGTTGTCACCCGGCATCACCATCTCTTTGCCCTCTGGCAACTCAATGGCGCCCGTCACGTCCGTCGTGCGGAAGTAAAACTGGGGGCGGTAGTTGTTGAAAAAAGGCGTGTGGCGACCGCCCTCGTCTTTGCTCAACACATAAATCTCTGCCGTGAAGTGCGTGTGCGGCTTGACCGAACCGGGCTTGCACAGCACTTGGCCGCGCTGCACGTCTTCGCGCTTGGTGCCGCGCAACAAAATACCCACGTTGTCGCCCGCTTGACCTTGGTCCAGCAGCTTGCGGAACATCTCCACACCCGTGCAGGTGGTCTTTTGGGTGTCAGAAATGCCCACAATCTCGATCTCTTCGCCGACCTTGATGATGCCGCGCTCCACGCGACCCGTCACCACCGTGCCACGGCCAGAGATGGAGAACACGTCTTCCACCGGCATCAGGAACGCACCGTCCACCGCGCGCTCAGGCGTGGGGATGTAGCTGTCCAAGGCTTCGGCCAGCTTCATGATCGCGCCTTCGCCCAAGTCGCCCTTGTCGCCTTCCAAGGCCAGCTTGGCTGAGCCGTGGATGATGGGGGTGGCATCACCAGGGAAATCGTATTTGTCGAGCAACTCGCGCACTTCCATCTCGACCAACTC
>CANFPJ010000121.1 GCA_947448885.1 Comamonadaceae bacterium
AGCGGCCCAGGGATGGGCGGCGTAGGTTTTGTTGGCGACCATCACGTTTTCCAACACGCTCATGCGTTTGAACAAGCGGATGTTTTGAAAAGTGCGGCCAATCCCCAGGCGACCAATGTCGTGCAATGAGCGCCCCACCAAGTTGTGGCCCATGAAATCCATTTGCCCGCTGTCGGCCCGGTAAAAGCCAGTGATGGTGTTGATCAATGCCGTTTTGCCTGCGCCATTGGGCCCAATCAAGCCAAGGATCTCGCCTTCGTTGATGTGCAGGTCAATGCCATTCAGGGCATGGATGCCACCAAAGTGTTTGGACAACTGGGCAATGGACAGAACGTGCGTGGCTGGCATGTCAAACCCTTGGAATGTCCAGGGCACGGCCGTGTTTGGACAAAGCGGTGCGGGGTCTGAAAGAGAGCAAACCATCGGGCCGGAACAGCAGCAGCACCAAGATGGCCGCGCCAAACACCGTGGGTCGCCAATCGGCCAAAAAGCGGATGTACTCGGGCAGCAAAGTCATGATGGCCGCACCCAAAATGGCACCGTACAAGTTGTTGACGCCGCCGAGCACCAGGTACAGCACGACATAAATGGACAACGTCACATCAAAGTTTTCGGGGCGCACAAAGCTCATGTAATGGCCATACAGCATGCCGGCCACCGCAGCAATGGCGGCCCCAGCAGAAAAGCCGATCAAGCGGATGGCGGTGACGTTGATGCCCAGGGCCGCAGCCACCCGGTCGTCTTCTCGAACCGCGTCAAACACCCGTTGCAAAGGGCTGATGGACAACAGCCACAAGGCCATGCCAATCAGCACCACGGCCACAGCGGCCTTGGGCAAATCGCCGCCCTTCATGCCACCAAAGCCACCGATGCCACCCAAAAAGTCCATGTTTTCCAGCAACACGCGAATGCAAAAGGTCAGGCCCAAGGTGGCCAAAATCAGGTAGATGCCGCGCAAGCGCAATGCCGGGTAGCCCACCAACGCGGCAATCAAGGCGGAGATCAGGGCTGCCAAACCTGTCGCGGGCAGCATGGGCAGGCCCATCTTGGCGGTGAAATACCCCGATGCATAGCAACCCACGGCCATGAAGGCGCCTTGGGCAAACGACAGGCTGCCGGTGAGCAAGCTGACATAGACGCTCCAGGCCAGCAAGATGTTGATGCAGGTGAAAAACAGGTGGTCAGCGATCACACGCGTTGCTCCTGCCCGTGGTGGCCCGAGGCAAACAAACCCGCTGGTTTGAGCAATAAGGTGGCGATCATGGCCGCCCACACGGTGAGTTCGCCCAAGCGGCCCAGCCCGAAGTGAAACATCATGGCTTCCAGCACACCAATGCCCAAGCCGGCCAAGACCGCGCCGCGCATGTCACCCATGCCGCCAATGGCCATCACGGCCAATGCTTTGAGGCCAAAGGTCAGACCCAGATCGGGCGACACGGTATCGGCGCGCAGGGCCAACATCAAGCCCGCGATGGAGGCCAAACCAGAGGAGATGAAGAACACCGCTTGGTTGACCCGCAGCACATGCACGCCCAGCAAAGAAGCGTGGGCCGACGACTCGGCCACCGCACGGATTTGCCGCCCGATGCGGGTGTGCGCAATCACGTGGTGCAAGGCCCACATCAAAGCAAAGGTGATGGCCAACAAGACCATTTGGAGGTTGAGGAAATTCACGCCCAACAGGCCAAAGCTCTCCGACAGCCAACCGGTCAAATTGGGCAGGCGCAGCGGCTCGGTGCCCCAAACCTTGTGCACCAAGTCGGTCAAGATCAGCCCCAGTGCCAAAGAGCTCAAGGCTGCCGTGGTGCGGGCATCGTTGCCGACAAACCGGCGAAAGGCCATCCATTCGGTCAGCACGCCGAGCAAGCCGCCGACCCCAAAGGCCAGAACAAATGCACCCGCCACGGGCATGTGTGGCAGCGCCACCAAGCCGACGTAGCCGCCAAACATGAACACCTCGGGGTGGGTGAAGTTGAGCTTGTCCAGCACCCCGATGATCAGGGTGAAACCAATGGCCACCAAGGCATACATGGCGCCACTGACCAAGCCATTGACAATTTGTCCGGCCAGCATGGTGGTGTCGAGCGCTGGGGGTCAGGCCGCTGCGACAGCGGCCTCGGTGCGCTTGAGCTTTTGGATGTGGGGCAGCACGTCTTTGGCAAACATCTCCATGCTGCGCTTGGTCAGGTCTTGGGGCAGGCTGCCAAAGTGCATCATGGTGAGCAGGTTGTCAAAGTGCATTTTGGACCAGTGGTCCTCCAGCATTTGGCGCACGGTGTTGGCGGTGCCGCAGACAAACATGCCCATCTCGATGGCTTTGTCGATGGTCAGGTCTTGCGACAGCGTGGCTTTGGCCTTCATCAGGTTTTTCAAAGAGTCGCGCGAGGTGTAGCCCGGGGGCAAGAGCATCTCGATGGGCATTTTCAGCAGGCGGTTGCGGAACAACTCGAAATGCACTTTGGCTTCTTTGCGCGCTTGCTCATCGGTGTCCGACACATAAATGGGCACCGCCCAACCCAGTTGACTGTCTGCGGCTTCATAGCCATAGCCTTGGGCGGTGTCGCGGTAGGACTGCAGGTACTTTTCCACCACCGCAGCGGGGCTGAAGGTTTGCAAATAGGTGTATCGGTGTTCGGGCAAGGCCGCCCAATCAATGGTTTCTTTGCTGCCCTGTGAGGGCACCCAAATGGGCGGGTGTGGGTTTTGGAAGGGCCGCGGCCACAGGTTCACGTACTCGAGGTTGTAATGGCGCCCGGTGAAACTGAAGGGGCCGGGGCGGGTCCATGCTTGCACGATCAGGTCGTGGGCCTCATGGAAGCGGTCGTGTGAGATGGTGGGGTTGATGCCAAAGGTGTGGTACTCGGCGCCGATGCCACGCACAAAGCCGCTGATCAAGCGGCCGCCGGTGATCACGTCGATCATGGCGTGCTCTTCGGCGACGGTGATGGGGTGCTCGCGCAAGGGCAAGGCACTGCCCAAAATGGCAATCTTGACCTTCTTGGTGCGCCGCGCCAAAGCCGAAGCCATGACGATGGGCGAGGGCATCAGGCCGTAGGCGGTTTGGTGGTGCTCATTCACCGCCACGCCGTCAAAGCCCAGCACTTCACCGTACTCGAGTTCATCGAGGTAGCGGTTGTAAAGCTGGTGGCCTTTGACCGGGTCAAAGTATTTGTTGGGCAAATTGACCCAAACGGTTTCGTGCGCCTTGGTGGCCTCGAAATCCAAAGCGGCATACGACATCAGGTGAAACAAAATGACTTGCATGGCTTGGGCTCCTAGGCGGCGTTGTGTTGGACGGCGGCGCAAAAAACGCCAGGGTGTTCAATGTGCGGCAAATGCCCGCATTGGTCAATCACTTGCAAATGGGCATGGGGCATGTGCGATTTGAGTTTTTCGCCACACGCCAGCGGCATGACTTTGTCTTGCGCACCCCAAAGAATGGTGATGGGCATCTGGGCACGGTGCAACCACTTGTGCAGGCAGGGGTCGTGCAAACGCGGCTCCCAGGCCAGCAAGGCCGTGGTGTGGCGATTTTTGAGCCGGATGTTTTGGTCCTCTTCGGACAAAGGCATGGCCAACACCTTCTCGGCCAAAGCCTGGTTGTGAAACAGGTTGCGCGCCATTTGCTCGGGCGACCACAGAAAAATATCGCCTGGCGGGGCGTTCGCCACGCGCACACCAGCAGGTGCACTCAGCAGCATGGACTTGACGCGGTGTGGTGCCCGGATGGCGATCTCCATGGCCAGCCAACCGCCCAAGGAGCTGCCGACCAAATGCACGGCTGGCAAGGCCAGGTGGTCCAGCAGGTCGAGGTAGAAGTAGGCCAAGTCGTGCATGTTTTCCAGCCAAGGCGTTTCATCGGATTGGCCAAACCCAGGGTGCTCCGGAACGATCAAGTCATAACTTTGTGCCAAGGTTTCCATGAAGGGTTGGATCATGGCCGCGCCATCGGCACCGTGCAAATAAATCATCGGCGTACCCTGGCCTTTGCGGCGAATGCGCACCCGGCATTCATTGAGGGTGATGAAGGTTTCTTGAAATGACATGGTGATGGACCTTTATGCCTGGGAGGTTTGGAGGGGCATGGCTTTGGCCAGCAAGCTTTGATGCGCGAACTGCACCACTTGTTGGGCCACGGTTTTGAGTTGGGCCCCGACTTGCTCTTCGCGCAACTGGCCATCGGGACCAAAGGGCTTGGTGCTGGAGTTGATGGTGGCCGAATACGGGGTGGGCCAACCGCGCAAGGCGTGCACGATGGAGCGCAGGGTGAACAAGGTGGTGCCCATGGCTTGAATGCCCTCGGCGCAAACCACACAGCCCACGGCGCGGCCATCAAAGTAGGGCCGCTCGTCATTGCGCATGTCTTCGGTGTAGTCGAGGGCGTTTTTCAGCAAACCGGGAATGGAGCCGTGGTAGCTGGGCGAGGCGATCACGATGCCGTCGGCTGCACGCAGCAACTGCACCAAGCGCTGCGCGTTGTCGCTGCGGGTTTTGACCATGGGGTCGTAGGCATCCATCATCAACTCAGTGGCGCACAACAAGGCCGTTCGCGCACCGAGCCCCTCGGCCTGGGCCAAGGTGGCACGCAGGGCCAGCTCAGATGTGGAGCCGGCGCGGGTGGTGCCACCAATGCCAACGATGAAAGGGGTGGGGATGGTCAAGGTGAAAGTGTCCTGCGGGTCGGTCGACGGGCGAGCCTTCTTGGCCTGCCCAGTGGTGTCAACGGGTTTAAACTTTGCATGCAAACTTTGAATGCGTTGCGCGCATGTTACGAACCGCTCTTGGCTTTGTCAACGCGAAGCGCCTGGCGTTTTGATAGGGCTTACCCTTATTTTTTGGGGCGCTCAATGGGTTCAACATATGCATGCTTAGTTTGCGCGATGTGTGCACGCTTGATGCGACGCCATGTCGGGCGTTGACCCAAAAATGAAACTCAAAACATTCGAACAGTTTTACGCCACGCCCGGCCATTTGTTTCGCCGTGCGGGGCAGTTTGTCACGGCGACCTTTGAGGCCGAGATGGGCCACATTGGCATCACCGCCAGCCAGTTGTCGGCCATTTTGGCGGTGCACATGCAGCCGGGCATGCAGCAGCGTGAATTGGCCGCTGCCCTGAGCTGGGACGAGGCCACCGTGGGTGGCATGGTCAGCCGCTTGGAGGCGCAGGGCTATTTGGAGCGGCGCAGCACCACCCGCTCACGCCGGGGACGAGAAATCTACATGACCCCAGCCGGTGAGGACTTGTACCAACGCATTGAACCCCATGTGGCGGCGATTCAGCGCCAGTTGCTCAAGCGGCTGAAAGCCGACGAGCGCAAACAACTGATTTACCTCATCAGCAAGGCCATGGGGGTGGGGACGGCGCCGTTTGACGCCCCACGCCCCACCAAGAAACCCTGATCGCTCGGCGTTGGCGCTCAGTGGCGCTGCAAAAATCCCAGCAGCGCTTGGTTAAAGATGGCTTCTTGTTCGATGTTGGCGATGTGCGCGGCGTCTTTGATCACCAAGAACTCGGAACCAGGCAGGTTTTCATGGATCAGCTGGGCCATCTCTGGCGGTGTGCCGTGGTCTTGGTCGCCCACGATCACCAAAGCCGGGGCCTTGATTTCTTTGAGCCGGTCCAGGTAGTCCACCTCGGCAATCGCTGCGCAGCAGCCTGCAAAACCGTTGACCGGGGTGTTGGCAATGCCTTGGCCAATGCGCGCCATGGTGGCGGGTTCGCGTTGGCGGTAAGGCTCGGTGAACCAGCGCGACAAGGTGCCCTCGACCAAGGCGGTCATGCCTTTGTCGTGCGCCAGCTTGATGCGGTCGCCCCACATTTGCGCCGCATTGGGCGGGCGCCGGCTGGTGGTGTCGGCCAGCACCAAGCTGGAGAACACACCCGGGTGGGCCAGGGCAAAGGCCTGACCGATCATGCCGCCCATGGACAGACCGACCCAATGGGTGTGCTCAATGTGCAGGTGTTGCAGCAAACCGTGGACATCGCCCGCCAGCATGTTCATGGTGTACGGACCGGCCGGGGCACTGGACTGACCGTGGCCTCGGGTGTCAAAGCGCAGTACGGTGTAATGCGGCGCCAACAAAGCGGCTTGCGCGTCCCACATGCTGATGTCGCACGCCAAGGAATGCGACATGGTGACCCAAGGGCCTTGGCCTTCGATGGTGTAGTGGATGTCAATGTCGCCGATGCGTGCTTTCATGGTTTCTCCATTCAGGTTGGGTCAGTCGATTTGAATTTGTGCGGCGGCTGCGAGTTTTTTGAAGTTCAACACTTCCTCGGCGATCAGTTTGTCCATCTCATCGGGCGTGTTGGTGGCCGGCTCAATGCCCAGGGGGCCAAAGCGCTGGCGCACTTCTGGCTGGCGCAGCACCGCCACCAAGTCGGCGTTGATTTTGTCCAGCACCGCGCGTGGTGTTTTGGCCGGTGCCAACAAGCCATACCAAAAAATCCATTTGTAGCCAGGCAAGCCCGCTTCGGCCACCGTGGGCAAATCGGGCGTCTCGGCCATGCGCTGGGTGCTGGTCACGGCAATGGCTTTGGCTTTGCCGTCTTTGACCAATTGAATCGCGCTGGCATACGGCGAGATGAACAAATGCGTGCGGCCAGCGATGGTGTCGGTCAAGGCTTCGGGAATGCCTTTGAACGGCACATGCACCATTTGGACATTGGCTTGGGCCTTGAGCAACTCGGCGGCAAACTGCGAGCCGCTGCCCGTGCCGGCCGATGCGTAATTGAGTTGCCCCGGTCGGGCCCGCGCCAGGGCTAAAAACTCGGCCAGGGTGTTGACCCCCAACAGGGGCGACACCACCACCAAGGCCGGCCCCGTGGCGGTGAGTGAAATGCCCGAAAAATCTTTTTGCGGATCGAAGGCCAGCTTGGGGTAGATGGCCGGTGCGATGGCGTGGGCCGATGAGATGGACAACAAGGTGTGCCCATCGGGTGCAGATTGGCTCAGCGCCAGGGCGGCCACATTGCTGCCGGCGCCCAAGCGGTTTTCTACCGTGACGGCTTGCTTCCATTGCTCCGACCATTTTTGTGCCAGCAAGCGCGCGGCAATGTCGGGCACGCCACCGGGCGTGAAGCCGACCAAAATTTTCACCGGTTTTTGGGGATAAGCAGTTTGTGCCGTGGCCACAGGGCACAGCAAAGCCAGTGCCAGGCCAAGCATGGACGCGGGTCCGTTCCAGCGCAGCCATTTCATGGGTGATCGATCGTTCATGGGGTTCAGGGGCGGTGATAACATGAATCGAACTCCAAAAAAACAGCGATTCTCAAATGAAAAAACACAATTTGGTGCTGGTGCCGGGCTTGATGTGCGACCACAGCGCGTGGGACCCCATGCTCGAAGGTTTGCGCAACGTGGCTTGTTGTCAGATCATAGACCACGGTCAAGCACGCAGCTTGGTGGTGATGGCCCAACAGTTGTTGGCTTTGGCACCGCCCCGCTTTGCGTTGGCGGGCCATTCCATGGGGGGGCGTGTGGCGCTGGAGGTGATGCGCTTGGCGCCAGAGCGGGTCAGCCATTTGGCCCTGATGGACACGGGCTACTTGCCCAAGGCGCCTGGCGCGGCGGGCGACGCCGAGGTGGCCAAGCGCATGGCTTTGATGGACATTGCCCAGCGCGATGGCGTGCGCGCCATGGCCATGCAATGGGTGCAAGGCATGGTGGCCCCGCACCGCTTGGCCGATGCGGCATTGGTGGAGCGGGTGGTGGCCATGATGGAGCGCAAATCCGCCGAGGTGTTTGCGCACCAAATCAAGGCCTTGATCGAGCGCCCCGATGGCACCGATGTATTGCGCCAACTGCGCGTGCCCAGCTTGGTGTTGTGTGGCGCTCTCGACAGTTGGTCCAACCCTGCGCAGCATGAAGAAATTGCCCAATGGATTCCCGCACGCCCTGCGGTGGTGTCGGTGGCCGATGCCGGTCACATGGTGACCATGGAGCGGCCTGAACCCGTGGTTCAAGCCTTCAAGGACTGGCTGTCCATGCCCTGAGATTGCAGCAAGCTGTGCAGCCGCGCCAGGTTGGGCGCTGACCCATCCAGGTAGGCACACACATAGCGGTCGGGTCGCACCAGCACGGCAGTTGCTTGGGCGCTGTCCAGCACTTTCTGCAGCACCGCTTGCACATCGCGAAACACGCGCTGCTCGGTTTTCGGCGGCGATAAAAAATCTTCTTCGGCGCGCAGCAGGTCGATCACCACCAAGCCCGCCAGGTTCAATGCAGGCAAAGCAGGCCCATCGTGCCAGCGCAGCAGGGCCCAACCGGGACCCATGGCATCGTCGAGCCAACGGCGTTGGCCATCAAAGCCTTCCAGCTGGGGTTGGGGCAGCAATTGACCGGCGGGGATGAGCGCACCGGGGCGCGGCGTGGCATCAAAAAAGCCCTGGAAAAAACGGGGCTTGGGTTTGAATTTCAAGTGCAAGATGTGGTCGCGAAAGCGAGGTACCCAGCACACCAGGCGCAACAAGCCTTGGGCCAGGGCAGCGCCCCAGGTGCTTTGGGGCTGCATGTAAATGCCTATGCGCAAGGCCATTTGGATCAGCGACCAGGCATGGGGTGCGCGCTCTTGGGCGTAGGTGTCGAGCAGGCTTTCGCTGGCTTGGCCGTGGACCACGGCCGCCAACTTCCAGGCCAAGTTGCTGGCGTCGCGCACACCGCTGTTCATGCCTTGCCCGGCAAAGGGTGGGGTCAGGTGGGCGGCGTCACCGGCGATCAAGGTCCGATCCACCCGCCACTTCTTGGCAATGCGGGCATGAAAGGTGTAGACCACTTTGCGCAAGATGGTCAAGCCCGCGTCGCTGGGTTCGCGTTGCGCAATCATGGCCCGCACTTGGCTGTCGGGCAACACCGCTTCGGGTGTTTCGCCCGGCTTGAGCATGAACTCATAGCGCACCGTGCTTTGCGGACCGGGCAGCCTG
>CANFPJ010000122.1 GCA_947448885.1 Comamonadaceae bacterium
CGTGCGGTGCAAGGCACATTGCAGCGCTACAAAGAGTTGCGCGACATCATCGCGATTTTGGGCATGGACGAATTGGCGCCTGAAGATAAACTGGCTGTGGCCCGTGCGCGCAAGATCCAGCGATTCCTGAGCCAGCCTTTCCACGTGGCCGAGGTGTTCACCGGCTCACCCGGCAAATACGTCACCTTGGCTGAAACCATTCGTGGCTTCAAAATGATCGTGGCCGGTGAGTGCGATCACATGCCCGAGCAAGCTTTCTACATGGTGGGCACGATTGACGAAGCCATCGAAAAAGCCAAGAAACTGTGATCTGGGCTGTAACCGCACCTGATAAGGAAGCCCGATGAAAACCATGCAAGTCGATGTGGTCAGTGCCGAAGAGCTGATTTACTCGGGTGAAGCCACTTTTGTGGCCTTGCCCGGTGAAGTGGGCGAACTGGGCATTTACCCGCGCCATACCCCGCTGATCTCGCGCATCAAAGCCGGTTCAGTGCGCATCCAAAAGCCCGATGGCGAACAGGAATTTGTGTTTGTCGCAGGCGGCATTTTGGAAGTGCAACCCGACTCCGTCACGGTGTTGTCTGATACGGCAGTTCGCGGCAAGGACTTGGACGAAGAGCGCGCCAATGCGGCCAAAAAAGCCGCCGAAGAAAACCTTCGCAACGCCAAATCCCAAGTGGACATGGCAGCGGCCCAATCTGAACTGATGATTTTTGCGGCCCAGCTCGCAGCGCTGCGAAAGTACCGCGGGAAAAAGTGAACTTACCCCTCGCCTTGACCCACAACCCTGGCCGTGCGCCGGGGTTTTTTATGCGCTGGGGCAGCCAGGCACAATCCAGCCATGCCCAAAGATAAACTGCGCGCAGCCGCTTTGGGCGGCAGCGCCGATGATGTCGAAATGGCCTTTTATGAGGCCATGCAAAACGGCGACATCGAGCGCTTGATGGCTTGTTGGTCCGACGAAGAGGACATTGTTTGTGTGCACCCTGGCGGCCCTCGGGTGTTGGGTGCATTGGCCATTCGCGCCACGTTTGAGAGCATGTTCTCCAACGGCACCATTCAGGCCCATCCGCAACGCTTGCGCAAAGTGGAGTCGCTCACCAGTGCCGTGCACAGCGTCATCGAAACCATCCAAATACTCACCCCCGATGGCCCCCGCGAAGCTTACGTCACAGCCACCAATGTCTATCACCGCACGGCTCAAGGGTGGCGCTTGGTGGTGCACCATGCCAGCCCCGGTACTGAAAGTGACGCGCCCGAAATCGAGGATGCGCCACAGGTGTTGCATTGAAATGGGCCTACCGGGCACCGCCTTGGGCGGTGGGGGGACATGTTCAAACCATCGCATCGGCCTTGTGGTCGCCAGCAGGACCGCCCATCCCTTGGCAGCGTGAACGCTGGGACAGCCCGGACGGGGACTTCATTGATGTGGACTTTTGGCCGGGGCTGGCCGGGCATGCCTGTTGGGTGATGTTCCATGGGCTGGAGGGCTCTTCACGCAGCCATTACATCCGAGCCTGCGCACATGCGGCACACGCTCAGGGCTGGCATGTGGCGGTGCCGCATTTCAGGGGGTGCAGCGGAGAACTCAATCGCCTGCCACGGGCCTATCACTCGGGTGACCATCAGGAAATAGATTGGATATTGCGCCGCTTGCGCTTGACCCATCCCCGATTGCATGCGTCTGGGGTCTCGCTCGGTGGCAATGCCTTGCTGCGCTGGGCCCAGGAGGCGGGTCATCAAGCGGGTGAATTGGTGCGCGCATTGGCCGCTGTTTGTGCACCCGTTGATTTGGCCGCCAGTGGCCAGGCCATGGGTCGGGGCTGGAACCGTTGGACCTACACACCCATGTTTTTGCGCACCATGAAGCATAGAGCGGTGCAAATGTGGCAGCGACACCCGGGTTTGTTCGATTTGGACGAGATGAACCGGGCAAAAACTTTGTACGACTTTGACAATGTCTTCACCGCGCCATTGCATGGCTTTGCCAATACCGATGACTACTGGGCCCGTGCTTCAGCCAAGCCTGGGCTGCGGGCCATCACTTGCCCCAGCTTGATCATCCATGCCCGCAATGACCCATTTGTGCCCGTTGACAGCTGGCCTCAGGCCGACCAAGTGGGTTCCTCCGTGGTGCTGTGTCAAACGGAAACCGGTGGCCATGTGGGCTTTTTGCAAGGGCCACCACCAGGGGACTTGCAGGCTTTGCCAGAATGCTTGATGCAATGGTGGAGGTTGAACCCCTGATGGACGACATGGTCAAACAAGCCATGGCCAAATGGCCGAACGTGCCCGCTTGCCATGGCTGGCTGGGCTTGGACGCGCGCGGACATTGGTATATGCGTGACGAGAGGGCACAGGCTGGCGGGCCATTCAGCGTGAGCAAGGGCTCACAACTGAAGCACGATAAGTTGATGGCGTTCATTGGCCGCAACTACTTGGTCGACGCCCATGGCTGTTGGTATTTTCAAAATGGCCCGCAGCAAGTGTTTGTTGAATTGGAAGTCACGCCCTGGGTTTGGCGCGTTGACCCCGATGGAACGGTTCGCACCCATACTGGCGTTTCCGCACAGGTGCGGGCGTGTTGGGTGGATGAGCTGGGCAAGGTCTACTTGGCCTGCGATGTGGGCTTCGGCTTGCTGCAAAGCCAAGATGTGCCTTGGGCTGCCCAAGCCCTGGAACAAGGCTTGTGGAGCGCAAGGGAATGCCAAAGTGCAGCCTTGCCTGAGCAGTTTGGCTATGTCACCAGCCCGCAAAACTGGGCTCTGAAGCACAAGGTTTCATAGCGGCGATGCACCCGGGGACCGTGGACTACTCGGGATGGTGACAATTCCACCTCTCCCACTGAACGTAAAAAGGGCCCCCATGGGCCCTTTGCAAAACAGGTCGACAACGGCTTATTTGGCCGGGTCTGCCTTTTTGGGATCGGCAAATTTGGCGCCAGCGGCATTGGCCATGTACACCACCGCACGCCCAATTTCCAAATCTTCAAAATCGCCACCGCCTTGAGCGCCCATGGCACCCTTGCCTTTGAGGGCTGAGTTGAGCAAACTCTCATAGCCGGTTTTGATGCGGGCGCCCCAGGCACCAGCGTCAGAAAACTTGGGTGCACCCGCTGCGCCCACTGCATGGCAGGCGGTGCATTGGGCTTTGTAAACCTCTTCGCCAGACTTCAACTCACGGTTGGCGTCGCGAACCTCAACGCTGCCCACCTTTTGCAACCGAGCGGCCACGGCCTCTGGCGTGTTGTTGGCGCCCGCTGCTGGCTTGTTCTGGGTGCTGACGTAGTAGACCAGGCCAATGATGATGAACACGGGCGCAATGAATGAGATGGCCACCGTCACCAGCAATTGAACGGGTGTTTTAATCGGGCCGGTGTGGTCTTCTTCGTGCATATCGCTCATGGGGCGTGTCCTGTGCTGAGGCGCTGAAATCAATCCAGAATTATACATTTGCCCTCGACGCCGGCTGACAGCGCCCTTGCTATGGAAGTGAACGGCGAATGCGTCGGTGGCTCAGCGCGGTCGATGTTGGCCGAGCGCACCTACAATGGCAGCTCACTCAATGCGGCTGTAGCTCAGTGGATAGAGTATTGGCCTCCGAAGCCAAGGGTCGTGGGTTCGATCCCCGCCAGCCGCACCATTCGCCCTTCTCTTAAAACAAGTCTGCCCTTGAGGCAGCGGGCTCAAACCTCATGCGCTTTGGGGTCGGTTTGCTGCATTTCCAAGGCCAGGGGATACAGCAGGTTGCGGGCCTGTCCGGTGATGTCTGCGGTCAAGCGCACAGCGGTTTTCACCGGCAAATGGGCCAACAGCAATCCCAGGACACGGCGTGCCTGGGCCATTTGATCGGTTTGTTGAGGCGCATGGTGCACCACCAGGGTGAACTCGCCGCGCAAGCGCTGTGGGCTCTGTGCCAACCAAGCGGGCAACTGTTGGGCCGCCAGGGTGGCCACTTCTTCAAACTGTTTGGTCAGCTCACGCCCCACCGTGATGGGCCGCTCGCCCAAGACGGACAAATCACTGGCCAATGCGCTGATGCGGTGGGGAGACTCCAGCAGCACTTGGGCGCGTGGCTCATCGGCCAAAGCTTGTAAAGCACTGGCCCTTTCAGACCCCTTGGAAGGTAAAAACCCCCAAAAAACGAATCCGGCGTCTTGCGCCTTGGTGCTGCCGCAGGCGCTGAGCAAGGCGGTGATGCTGCTGGCCCCGGGAATGGGCATCACCCGCAGGCCTTGGGCCGCAATGGCTTGGGCCAAGCGGGCGCCTGGGTCGCTGATGCCGGGGGTGCCGGCGTCGCTCACATAAGCCACCCGCTGGCCCTGGCGCAACAACGACAGCACTTGATCGCTGGCTTGGGCCTCGTTGTGCTGGTGGACTGCCAGCCACTGATGGGCTGCTTTGTCGATGCCGTAGGCGCGCAACAAGCTTTGGCTGTGGCGCGTGTCCTCACAGGCAATCGTGTCGGCCAATGTCAAAACGTGCAAAGCGCGCAAACTGATATCTGCCAAGTTGCCAATGGGGGTGCCCACCATGTACAAAGTGGCTTGCGGGTGGTCTTGCATGGCAGCGGCCGCATGCGCAGCGGCCAGTGCAGGTTCAAAGGAAGCACTCATGGGGGAGGCACTCGATGGGCGATCTCGATCAAAAGCGGGTCAGCACCAAACAACAAGGTGATGCCGCGGAAGCGCGGGCATTGGCGCACTTGCAAGCCCAAGGCTTGCGTTTGATGACGCGCAATTATCGAACCCCGGGGCGCGGTGGCGGTGAAATTGACCTGATCATGCGCGACCGGGATGGAACCCTGGTGTTTGTCGAAGTGCGCCAGCGCAGCCGCAGCGACCATGGCGGCGCAGCTGCCAGCATTGGCTGGGCCAAGCGGCGGCGCATTGTGTGGGCCGCGCGCCATTATTTGTCGCGTTGGGCGGTTGAGCCGCCGTGCCGTTTTGACGTGATCGTGGTCGAGCCGGAGGGCTTGGCGTGGATTCAAGCCGCATTTGATGCGATGTAACGACACAGAAGCCACCAGAAGTTATGATCGCCCCATGTTAGAGCAACGCATCGAACAGCATTTCATCGACAGTGCCGACCTCAAGTACCAGGCGGCCCAAATTTTGAGCAAACCCATTGCCGCCGCCGTGCAGGCCATTTTGGCAAGTGTCACCAACGGCGGCAAAGTGCTGGCCTGTGGCAATGGCGGCTCGGCTGGGGACGCGCAACACTTTGCAGCTGAGTTTGTGGGTCGCTTTGAACGCGAGCGGCCTGAGTTGGCGGCTATTTCCTTGGTGACCGACAGCTCGATCTTGACGGCCATTGCCAATGACTACCACTTCAACCAAATTTTTGCCAAGCAAGTGCGGGCGCTGGGCCAGTCGGGTGATGTGTTGCTGGCCATTTCCACCAGCGGCAATTCGGCGAATGTGATTGCCGCCATCGAGTCAGCGCATGAGCGCGAAATGACGGTGATTGCCTTGACCGGCAAAAGCGGCGGCAAGATGGGCACCATGCTGCGCGAAACCGATGTGCACATTTGCGTGCCACACGAGCGCACAGCGCGCATCCAAGAGGTGCACTTGTTGGCCATTCACTGCATGTGCGATGGCGTAGATTCTCAACTTCTCGGTGACCAGGAAACCCCATGACCCCATCTCTTCGTCTCCCACTCTCCCGTTTGATCGGTTTGTCCGTGTTGGTATTGATATTGAGCGGCTGTGTCGCCCCATTGATGGTGGGCGGCTTTGTGGGCGGCACCATGGTGGCTTCAGACCGTCGCACCGCTGGCTCGCAATTGGAAGACCAAGGCATTGAGCTGCGTGCCAGCACGCGCATCCGTGAACAAATTGGTTCCGGCGTTCACATCAACGTGACCAGCTACAACCGCCAAGTCCTGCTCACGGGCGAAGTCTCCAAAGCCCAAGAAAAGCAATTGGCTGAACAAATCCTCAACCGGGTGGAGAACGTGCGCAGCGTGGTCAACGAGTTGGCGGTGGCACCCAACTCCAGCCTGTCAGACCGCACCAACGATGCCTTGGTCTCGGGCAAGGTCAAAGCCTCCATGGTCGATAGCCGAGACGTTTTTGCCAGCGCATTCAAGGTGGTGACCGAGCGTGGCACGGTCTACTTGATGGGTCGTGTGACCCAACGTGAAGCCACCCGTGCAGTTGAAATTGCGCGCGGTGTCAGTGGTGTGCAAAAAATCATCCGGGTGTTTGAAATCATCTCCGAAGAAGAGCTCAAAACATTGCAGCCTCAACCCGTCAGCGAACCCGCCTCGGCTGCACCGGCCAGCAAGCCCTGAATCTGGCTCCTTTGGGGTTGATCGTCCCCTGGGGGCAAGACGGAATCCACACCAAGGGCCCGCTCAGGCCCCAGGTGTGATCACTTCAAACGCTTGATCAAGCTGGACGTGTCCCAGCGCGAACCACCCAGCCCCTGCACATCGCCATAAAACTGGTCGACCAAAGCGGTCACAGGAACCCGTGCGCCATTGCGCTTGGCTTCGTCCATCACCAGGCCCAAGTCTTTGCGCATCCAATCCACGGCAAAGCCAAAGTCAAATTTGTCTGCCACCATGGTTTTGCCACGGTTGTCCATTTGCCAACTCTGGGCGGCGCCTTTGCCAATCACGTCCAGCACCAGGTTCACGTCCAATCCCGCACGCTGACCAAAGGCGATGCCCTCCGACAGGCCTTGCACCAAACCTGCAATGCAAATTTGGTTCACCATTTTGGTCAATTGGCCCGCACCGCTGGCGCCCATCCAAGTGAAGGCGCGTGAAAACGCCATGGCCACGGGTTTGGCCCGTTCGAATGCCGCTTCATCACCGCCGCACATCACGGTGAGCAATCCGTTTTGCGCACCCCCTTGGCCACCCGAGACCGGCGCATCGACAAAAGCCACGCCTTGTTTCAGTGCCAACTCACACAACTCGCGTGCCACCATGGCCGATGCGGTGGTGTGATCGATCAGCACCGTGCCGGCCTTCATGCCGACCAAAGCGCCGTCTGGACCCAAAATCACCGAGCGCAAATCGTCGTCATTGCCAACACAGCAAAACACCAGATCGGCCCCTTGCGCTGCCGCGCGTGGGGTGGGGGCATGTTGGGGGTTTTGGGCGGCAAACTCTTGGCAAAACGCTTGCGACTTGGCCGCGTTGCGGTTGTATACCGTCACGCGGTGACCAGCCAGTGCCAAGTGGCCGGCCATGGGGAAACCCATCACGCCCAAGCCAATGAAGGCCACAGACATGGGGGGGATGGTGTCGTAGGTTTTGGGGTTCAGGCTGCTCATGGGGGTGTCTGGGTTGAAATAAAACCCGAATGATAGTGCCCCGCAGGAATGCGCTCGGCCCGGTGTTCAGCTCGCAGTGCTCAGAGGACCCAGGTGAGATTTCGCCTGCTCTGCATGGATCAAGCCGGCCGCCAACAAGCGTTGGACATCTTGCGCCATGCTGTGCATGCCCCAGCGGGCGCCGGTTTGCAAGGCGTGTGCAATTTGATTGATTTTTTGATCGCGAATCATTTGACCAATGGCGGGGGTGGCATGCAGCACCTCAAAAGCGGCGACCCGCCCGGTTTCTTGCGCGCGAGGCAACAACACCTGGGATGCAATGCCCAGCAAGCTGGTGCTGAGTTGGCTTTGGACCCAAGCTTTTTCTGCGGGTTCAAACACATCCACCAAGCGGGTGATGCTGCTGGCTGCACTGTTGGTGTGCAAGGTCGCCAGCACCAGGTGTCCGGTCTCGGCCGCCGTCAAGGTCAAGCGGATGCTTTCGGTGTCGCGCAACTCCCCCACCAAAATCACATCGGGATCTTCACGCAAAGCGGCCCGCAAGCCCAACGCAAAGCTGGCGGTGTCGCGCCCCACCTCGCGCTGCGTCACCAAACCCTGGCCAGGTCCATGGACAAACTCAATCGGGTCTTCCAGCGTGATGACGTGCCGCGCTTGGTGCTGGTGAATGTGTTGCACCATGGCCGCCAAAGTGCTTGATTTGCCCGACCCGGTGGGGCCGGTCACCAGGACCAGGCCATGGGTTTGGCTCGCCCAGGTGGCCAATGCTTTGGGGCACTGCAAACGGTCCAGGGTGGGCACTTCAACGGTGATGGGCCTGAGCACCACCCCCCAGCCGTGGTGGTGCCACATCAAATTGCACCGAAAACGCCCCGCCTGGGGCAGTACCAGTGCCGTGTCAAAGTCCAGCGGCGCTTGCCAAGATGGTGGCCTGCTCGCAGGCGGCAAAGCTTGCAGCCAAGCCCACAAGTCTGCACCGTCCAAACATTGCGGGCTCAGGGTGTGCAAGTCGCCATCCACACGCATCATCGGCGGGGCACCTGATCGCAAGTGAATGTCCGAAGCGCGTTGCGCCATGGCTTGGCCAATCCATGTGTCGATGGTCATGCGTCCCCTCCCTGATCGTTATAGTTCCATTATGAACAGCCTCTCCTCTTCATGGCAACGCGTGCATGACCGCATCGGTGCGGCCTGCCAGGCCAGTGGCCGCAGCCCCGGCAGCGTGCAACTCTTGGCCGTGTCCAAACCCTTCCCCGCCGATGCCGTCGCTGCTGTGGCCGCCTTGGGCCAGCGCGACTTTGGCGAAAACTATGTGCAAGAGGGCGTGGACAAAATCGTCGCACTCAACAGCGTGGCTGGTTTGGTGTGGCATTGCATCGGTCCCTTGCAAAGCAACAAAACCCGTTTGGTCGCCGAGCATTTCGATTGGGTGCACAGCGTGGA
>CANFPJ010000123.1 GCA_947448885.1 Comamonadaceae bacterium
ACCCGCTGCGCGACCGCTTTGGCATCGTGGCGCGTTTGGAGTTTTACAGCGCCGAGGAGTTGCAACGCATTGTGATGCGCAGTGGCGGCCTGCTCAAAGCGCAGCTCGACGAGCAAGGCGGCTTCGAGATTGCCCGTCGCTCACGCGGCACGCCGCGCATCGCCAATCGCTTGCTGCGGCGGGTGCGTGACTACGCCGAGGTCAAGGCCGATGGGCGCATCACCCAAGCGGTGGCGCAAGCGGCGTTGGCCATGCTCGATGTAGATCCGCAAGGCTTTGACCTGATGGACCGCAAATTGTTGGAAGCCGTGATTCACCGCTTTGACGGCGGCCCTGTGGGTTTGGACAACATCGCTGCCAGCATCGGCGAAGAGCGCGACACCATCGAAGATGTGATCGAGCCTTTTTTGATTCAGCAGGGTTTTTTGCAGCGCACGCCGCGGGGTCGCATCGCCACCTTGGCCGCGTATCGGCATTTGGGGGTGGCTGCACCCCAGCGGGAAAGCGGTTTGTTTGGCGAGTGAGCGCTCAGTTGATCAAAGTTCGTCGCGCACCAGCCCTTGCAAATGGGCGTCGTCGCCCCAGCCCACCAACGTCAGGCTCTGAGGCGTCCACAGCAAACGGTTGATCGTGGCATTGCCCAAATGCCAACTGCGCGGCGCTTGCAAGCTTTGTTGGGTGGCGGCGCGGTAGAGCAAATCCAGCACGCCCCCATGGGCCACCACGGCGATCTGTTGACCTGGGTGCTGTTGGGCCAAAGCACCCAGGGTGGTCATCACCCGTTGTTGCATGGTCAACAAAGATTCACCCCCGCCAGGCGGCGTCCAATCGGGCACCCGGGTGCGCCACAGTTGGGCGAGCTCAGGCAAGGCTTGTTCAATCTCGGCGAAGCTTTGGCCTTCCAATGCCCCAAAAGCGCGCTCTCTGAGACCCACATGGGTGGTCAATGGCGCGCCCGTTTGCAAGGCCACGGCTTGTGCCGTGGCCAGTGCCCGCTGCAGGTCGCTGCTGTAGATGGCGTCTATCGGGTCGGATTGGGCCAAGGCTTGCGCCAGCAACTGGGCTTGGCGATGGCCGTGGTCATTGAGGGGAATGTCGGTGTGGCCTTGGATGCGGGTGCTGGCGTTCCAAGCGGTTTCCCCATGTCGAATGGCCACGATGCGGGTTGAAATCATGGATTCAGTTTAAGCCCCGACCAGCCGTTAAATAGACCCAAAAACCCAATGATTTCGATGGGCATCGGCCAAATCCCCATTTTTTGACGCAAAATAGCACGATCGTTCTTTTTTATGCGCAATGCCTTGAACCTCTCCCACAACGCTCCCCCGGGCACGTCCCGGGAAGGCCGTGCCATGCAAAAGGGCCAGCAAACCAAAACCGCCATCATCGATGTCGCGCTGAGTTTGGCCACCCAAATGGGGCTGGAGGGTTTGACCATTGGCGCGGTGGCCGAGATGGCCGGCATGAGCAAATCCGGCGTTTTTGCCCATTTCGGCTCACGCGAAGAGTTGCAAATATCGGTCATCCGCGAATACCACCACCGCTTTGAGCAAGAGGTTTTCTACCCGGTTTTGTTGCTGGCCCGGGGCTTGCCGCGCCTGCGGGCATTGTTTGACAATTGGATGCAGCGCACCAGTGCAGAGATCGATTCAGGTTGCTTGTACATCAGTGGGGCGGCAGAGTTTGATGACCGGCCAGGGCCCGTGCGCGATGCCTTGGCCAGCTCGGTGCAAACCTGGATGGATGCTTTGCACCGCGCTGTGCGCATGTCGGTCGAGCAAGGCGATTTGGATGGGCAAACCGATGCCGCCCAAATGGCGTTTGAAATCCACGGCCTGATTTTGGCCTGCCACTATGAAGCCCGTTTTCTCAAAAGCAAAACCGCACTGAGCTTGGCCCAACGCAGTTTTGAGCACATCCTTCGCCGCTATGGCGCCACCCATGCACCTTTGGCCCCTGGCGATGCAGGTTCATAGCCATCACAGCCCCAATTTCACAGCCAAGAGATCTCTGACCGATTCACGCCACTGAGGACACCATGCCCACTTACACCCCCCCCTTGCGCGACATGCAGTTTGTTTTGAACGAGTTGCTCCAAGTGCCCCAGGCATTAAAAGCATTGCCCGCCCACGCTGAAACCGATGCCGACACCATTTCTGCGGTGTTGGAAGAGGGCGGTAAATTTGCGGCCGAAGTGCTGTTCCCACTCAATGCCACGGGCGATCAACAAGGCTGCCATTGGGACCGAGACACCCACGCGGTGAAAACCCCGGACGGATTCAAACAAGCATTCGCCCAGTTTGTGGCGGGTGGTTGGCCCGCATTGAGTTGCGACCCGCAGTACGGCGGCCAAGGGCTGCCGATTGTGGTCAACCAGTGTTTTTATGAAATGCTCAACAGCGCCAACCAGGCTTGGACCATGTACCCGGGCTTGACCCACGGCGCTTATGAATGCCTGCACGCCCACGGCACGCCCGAGCAGCAAGCATTGTTTTTGCCCAAACTCACCAGCGGCGAGTGGACGGCCACCATGTGTTTGACCGAGGCCCATTGCGGCACCGACTTGGGCTTGCTGCGCACCAAGGCCGAACCCCAAGCCGATGGCTCTTACAAACTCACCGGCAACAAAATATTCATCAGCTCAGGCGACCACGATTTCGTGAGCAACATCGTTCACTTGGTTCTGGCGCGTTTGCCCGATGCACCCGTGGGCAGCAAAGGCATCAGCTTGTTTGTGGTGTCCAAGCATGTGCTCGATGGGCAAGGCCAACTCGGCGCACCCAACGGTATTTATTGCAGCGGTTTGGAACACAAGATGGGCATCAACGGCAGCGCCACCTGTCAAATGACCTTGGATGGGGCGGTGGGTCATTTGGTCGGTCAGCCCCACAAAGGACTGGCCGCGATGTTTGTGATGATGAACGCAGCGCGCATCGGTGTCGGCATGCAGTCCCTGGGTCTGACCGAAGTGGCCTATCAAAACGCATTGGCCTATGCCAAAGAGCGCATCCAATCACGCAGTTTGTCGGGCGTGAAAACCCCTGAAAAACCCGCCGACAGCATTTTGGTCCACCCCGATGTGCGCAAGATGCTGCTCACCGCCAAGGCCTATGCCGAGGGCGGTCGGGCTCTGAGCCTGCATTGTGCTTTGCTGATCGACCAACAACTCAACCACCCCGACGAACAAGTGCGTGCCGATGCGTCCGAAGAGGTGGCCATGCTGACCCCGATCGTGAAAGCCTTTTTGACCGACAACGGATGGACCGCCACCTCGGCTTGTTTGCAGGTTTTGGGTGGCCATGGCTTTATCCGTGAATGGGGCATGGAGCAATACGTGCGCGATGCCCGCATCAACATGATTTACGAAGGCACCAACACCATCCAAAGCTTGGATTTGCTGGGCCGCAAGGTGCTGGGCAACCAAGGGGCCACGCTGAAAAAATGGGGCCAACGCATCACCGTCTTGGTCGCCGAAGAAGCCGGCAACGAAGACATGGCCGCTTTTGTTCAGCCCTTGGCCAAGCTGGGTCAGCAAATGACGGCCTTCACCCAAGAAATTGGCATGAAGGCGCTGGGCAATGCCGACGAGGTCGGTGGCGCAGCCGTGGACTACATGCGTGTGGCGGGGCATCTGGTGTTCGCCTACTTTTGGGCCCGCATGGCGCAAGTGGCCCAGCGCCAACTGGCGGCTGGCAATCGCGACCCCTTCTACCAAGCCAAACTGCAAACGGCGCGTTTTTACTTTGCCAAATTGTTGCCAGAGACCGCCAGCCTCATGCAAACCGCGCGCAATGGGGTAGATGTGCTGATGGACACCGAGGCGGCTTTGGCTTGAAGCGGTTGAAAGGGAAAGTGATCATGGCCTTCCAGACAAAGCCAGCCCTTGGCCTGGCAGTTGCAGCCTGGCTGTGCATGACACCGGCATGGGCCCAAATTACCCCGGTGGGCGTGTGGCACACCATCGATGACCGCAGCAACGAGCCCAAAGGGGAAGTCATCATCACCGAGGCCAATGGCGTGATCACCGGTCGCGTGGGGCGAGCGCTCAAGCCAGACCCCAAGGCCAAAAGAACCTGCGAAGATTGCAAAGACGACCGCAAGAACCAAACCATCATTGGGATGGAAATCATTCGCGGGGTCAAGAAAGAAGCCGGGGAAAACGTTTGGAGCGGCGGCAAAATCCTCGACCCCAACGAAGGCAAGGAATACAACGTGCGTTTCACACCCATCGAGGGCGGAAAGAAAATGCAAGTTCGTGGGTACATTGGCCCGTTTTACCGCACCCAAATTTGGCTGCGTGCCCCCGATGCCGACACGACTGACAGCAAAAAGGATGGAGCATGAATGAAATATTGACCCATGTGGACTCAGGCGTCACCACGTTGACCATCAACCGGGTGGAGAAAAAAAACTCCCTCACCACGGCCATGTATGCGGCCTTGGCCCAGGGCATTGCCCAAGCGGCCCAAGACAACAGCCAACGGGTGTTGGTCATTCAAGGCCATGAAACGGTGTTCAGCGCGGGCAACGATGTGGCGGATTTTTTGAACCAGCCCCCCACGGGCACCGACGCGCCCGTGTTTCACTTTTTGCAAGGCATCGCCACCTTTCCCAAGCCCTTGCTGGCCGCCGTGTGTGGCCCCGCCGTGGGTGTGGGCACCACCATGCTGCTGCATTGCGACTTGGTCTATGCGGGTGACAACGCGGCTTTTTCCATGCCGTTTGTGAACTTGGGGCTGTGCCCTGAGGCGGCCTCGAGCTTGTTGGTGCCGCGCCTGATGGGGCACCAGCGGGCGGCCGAGGCCTTGCTGCTGGGCGAGCCTTTCATGGCCGAGGCTGCCTTGGAAGTGGGTTTGGTCAACCGGGTATTGCCACCCACAGAAGCCAACGCCTATGCCCAACAACAGGCGCGCAAACTGGCCGCCAAGCCCTTGAGCAGTTTGATCGAGACCAAGCGCTTGCTCAAAGGCGCACAAACGCCGGCCGTGCTCGAGCGCATGCAAGAAGAGGGCGAGATTTTCAGGCGCATGCTCACCGAGCCAGCGGCCAAAGAGGCCTTTGGCGCGTTCTTGCAAAAACGCAAACCTGACTTTTCCAAGCTGTGAGTGAATGGCTGATGCAAGCCACACCGCAGGAGAGGTGGGTCGCTCAAAACCCAGCGCGCGGATGAAAAGGTCAGCGTCATCGGCCGTGGTGTATGAGCCCGAGTTCATAGAGGGATTGAGGCTAATCTTTGAAGAAAAAATTTGCTTCAACCGGGTGCTGGGTTTGCGCGTTGACCGGGTCACGCCCACCGAGGTGAGTTGCCACATGGCCATGCACCCCGACTTGATTGGCCACTACGGTCATCAACGTCTGCACGGCGGGGTGATCGCTTCGTGCATGGACGGCGTGGCGGGTTTGGCGGTGATGGCCGCTTTGGGCGCCCAGCACATGGATGAATCCGTTGCCAAGCGTTTGCACCGCTTTGACCGCTTGGGCACGATTGACATGCGTGTGGATTATTTGCGCCAGGCCATTGGGGCGCGCTTTGAAGTGCGCGCCCAGGTGTTGCGCTTGGGCTCTCGCGTAGCCAATTTGCAAATGTCTTTTTGGGGCCCCGGTGAGGAACTCATCGCCACGGGTGCCGCCGCATTCATTGTGTCCTGACCGCACATGAAAAAACCCCGCTGTGGTGCAGCGGGGTTTGAGAAGTGGGGCGAGAACGACTTACTTGAAGTAGTCGGTCGTGACCTTCCATTTGCCGTCTTGGATTTGTGACAAGCGGGACGAATAGTTGCCCAGGCGCTTTTCAGGCCCAAAGGTCAGCTCAGGACCGCCAAACATGTCTTTGGGATAGGTCATGGTGTCCATGGCCTTGATGAAGCTGTCCGTGCTGAGGTTGGTGCCGGCTTTGCGCGCCGCAGTGGCGAAGTTGTTGATGGCGCTGTAGCCGTAGACCGAGAAAACGGTGGGGTCTTCGTTGAACTTGGTTTTGTATTTGTTGGCCCAAAAACGAATCGGCTGCGAGGCCTCGTCCAAGTAGGGGTGTTGTGCCGTCATGGCGGCATACAAACCGTCCATGGCTTTCCCACCCAACTTGTGGATCAAGTCGGTATAGGCCGCTGACGAACCCAAGAAAATCGGGTTGAACCCGGTTTTGCGCGACTCGCCAATGGCGCCAATGGTTTCGCGGATGATGGTGCCCAGCACCACCATCTCGCAGCCCGATGACTTGAGTTTGGCAATTTGGGAGGAAAAGTCGGTGGCACCGCGTTTGTAGGTGGTGCGCTCGGCCAACTCCATGTTGATGGATTTGAGACCCGCCTCGGCACCGCGCAATACCTCCAAGCCGAATTCGTCATCTTGGTACAAGGTGCAAATTTTCTTCACGCTTTTTTCCTTGACCAACATGGCCGTGGACACCCGCACTTGGTCGTAATAGGTGGCGGCAAATGCATACTTCAAGCGGTGAAAGGGCTCAAACATTTCGCGTGCAGCGGTGACAGGAAAAAAGTTCACCACATTCTTTTCAAACTGCACCGGCATGGCGGCCAGGTTTTGCGCGGTGCCGATGTGGGCCACCATGGCAAAAATTTTGTCTTGGTTGACCAGTTTTTGGGCGGCCAAAAAGGCTTTCTTGGGGTCGTAACCGGAGTCTTCCACTTTGATGGTGAGCTTGCGGCCATTGATGCCGCCTTGCTCATTGAGTTCGTCCACGGCCAGCAACATGCCCAAGCGCACTTGTTTGCCAAAACCCGCCAAGGGGCCAGAGAGGTCTTGGATCGAGCCCAGGTTGATTTCGGTTTTGCTCACGCCTTGCGATTGCGCCCAACTCAGGGGGGCGCTCAAGCCAGCCAGCAAGGCCAGTCCGATGCGGATATGGGGGAGTGATTTCATGCGGGTCTCCAAGGTTATCAAGTGGGTAGATTCTGCTGTGCTGTGTCGGCCTGTCAAGCCATGGTATGCCCGTAGGCGCCGGGTTCATCCGGGGCGGTACATGGCGTCAATTTGGGGGGCGTATTTCTTTTGTACCAACTGGCGCTTGAGTTTCATGGTGGGGGTGAGCTCTTCATCTTCGGCGGAGAGTTGGGTGTCGAGCAACCAAAACTTCTTGACTTGTTCGACCCGGGCAAACTGGCCATTCGCTTGGTCCACCACCGATTGGATCAAGTCCAGCACGGGCTGGCTTTGGGTCAGGCTGGCGTAGTTGCTGAAAGGGACATCATGGTCTTGGGCGAATTTCTCGACATTGTCTTGGTCGATCATGATGATGGCGGTCAGGTAAGGCCGCTGGTCACCGATCAGCACCGCATCGGTGATGTAGGGTGAAAACTTCAACTCATTTTCAAATTCGCTGGGGGTGATGTTTTTGCCGCCAGCGGTGATGATGATGTCTTTCATCCGGTCGGTGATGCGAAAGTAGCCATCGGCGTCGACCTCGCCCACATCGCCGGTGTGCAGCCAGCCATCGGCATCCAGGGCTTCAGCGGTTTTGTCGGGCAAATTCAAATAGCCCATGAACACATTGGGACCGCGCACCAACAACTCATGGGTGGTGGGGTCCAACCGAACCTCGTTGAAGGCAGCTGCTGGCCCAATGGAGCCGGGCTTGATGCGGGCAGCGGTCATGGACGTCGCTGCGCCACAGGTTTCGGTCATGCCCCATGCTTCCAACATGGGCACGCCGAGTGATAAATACCATTTGATCAAGCTGGGCGAAATGGGGGCCGCACCCGAGATCAGCATGCGGGCGCGGTGAATGCCAATGAGCTTGCGCACATTGTTGAGCACCAACCAGCGGGCCAGGGTGAATTGACATTTCAAAACCCAGGAAACCGTTTGTTGGGCCAGCACCCGCTCGGCGATGCGCTGGCCCACCCCAATCCCCCAGGCATACGTCATTTGTTGCAGTGGGCTGGACTCTTTCAGGGCGATCATCACGCTGGAGTAAAACTTCTCCCACACCCGGGGCACGGCCACAAACACCGTGGGTGCGATTTCACGCACATTCTCGGGAATGGTTTCGGGGTTCTCCACAAAATTGAGCACCGCCCCGGTGTACAGCGCGTGGTACTCACCGCCAACGCGCTCCACAATGTGACACAACGGCAAAAAGCACATGCGATCGTCGCGCGCATCTTGGCGCGCCACGGTGTTGAAACCGCGAACCGCATACACCAACCCGGCATGGCTGTGCATGGCCCCCTTGGGCTTGCCGGTGGTGCCCGAGGTGTAAACCAAAATCGCCAGGTCCTGGGTTTGGCAAGCATCGCTGCGAGCGCGCAAAGCGTCCGGCTGGCCTTGGGCCCACGCACGACCCCGCTCGGCCAGCGCTTCCCAGCCCATGACCATGGGGTCATGGAGCTGCTGCAAGCCAGTCATGTCAAACACCACGATGTGGCGCAAACGCGGCAACTGATCGCGCACCGACAAGGCCTTGTCGAGTTGCTCGTCGTTTTCCACAAACAGCACCACGCTGTCCGAGTCTTGGCACAGGTATTGCACTTGGGCTGCGGCGTCGGTGGGGTAAATGCCGTTGGAGACGGCGCCACAGCACAAAATGGCCAAGTCGCTGAGCACCCATTCGCGCGAAGTGTTGGCCAAAATGGCGCAGCGGTCGTGGGCTTGCACGCCCAGGCTCATCAAGCCATGGCCCAGGTCTTGCACCGAGTTGGCGCAATCTTGCCAAGTCCAACTGCGCCAAATGCCCAATTC
>CANFPJ010000124.1 GCA_947448885.1 Comamonadaceae bacterium
AACGAAGCCTTTGCCGTGCAAGTGCTGTACTGCCGTGACAAGCTGGGCATTCCCCCTGAGTTGCTGAACGTGAACGGCGGCGCGATTGCCGTGGGTCACCCCTATGGTGTCAGCGGTCAACGCCTGACCGGCCACGCTTTGATCGAAGGCAAACGCCGTGGCGCCAAGCGGGTGTGCGTGACGATGTGCATTGGCGGCGGCATGGGCGCAGCAGGCATCTTTGAAGTGCTGTAAGACCCACACTGGACAGCACCAACCCAACCAGTCCTTCGCGGCGGGTTGGGTCTTTTAAAGTCAAGCCATGGCCCTCAGAGACACCATTGATTTTTTCCTGTACGACTGGCTGGCCACACCAGGCTTGACGCAACGCCATCGCTTTGCCGACCATTCACGCGAAACCTTTGACGCGGTCTTGGACACCTGCGAGCGCATCGCCCGCGAGAAATACGCACCACACAACCGCACGGTGGATGTGCAAGAGCCTGCGTTTGACGGCGAAAAGGTCATCTTGCCCGCCTGCACCCAAGATGCGCTCAACGCCTATGTGCAAAGCGGCATGTTGAGCGCGGCGCAAGACCATGAGATTGGGGGCATGCAACTCCCCTACACCGTGGAAGCAGCAGCCAATGCGTTTTTCGCTTGCGCCTCGGTCAGCATCGGGGTCACCATGTTGACGGTGGGCAATGCCAATTTGCTGATGAAACACGGCAGCGAGCTGCAAAAACAGGTGTTTGCGCTGAACGAATTCAACGGCCGTTTTGCTGGCACCATGTGCCTGAGCGAACCGCAAGCGGGCTCCTCTTTGTCAGACGTCGCCACCCGCGCCACGCCCGACGGCGACGACCACGCCTCTGACCCTCTGGGTCCACGCTACCGCCTCAAGGGCAACAAGATGTGGATCTCCACCGGCGACCACGAGTTGACCGAGAACATCGTTCACTTGGTGTTGGCCAAAATTCCGGGCTCGGACGGCAAAACCATCGCGGGCACCAAAGGCATCTCACTCTTCATCGTGCCCAAAAAATTGGTGGACTCCCAAGGGCAGTTGACCGGTGAACGCAACGATGTGGCGCTAGCGGGTTTGAACCACAAACTGGGCTGGCGCGGCACGGTCAACACCTTGCTGAATTTTGGCGAAGGCAAATACCCGGTGCGGGGCTCGGCCGGTGCCATTGGCTATTTGGTGGGCGAAGCAGGCAAGGGCTTGCAATGCATGTTCCACATGATGAACGAAGCCCGCATCGGTGTGGGTCTGGCCGCCACCATGTTGGGGCTGGCGGGTTATTACGCATCGTTGGACTATGCCCAAACCCGCACCCAAGGCCGCCCTGTCGGGCCCGCGGGCAAAGACCCGTCCCAACCACCCGTGCGGCTGATCGCACACGCCGACATCAAACGCATGTTGCTGGCGCAAAAAGCCTATGGCGAGGGCGCCTTGGCGCTGGGCCTGTACTGCGCCCGTTGGGTGGACGAGTTGCACACCGGCGACGACGCGCAACGCAGCGATGCGCAATGGTTATTGGAAGTGCTGACGCCGATTGTGAAAAGCTGGCCCAGCGAATGGTGTTTGGAGGGCAACAGCTTGGCCATCCAAATACACGGGGGCTATGGCTATACGCGGGACTTTCCCGTCGAGCAATATTGGCGCGACCAGCGCCTGAACATGATCCACGAAGGCACCCACGGCATCCAAGCCATGGACTTGCTGGGGCGCAAAGTGCTGCTCGAAGACGGCCGTGGTTTGAAGCTGCTGGGGCAGCACATCCAAGCCACCATCGACCAAGCCCTTGATGGCAATCATCGCGAGCAAAGCGAAGCGAACCACCTGCAAACCCATGCCACAGCCCTGCAACAAGCCTGGGTCCAAGTGGTGCAAGCCACCCAAGCCGCGTGGGCAAGCGGCGAACCTGCAGTGGCGCTGGCCAATGCCGTGCCCTATATGCAAGCCTTTGGCCACACCGTGCTGGCGTGGACTTGGCTGCAAGTGGCTTTGGCATCGCAAGGCGTGGGCGAGGCCAACCTGGGGCGACGCAGCGCTTGCCAGTTTTTCTTTCACTATGAATTGCCCAAAATCGGCGCATGGCTTGAAGTGGTGCGCCAACGCGACACCACCTGTGCCGACATGCCCGAATCGGCGTTTTAGGCCACGGCACAATGGCACACCGCTGGGCATGCCAGCATGACATTTTTTCGGAGAACCCCACATGACACGCACGGTCACCCAACTTTTTGATTTGCATGGCAAAACCGCCTTGGTCACCGGGGGCTCACGGGGCTTGGGCTTGCAATTGGCCCATGCTTTGGGCGAGGCGGGCGCGCGTTTGATGTTGACATCGCGCAAACAAGCCGATTTGGACGAGGCCGTGGCCGAGCTCAAAGCCGCCGGTTTGAACGCCACCGCCCTGGCGGCCGATTGCGCCAAGGAAGACGACATCCACCGCTTGGGCGCCGAGGCCTTGAAGCAAATGGGCCATGTGGACATTTTGGTCAACAACGCCGGTGCCAGTTGGGGCGCACCTGCCGAGGACCACCCCTTGGAAGCCTGGGACAAGGTGATGAATCTCAATGTGCGGGGCTATTTTTTGCTCAGCCAATACATCGGCAAACACGACATGATTGGCCGCCGCCAAGGCAGCATCATCAACATCGCCTCCATCGCCGGCCTGGGCGGCAACCCCAAGGGCATGAATATGATCGCTTACAACACCTCCAAAGGGGCGGTGATCAACTTCACCCGCGCCTTGGCCGCCGAGTGGGGCGCCCACAACATCCGCGTGAATGCCATTTGCCCGGGGTTTTTCCCCAGCAAACTGACCGCTGCCACCCTGGCCAAGATGGGCGACAGCTTGGCGGCGCACGCCCCCTTGAACCGCTTGGGCGACGACGAAGACCTCAAAGGCCTGTGCGTTTTGTTGGCCTCAGATGCGGGCAAACACATCACCGGCCAGTGGATGGCGGTCGATGGTGGTGTGAGCATCATCACGGGCGGCTGAGGGCATGGGCTCCTCCATCCAGCCCTCGGACGGCGGGTTTGGCATCCACATTCCGTTTGTGGCCATGCTGGGCTTGCAATTGCAGCGCTTTGAAAATGGTGAATCCGATTTGTTTTTGCCCTACAAGGCCGAACACGACAACTCTTTCGCAGTGATCCATGGCGGCACCTTGATGACCGTGTTGGATGTGGCCATGGCCAGCGCGGCCCGCAGTGTCGACGCCGACAAAGGCGTGCTGACCATTGAAATGAAAACCAGCTTCATGCAAGCCGTGCGCGGCGACTTGTGGGCACAGGGCCGCCTCTTACACCGCACCCAACGGCTGGCCTTTGTGGAAGCCACCATTTTTGACGCATCGCGCGAGCGCTGTGCCCATGCCACTGGCACCTTCCGCTATGTGGCGCGCAAGCCCCCCGACCAAGCCAACACGCCCATCGCCACCGACTGACCCCAGGAGACAACCATGACCATCAACCACCAATGGCAATTGGTGCAACGCCCCAGCGGCGAAGCCAGCACCGACAACTTTGCCATGGTCAGCGCGCCCATCCCCAACCTGCTCGAAGGCCAGGTGCTGGTGCGCCACCATTACCTCAGCCTGGACCCATACATGCGCGGCCGCATGAACGATGGCAAAAGCTACGCAGCACCGCAGCCCCTTCACAGCGTGATGATTGGTGGCACCGTGGGCGAGGTGGTGGACAGCCGCCACGACAAATTTGTGCCCGGTGACCGGGTGGTTGGCATGGGCGGCTGGCAAGACTTCAGCGTGGTCGAAGCGAACGAACCTGGCCTGCTGCGCAAGGTGGACCCCACGCATGTGCCCCTCAGCCATTACCTGGGCGCCGTGGGCATGCCGGGGGTCACCGCCTGGCACGGTTTGGTGCGCATCATCGAGCCCCAAGCCGGGCAAACGGTGACGGTCAGCGCGGCCAGCGGTGCGGTGGGCAGTGCCGTTGGCGCATTGGCCAAAGCCCGGGGCTGCCGCGTGGTGGGCATCGCCGGTGGTGCGGACAAATGCCACTACGTCACCCAAGAACTCGGTTTTGATGCCTGCATCGATTACAAACAGCATGCAGACTACTTGTCTTTGTCCAAGGCCTTGAAGGCGGCTTGTCCGAACGGCATTGACGGCCATTTTGAAAATGCCGGTGGCAAGGTGCTGGATGCCGTCATGCTGCGCATGAACGCCTTTGGCCGCATTGCGGTGTGCGGCATGATCGCTGGCTACGATGGCAACCCCATCCCCATGGTCAATCCCTCACTCATTTTGGTGAGTCGCCTCAAGGTGCAAGGCTTCATCGTCAGTGAGCATCCCGCCGATTGGCCCGTGGCCCTCAAAGAGCTGGGCACCTTGGTGGGCAGCGGGCAATTCCGGCCGCGTGAAACCGTTTCAATGGGGTTGGACAGCGCACCCCAGGCCTTTTTGGGTTTGCTCAAAGGTCAAAACTTTGGCAAACAATTGGTCAAGCTGGTTTAACCCCCTGGCGATGCGCTTTGCACCCCATCGCCCCCTGCCTTTCGATCCACGCTGAAAGCCCCGCCACATGCCTGAATTGATCCTCCACCATTACCCGTTTTCTCCATTTGCTGAAAAAATTCGCCTGATTCTGGGCTTCAAAAAACTGCCCTGGCACAGCGTGTTCATTCCCAACATGATGCCCAAGCCCGACGTGGTGGCTCTGACCGGCGGGCATAGACGCACGCCATTTCTGCAAATCGGCTCGGACATTTATTGCGACACGGCTTTGATTGGCGATGTGCTCGAGCAACTCGCCCCCACCCCCAGCCTGTACCCGCCGGCGCAAAAAGGCGTGGTGCGCATCGTCGCCCAATGGGCCGACAGCCTGCTGTTCCCGGTGGCCATGGCCTACAACTTCAACCCGGAAGCTGCCAAAAGTTTTTTTGCCAACCAGGATCCTGAACATGTGCAGGCCTTTGTGGCCGACCGCACCGCCATGCGGGGTGGGGCGCCCCGCATGCCTGCCCCCGATGCCACCGCCATGTACAAAAGCCATTTGCGGCGCCTGTCGCAAATGCTCGAAGGTCAGCCCTTTTTGTTCGGTGCGCAAGCTTGCTTGGCCGATTTTTCAGCGGTCCATCCCCTGTGGTTCACCACCCAAATGGTCCCCGTGGCCGCCGACATTTTGAAATCCACCCCCGATGTGCAAAGTTGGGTGGCGCGCATGCTGGCCATTGGCCACGGCGACCACACCGCCATGACCGCATCAGACGCCATCCGGGTGGCCCATTCCGCCAAGCCCGCCGCGCTGGACCCAGGCCAACATTTCCAAGACGAACACGGCATCCCTTTGGGCAGCGAGGTGGTGATTCAGGCCGAGACTTTTGGCACCGAACCCAGTGCGGGGCAGTTGGTGGCTGCCACCCGCACCCGCTACACCATTCGCCGCACCGACCCACGGGCGGGCACGGTGCATGTGCACTTTCCCCGCATTGGCTTTGTGTTGAAACGGGCCGGCACATGATCCAGGACTTTGCCGGCAAAACCGCGGTCATCACCGGCGCTGGTTCTGGTTTTGGCTTGGCCTTAGCGCGCCTGGGCGCGCAACTGGGCATGAAACTGGCCTTGGTGGACGTGCAAAAAGACGCCCTCGACGCCGCTTGCGCTGAACTGCAGGCCAGCGGTACCCCGGTGATGGCACGCCGCGTGGATGTGGCCGATGGCGGGCAAATGCAGGCCCTGGCCAACGATGTGGGGGCCCAATGGGGTGCACCGCATTTGGTGTTCAACAACGCCGGTGTGGCCGCCGGTGGATTGGTGTGGGAGAACACCGAAGCCGATTGGGATTGGGTGCTGGGCGTCAACCTCAAAGGGGTGGTGCATGGCGTGCGCTTGTTCACCCCCATGATGCTGCAAGCCGCCAAGGCCGACCCGAATTGGCGCGGTCACCTGGTCAACACCGCCAGCATGGCCGGTTTGCTCACCCCACCCAACATGGGCATTTACAACGTCAGCAAACACGCGGTGGTGGCCCTGACCGAAACCTTGTACCAAGACTTGCAATTGGTCACCACCCAGATCAGCGCCAGCGTGCTGTGCCCCTATTTTGTGCCCACCGGCATCAGCCTGAGTCAGCGCAATCGCCCCGCCCATTTGCCCCCAGAAGCCATGACCGCCAGCCAACGCATTGGCCAAGCCATGAGTGAAAAAGCGGTGGGCAGCGGCAAGGTCAGTGCCGAAAACGTGGCGCAAATGGTTTTTGACGCGGTGGCCGCAGACCGCTTCTATATCTACAGCCACCCCAAGGCCTTGGGCAATGTGCGTTTGCGGGTGGACGCCATCCTGAACGGCGACAACCCACCCGATCCGTTTGCCGAACGCCCAGACATTGGCACCCAACTGCGGCAAGCCTTGCAAGGCTGAAGCCGAGCCCCAGCGGTGTGGCACACTTCGCCGCTTTGCGCGCTTGACAGGGACGATGAAACAAATTTTGAACCAATTGGCCGCCGACATTCAGGCCCGGCCAGAGCAAATCAGCGCGGCGGTGGCGCTGCTCGATGAAGGTGCCACGGTGCCCTTCATCGCCCGCTACCGCAAAGAGGTCACCGGGGGTTTGGACGACATCCAGTTGCGCGAACTGGCCCAGCGCCTGGACTACCTGCGCGAGTTGGCACAACGGCGCGACGTGATCCGCAAAGCCATTGCCGAGCAAGGCAAACTCACCCCCGCATTGGATGCGGCCATCGAAATGGCCCTCACCAAGCAAGCGCTCGAAGACCTGTACCTGCCCTACAAACTCAAGCGCCGCACCAAAGGCCAAATGGCCCGCGAGGCCGGCCTCGAGCCCTTGGCCGACGCTTTATGGGCCGACCCCCAACTGGATCCGGCGGTTCAAGCCCAAACCCATGTGCGCCCCGCGGGCACGCCCGAGGGCACCGACTTTTCCAGCGTGGCAGCGGTGCTCGATGGGGTGCGCGACTTGCTGAGCGAACGTTGGGCGGAAAACCCCGCACTGGTGCAAACCATGCGCGAATGGTTGTGGGACGAGGGCTTGCTGCGCAGCCATTTGGCGGCGGGCAAAGACGAGCAAAACCCTGATGTGGCCAAGTTCCGCGACTATTTCGAATACGACGAACCCATCAACCGCGTGCCCTCGCACCGCGCATTGGCGGTGTTTCGGGGCCGGGGCCTGGAAATCCTCGATGCCAAATTGTTGCAACCGCTTGAACCGGAGCCTGGTCAACCCAGCTTGGCCGAAGGCAAACTGGCCGGGTTGCTCGGCTGGCGCCATTCGGGGCGGGCCGCTGACGACTTGCTGCGCAAGTGTGTGGCCTGGACCTGGCGCGTCAAGCTCAGCATGTCCATCGAACGCGACTTGTTCACTCGCTTGCGCGAGCAA
This sequence comes from Comamonadaceae bacterium, assembly GCA_947448885.1. Lineage (GTDB taxonomy): Bacteria > Pseudomonadota > Gammaproteobacteria > Burkholderiales > Burkholderiaceae_C > Limnohabitans. The sequence goes on from CANFPJ010000124.1 coordinate 7,355, forward strand.
TCGGAAAAGGTGGCGATCAAGGTGTTTGCCGACAACCTGCGTGATTTGTTGCTGGCGGCACCGGCTGGGCCGCGGGTGGTGATGGGCCTGGACCCGGGCATTCGCACCGGCGTCAAAGTGGCCGTCGTCGACGCCACCGGCAAGCTGGTGGAAACCGCCACCGTTTACCCCCATGAGCCGCGCAAAGATTGGGATGGGTCGCTCTTTGCTTTGGCCAAGCTGTGTGAAAAACACGGCGTCAACCTCATCGCCATTGGCAACGGCACGGCCAGCCGCGAAACCGACAAACTGGCTGGCGAACTCATCAAGCGCATGGCCAAACACGATGCGGCCAAGCCCATGACCAAGGTGGTGGTCAGTGAAGCCGGTGCCTCTGTTTACAGCGCCAGCGAATACGCCAGCGCCGAAATGCCCGATGTGGATGTCAGCCTGCGCGGTGCGGCCAGCATTGCCCGGCGCGTGCAAGACCCGCTGGCCGAACTGGTCAAGATCGATCCCAAGTCCATTGGCGTGGGCCAGTACCAACACGACGTGAACCAAACCGAGCTGGCGCGCAGCTTGGACAGCGTGGTTGAGGACTGCGTCAACGCCGTTGGCGTGGACCTCAACACCGCCAGTGTGCCGCTGCTCACCCGGGTGTCTGGTTTGAGCCCGACCACGGCCAAATCGGTGGTGCGTTGGCGCGAAGCCAATGGGGCCTTTGCCAATCGCCAGCAATTGCTCAAAGTGAGTGGTTTGGGCGCCAAAACCTTCGAGCAAAGCGCGGGTTTTTTGCGCATCCGAGGGGGCGACAACCCACTGGACATGACATCGGTGCACCCCGAAACCTACCCAGTGGTGGAGCGCATCATGGCCCAAACGGGCAAACCCATCGCCGAATTGATGGGCCGCGCCGACATGCTCAAAACCCTCAAGCCCGAGCTGTTCGCCAACGACACCGTGGGCGTCATCACGGTCAAAGACATTTTGGTCGAGCTGGAAAAACCCGGCCGCGACCCCCGACCCGATTTCAAGGTGGCCCAACTCCAAGAGGGCGTGGAAGACCTCAAAGACTTGAAAGTGGGCATGGTGCTGGAGGGCACCGTCAGCAACGTGGCCGCATTTGGGGCCTTTGTCGACCTGGGTGTGCACCAAGACGGTTTGATCCACGTCAGCCAGTTGAGCCACCAATTCATCACCGATGCGCGCGAAGTGGTCAAAACCGGCGACATCATCAAAGTCAAGGTGTTGGAAGTGGAC
>CANFPJ010000125.1 GCA_947448885.1 Comamonadaceae bacterium
AACGGGTTGACCTTTCCCATGACCGTGGGTGCCTGCGCCCTGTTGATGGCCGAGCGCCCCACACCAGACGCCACGTTCAAGCGCATGACTGGTGGCGTTGGCGGCGTCAAACCCACGGTGTTTTTCGGAGCGCCCACTGGGTTTGCGGGCATGTTGGCGCATCCCAACCTGCCCCAACCAGACCAAGTGGCGCTGCGCTTGGTGTCGTCGGCTGGCGAAGCCTTGCCCGCAGAACTGGGCGAGCGCTTTCGCCAACATTTCGGCATCGACATCGTCGACGGCATTGGTTCGACCGAAATGCTGCACATCTATTTGTCCAACTTGCCGCACGCCGTGCGCTACGGCACCACCGGCTGGCCTGTGCCTGGGTACGAAGTGGAATTGCGCGGCGACGACGGTCAACCCGTCCCCGACGGCGAGCCCGGTGATCTCTACACCAAAGGCCCCTCGGCCGCGCTGATGTACTGGGGCAACCGCGAAAAAAGCCGCGAGACCTTCCAAGGCGGCTGGACCAAAAGCGGTGACAAGTACATCCGCAACCCGGACGGCACCTACACCTATGGTGGCCGCTCGGATGACATGCTCAAAGTCAGTGGCATTTATGTGAGCCCCTTCGAAGTAGAGGCCACCCTGATCCAGCACCCGGCGGTGCTGGAAGCCGCCGTGATTGGTGTCAACGACCGCGATGGCTTGACCAAAGCCAAAGCGTTTGTGGTTCCAAAAGATGGCGCACAGGTCACGGAAGAAGAGCTCAAGGCTTTTGTGAAAGACAAGCTCGCCCCCTACAAATACCCGCGACTGATTGCGTTTGTGGCTGAGTTGCCCAAAACAGCCACTGGAAAAATCCAACGCTACAAACTCCGCGCGCAGGCTCAGACCTGAAATGCCGATCGGGGTGTGCCTGCGACCACCATGGCGCTGGGCTTCAAGGCACCTTGAACCACACCCCCCACCATGTCCGCCGTCACCGCAGACAGCGTCCAGCCCAAATGGCCATGCCCGGTGTTGTAGAACACGTTGGCCCACCGACCCCGGCCCACGCGCGGCATCATGTTGGGCATCATGGGGCGCAGGCCAGCCCAGGGCACCACCTGTCGGGTGTTGATGCCAGGGAAGCACTGGTTGACCCACGCGATGAGGGGCCGGATGCGGTCGGCGCGAATGTCTTTGTTGTAGCCGTTGAATTCGGCGGTACCCGCCACGCGGAAACGATCCACCCCCAAGCGGCTGGTCACCAGCTTGGTCTCGTCATCCAACAGGCTCACGATGGGGGCTGAAGACTGGCTTTGTGCGTCGGGCAGGTTGACGGTGATGGAATACCCCTTCACCGGGTAGATATTCACCCTGTCGCCCAGTTGCGCGGCAAAGCTGCGGCTCTCGACGCCGGCACAAACCACCAGCCCATCAAACTGGTGCGTGACATGGCCGTCACTGTCAGCAACGGTGACTTCAGACTGGGTGCCATTGCTGTGAAGAGACAGAACATCTTGCCCATACAGGCACTGCACACCCAAACGCTCAGCCGCTCTCGCCATGCCCGTGGTGAACTTGTGGATGTCGCCCGTGGAGTCGCTCTCGGTGAAATAGCCGCCGTAGTAATCGCCAGCCAGCGTGGGCTCGATGGCTTTCATTTCGCTCGGGGTCACGGCACGGCGTGACAAGCCGCCCAGGGCCAGCATCTTGCTCACTTCACCGGCGTGGTCAAACCCTTTTTTCTCGCGGTAGATGTGCAGGATGCCCTCTTTTTTGAGGTCGAAATCCACGCCCTCCGCCTGCGCCCAGGCAAACAAATGTTCACGCGCCGCAATGGCCAGGCGAGCGGACTCCACGGTGTTGCGTTGGTAATGCGGGATGTTGCAAACGAACTCCAGCATCCAACTCAACTTGTGCCAGCTGGGCTTGGGATTGACCAGGAGCGGGGCGTCGTTTTTCAACATCCACTTCATGCCCTTGAGGATGGTGGACCAGTGGTTCCACACCTCGGCATTTGACGCAGACAACTGCCCCCCATTGGCAAACGAGGTTTCCATGGCCACGTAGCGGTTTTTCTCAAACAGCGTCACGGCAAAGCCGCGCTTGGCCAAGGCATAAGCCGTGGTGACGCCAGTGATGCCGCCGCCGATCACGGCGATGGATGTTGCGGTTGATTTCATGGTTCAGATCTCCAAACAAGTCAGGGTGTCAAGGTGACAAAAAGCACATCACGCACCATGCGCGGCATGCACCCCCTCTGTTTCGAACCTGAGAGATTCGTGGCCCACCGAGTTCGATGGAACCACTTGCTCCTGCGGTGTGCCAAGTGACCAAGCCCGGCAACTCTTCAGAGATATCAACGATTCAAATCGGTCCTTTTGCCTGAGAGTTTCCGGGGTGGTTGCTCCTTCGGCGTCGCGGTTTAGCGCGATCTCTCCCGATCTGAATTTCAATCACACGAACTACACCAAATAGCGCTCCGTCAACGCCACCCAGAACGCCGCACCCACAGGGATGTTGCGGTCTTCAAAATCGTAATTGGGGTTGTGCACCATGCAGGCACCGTGCCCGCCGTGGGCAGCATCGCCATTGCCGATGAACAAATAGCTGCCAGGCACCTGGTCGAGCATGTAGGCAAAGTCTTCACTGGCGGTGAGCGGCTCGGTTTGGAGCACCACGTTGTCCGCGCCCACCAAGGCCAGGGCCACTTCGCGAGCGACTTCTGTCTCTGCCGGGGTGTTGACCAGGACCGGGTAACCGGGCAAAAAATCGACCCTCGCTATCACGCCATAACTTTTCGCCTGCAACTCCACCACTTCAACGATGCGCTGGCGCAACAGCGCACGCACGCCCCGGTCCAGCGCCCTGACGCTGAGCTTGAGCACCGCGTTTTGGGGGATGACATTGTTGGCCACACCGGCCTGAAATGCGCCCACGGTGATCACTGCCATCTTCAGCGGATCGACGTTGCGCGACACGATGGTTTGCAGCGCCATGACGATGGCCGCACCAGCCACCACTGGGTCGGCACTCAGGTGTGGCATGGCACCATGGCCGCCCGCACCTTCAATGTGCACCAGTATGTTTTCGCTGGACGCCATGGTGGCGCCTTCGCGCAGCAACAACTGGCCTGGCCGAAAGCCCGGCAAGTTGTGCATGGCAAAAATGGCGTCGCAAGGGAAGCGGTCAAACAAGCCGTCTTCCATCATCTTGCGCGCGCCCCCCAGGCTTTCTTCAGCCGGTTGAAAAATCAAATTCAATGTGCCATCAAACTTGGCCGACGTGGCCAGGTGTTCAGCCGCGGCCAGCAACATGGCGGTGTGGCCATCGTGGCCGCAGGCGTGCATCAGGCCTGCTTGGACACTGGCGTGGGGCAGGCCGGTGGTTTCCTGAATGGGCAAGGCGTCCATGTCAGCCCGCAGGCCCAGCTTGCGCGAACCATTGCCGCGTTTGAGTTGACCCACCACACCCGTGCCACCCAAGCCGCGCGTGACGTCATAGCCCCAGCGCGCCAAGCGCTCGGCCACCAAATCACTGGTGCGAAACTCCTCAAAGCCGATTTCCGGGTGCTGATGGATGTCGCGGCGCAGCGCCGTGAAAGTGTCTGCGCGGGCTTGCAGGGCTGACAGAATGGCGGACATCGGCTTACTGCGGTTCCAGCTTGATGGACTTGGCAATCGCCACGGCCTTGACCGCTTCCCTTTTGTAAAAGGCGTCCAGCTGTGCCAGGGTCATGGGTTCGGCCACGGTGCTGCCGGCGGCTTCCACAATTTTGCGCACATCCGGGTTGCCAAGGGCGGTGTAGGCCGCTTTGTGCACCGCAGACACTTGTGCATCGGGCGTCTTGACACTCGCTTGAATGCCAATCCAGATGCTGAATTGGTAGTCTTCAAAGCCCTTGGTCGCACTCGCCAGCGGCAACTTGGGCATGCGTGCCAGGGGTTGGCTGGCGGCCAGGGCCAGCGCTTTGATCTGACCGCCCTCAATGGCACCCATCACCGGGCCCACCAGGGGGACGACAGCAAAGTCCAGCACGCCACCCATCAAGTCCTTGAGGTAGGGCGCCATGCCGTTGTAGGGGGCGTGCAAGCCACGTGCACCTGCGGTTTGCAGGGCTTTTTCAGCCATCAGGTGGTAGAGGGAACCGATGCCGGTGGAGCCAAAGCTGAGCGGCTTTTCGGCCTTCTTGGCGTACGCCACAAACTCCTCCAGCGTGTTCACCGGCAAGTCTTTGCGCACAGCGATCGCAATCGGTGTGTGCCCCACCAAGGCGGCCAGGCGCATGTCCTCTGGCTTGTTTTTGGCAGCGGCCACACCCAAGGGGGTGTAAATCAGCTCCAGCGGAGAGCCCGCTAAAAGGGTGTAGCCATCCGGCTGGGCATTGGATGCCTTGAGCACCCCCAGGGAGCCACCCACGCCCACCACGTTTTCGATGATGACCGGCTGGCCAAAAACATCTGCCATGCCTTTGCCGACCGCGCGGCCCAACACATCTGAGCCGCCGCCGGGCGGAAAGGCCACGATCATGCTGACGGGTTTGGACGGGTAGGTTTGCGCAGCGACAGACGCGGCCAACGCAAGGCCAACAAACAGCGCACTGCATTGACGAATCAAAGCGATTGGGGTGAGGTGCATGGCGGGCTCCAAAAAAAGGGGGAATGAAACACGGGTGAATGGAATCGTAGGCGGCCAACATCAATGTGTCCAATGACTTATTTTTCTAGATATCATTCATAAAACTCATATCAAATGCCATGAACATCAAGCACCTGGAACACCTTCTGGTATTGGCTGACACGGGCTCGTTCAGCCGTGCTGCGGAGAAATTGTTCATCACCCAATCTGCGCTCAGCCGCAGCATCCAAAGCTTGGAAGAAGACCTGGGCAGCCGGGTGCTGGACCGCATTGGCAAGCGCAATGAGCTCACGCCTTTGGGCCTGGACGTGGTGTCTCGGGCACGGCACATTGTTCGCGATGCGTCCGAGCTGCGCCACAGTGCCCAGCTGCTGAAAGAAGGTGGCCGCGGTTCTATCAGCGTGGGACTGGGCTCTGGCCCGGCCGCCCTGTTGATGGTGCCCCTGATGTGCTCAGCCGCCGCCCAACCAGGGCTGCGGGTGGCCATCACGCAAGGGCCGGTGGAGCTGCAGATACAGCAACTGCGCAGCCGCGAGCTCGATGCCATGGTGGTCGACATGCGCCGCGTGATACCGGGCGCCGACCTCAACATTGAATCGCTGGTTGAACTCAAAGCAGGCTTTGTGGCCCGTGCCCAGCACCCTCTGGGCCGCAAACGCTCAGTCAGCTTGGCAGAGGTGTTGCGCTATCCCGTGGCGTGCACGCCGCTGTCGGACGAGGTGGCACGCTCACTGGTGGACCAATATGGCCTGCAGGCCAACCCCTCAGAAATGGTGACCCTGCGTTGCGACGACGTCAACGGCCTGTTGGCCACAGTGGCACAAACCGACGCCATCTTTCTGGGGGTGACTGCAGCGGCACGTGACGGACTGCAGGATGGAAGCCTGGTGGAGCTGCCCATGAAACCCAGCTTGCGGGCCACGGCGCGCTTTGCCTATGTGACCCTTGCCGGGCGCACCGAGGCGCCGGCGATGGCCTATCTTCGCCAGTTTCTGCGCGAACATTTGCACGAATAGGTCGTGCTTAAAGGGTGAAATTTTTCAACCCGGTATTTCTATTTGGCCCTGGTTTTTTTGCCCAGAACCACGACCGCCAGCACGCTCACAGCAAACCCCACATTCATGGCGGTGATGGGCTCACCCAATAAATAATACGCGCCCACCAGTGTCAAAAAGGGTTGCAGCAATTGCACCTGCCCCACGCGCGCCACGCCCCCCAGTGCGAGGCCTCGGTACCAAAAGAAGAACCCGATGTACATCGATACCAAGCCGACATACATGAAGGACATGATGGCGGGTGTGGACACGGCATGCACATCGAAATCCAGAAACTGATATGTGAGAAGCAGATTGATCGGTAGCGTCAACACCAGTGCCCAACTGATGACCTCCACCGCGCTCATTTCTTCGCTGAGTTTGCCCCCTTCGCTGTAGCCCACCGCTGCGCTGGCGATGGCCACAAACAAGAGCCCATCTTCAGGGGCCACGCCCCCACTGCCGTTCAGCGCTGCGTATGCAATGACCAACACACTGCCCAAAATGGCGGTGGCCCAAAACGCCAGTGATGGCCGCTCTTTGAAGCGAATGGCCCCCACCACCGCGGTGGCCAGTGGCAGCACGCCCAGCACTATGCCCCCATGGGCGGATGGCAGGGTTTGCATGGCGAGGGACACAAACAATGGAAACCCATACACCACGCCCAGGGCAATGACGACCAAGCGCATCCACTGGCGTTGGGTGGGCAGCTTTGGCCTGGTGATGAAGAACAACAGCAAGGCACAAATGCCCCCCAACAAAGACCGGCCAAAGGTCACGAAATAAGGGCTGAGTTCAGCGACAGCGATGCGGGTGAAGGGGAGCGTCAGGCTGAACATCAACACCCCGATGAAGCCGAGCCACATGCCTTTTGTTTCTTGGGTCAACATTCAGGCACCTTTGCATTGATGGAACTGGGCTGTACAACCCATCTTGGATGCGACACGTCACCGAAGGCTTTGGATACGGGCATCAGGTCATTGTGACTCTGATTTCGGCTCACAAATCACCCACCAGCCCAACTACTCCACCTTGGCGGACTCAGAGAACAAAGCATATGGCATTATTTTGCGGCTTGCTTGAGTCGCTGGCGGCCTTGCCGCTTGATGGCATCCACATCCAAAGCACCCACGCGCTTTGCTTTGACATCCGCCAACCCCAACTGAATGTCGGCTCGCAGAGCCTGCAATTGGCTGGTTTGCGTTGCTTGGTAGGCCTCGAACAAACGAAGCGCTTCTCGAATGACTTCGCTTGCAGAACCATACATGCCACTGGCCACGTGCTCACGAACTCGATTTTCAAGCTCCACGGGAAGGGAAACATTGAGAGACACAGCCTGCTCCTGGTATGGCAATGCTTGCCATTCTATGCCGGTCAAGCTTCAAAAACTTGCCTACTCCACTCACCAAGACAAGGTAATGGTGTATTTCTTTTTGGTTGAAGTTGTATCGACCAATGAGAAACCATCGCTCTCGAAAAGTATTGGAATCTCATCAGGGATACAGGAATACACATCCATTCCACGAGCATCAACAAAGAACCATCCCTCAGCATTGAACATTTCAAACTTCAGAACTGCTGAATGCCTGCCTTTTTCCGTTTCAATCCGCAAGGTATCGAATATTGATGCCATCAACTGTTGCCCATATTTTCCTGATAGCCAACACAATCCATCAACTGAAAGAAGTGGGTCATTTAGAAAGAAATCTTCGTGATTTGATGACCAGTCAATCACAAAAAAATTGCCATCCTCAGATGGAATAAGCACGGGAGCGTCATGATCTTCATCACTGAATTCATATCGCCCTAATGTTTTGATTGTTTCGAACTCATCATCTTGTCTTTGTTCAGCCAAGGTCTTGTATGCCTTTATAGCTTTTTCAATTTGGGATAGTTCAGGCTTAAAGCGGTCTAAATCACATCCAGCAAGTTCATCCATCCCTGTAATGATGAGCATTAGGGTGTCATCATTCTCATTTGAGAAAAAATCATCATAGTCGCCATTAATGTGCTCAAGCAACAAAGAGTAAATCGTTGCATGGTAGTCCTCGATATCGAGAAAGTTGTGAACGACCTCAGATTTGGATGCATCGATAAACAAATCAAAACATTTGAAAATTCTTTTTTTTGCTACATCTAGCGTTTGAACGTCTGAATTTAAATTACTCGCAAGGACATTTTTTTCAATAGTCCCTTCTTCAAACACATGAAAGCCAAGGCTGATTAACCGTTGGTAATTAAAAATCTGGTCATCGACTCTGAGAGTTTTCATCCCATCAACCGCTGATTTAAGAAGAGCTTCCGACTGCCTCTTCCATCCCGCTTCCATAGCGGCAAGCTCTTTTGCTTTTGCAATCTCAGCAGCTTTCTGAGTTTTTTTCTCATCAGCTATTTTTTGCAGAGCTAACTCAGAGTTTTCTCTTGCTTCGGACGCAGTGAATCTTGTGACCATGACGAATCCTTTAAGGGTCAACTTTAAAAGAGACCGTATTTGGTTGACCGCTTACTGAGAACGATAGATAGGTTTTGATTAGCTGCACATTGGGTTGATCAAAAGTGATATCGCATACAAGGCAGTTTTCAGCAAGAGATTGGTTGGTTTTATATAGGTTCGAAAAATTCTTCTTAACAAAGTTGAGTAGTACAGCGTGTAAAGCAAAGTAGTCACGGTCCTTCGACCTATTGCTTAGTTTTAAACCCATAACGCTTAGACATAACCCCAATAGTCTGGCTGCTCTGAAATTATGAAATTTAAGAAGCTCCATAACTTCGTCGTAGACCAATCTACGAACTTTGTGCTTGACTAATTTTCCAGCGTCTGAGTCCAGATGACTCATTGAACCAAAAAAATGGGTCCAAACTGTGTTGTGTTGAATCCACCAGTTTGTGCCTCTTGGATTTCTTACCTGACTTGCATGGCAC
>CANFPJ010000126.1 GCA_947448885.1 Comamonadaceae bacterium
ACTTTGGTGGAGGTGATGCGCTCTTGCAAACGGCCCATTTCTTCGGCCAGCGTTGGTTGGTAACCCACCGCAGAAGGCATGCGACCCAACAAGGCCGACACTTCGGTACCGGCCAAGGTGTAGCGGTAGATGTTGTCCACAAAGAACAGCACGTCTTTGCCTTCATCACGGAAAGATTCGGCGATGGTCAGGCCCGTCAAAGCCACGCGCAAACGGTTGCCGGGAGGCTCGTTCATCTGACCGTAAACCATGGCCACTTTGGATTCTTCCAAATGCTCCAGGTTCACCACACCAGAATCGGCCATCTCGTGATAGAAGTCATTGCCTTCGCGGGTGCGTTCACCCACACCAGCGAACACAGACAAACCGCTGTGCGCTTTGGCGATGTTGTTGATGAGTTCCATCATGTTCACGGTTTTGCCCACACCGGCACCACCGAACAAACCGACCTTACCGCCTTTGGCGAAAGGACACACCAAGTCAATCACCTTGATGCCGGTTTCCAGCAGTTCTTGTGAAGGGCTGAGTTCGTCGTAAGCAGGGGCTTTGCGGTGAATCGAAGCGGTTTGGGTTTGGTCCACAGGGCCGCGCTCGTCAATGGGCGCGCCCAGCACGTCCATGATGCGACCCAATGTGGCTTTGCCCACGGGCACGGTGATGGCAGCACCCGTGTTGGTGACCATCAAACCGCGGCGCAAGCCGTCAGAAGTACCCAGCGCAATGGTGCGCACAATGCCGTCGCCCAATTGCTGCTGCACTTCGAGCGTCAGGGCCGTGCCCTCGAGCTTGAGCGCATCGTAAATGCGGGGCATGTGATCGCGTGGGAACTCCACGTCCACAACGGCGCCAATACATTGGACGATTTTTCCTTGAATACCTGCGTTGGTCATTGCCTGAGCCATTTTGATTCGCTCCAAAAATAAATTGCGTTACACCGCTGCTGCGCCGGCCACGATTTCGGACAATTCCTTCGTGATCGCTGCTTGACGGGTTTTGTTGTAAATGAGTTTGAGTTCGCCGATGACATTGCCTGCGTTGTCGGTGGCCGCCTTCATGGCGACCATGCGGGCAGATTGCTCTGAGGCCATGTTTTCAGCCACGGCCTGGTAAACCAAGGACTCGATGTAGAGCTCCAACAGGTCATCGATCACTGCCGGTGCGTCGGGTTCGTACAAATAGTCCCACGCATGGCTGCCCGCAGCCTGGGTTTCTTTGTGCATCTTGTCGGGTGACAAGGGCAACAACTGCTCGATCACCGCTTCTTGCTTCATGGTGTTGATGAACTTGGTGTAGCACAGGAACACCGCGTCCAACTTGCCTTCGGTATAAGCGTCGAGCATGACCTTCACCGGGCCGATCAACTTTTCCAAATGCGGGGTATCGCCCAATTGAGTGACATGGGCCAAAACAGGCGCACCCACGCGGTTCAAAAAGCCCAAGCCCTTGTTGCCAATCGCAATGGTTTGCGGCGTGGCGCCCTGGGCCTGCATGTCTTTGAACTTTTGCGTCAGCGCACGCAAGATGTTGGTGTTCATGCCACCACACAGGCCTTTGTCCGTGGTCACCACCACAAAGCCCGTTGATTTGGCGGCGTGCACTTTCATGAAAGGGTGCACATATTCCGGATTGGCTTGACCCAAATGGCTGGCGATGTTGCGCACTTTTTCGCTGTAAGGCCGGGCCGCACGCATGCGATCCTGCGCCTTGCGCATTTTGGACGCCGCCACCATTTCCATGGCCTTGGTGATCTTCTTGGTGTTTTCCACCGATTTGATCTTGCCGCGTATTTCCTTGCCTACTGCCATGAAGTGCTCCTTGCCACTGGATGGCGATCAGACGAAGGACTTTTTGTAGGCTTCAATGGCTTTGACCATTTCGGCTTCTGCGTCCTTGTCCATGGCTTTGTCTTTTTCAAGCTTGGCCAACAAATCAGCACACTTGTCTTTGAGGTGGTGATGCAGGCCACCCTCAAAGTGCAGCACTTGGTTGACTGGGATGTCATCCAAAAAGCCTTTGTTGGCGGCGTACAAAGTGGCCGCCATCAAGCTGATGGGCAGCGGGCTGTACTGAGCCTGCTTGAGCAATTCGGTCACGCGGGCACCCCGATCCAACTGCTTGCGGGTGGCTTCGTCCAAATCAGAAGCGAACTGCGCAAATGCGGCCAACTCACGGTACTGGGCCAAGTCGGTACGGATACCACCTGACAAACCTTTGACCAATTTGGTTTGCGCAGCACCGCCCACACGCGAGACCGAAATACCGGCGTTAATGGCTGGGCGAACACCCGCATTGAACAACGAAGTTTCCAAGAAGATTTGACCGTCGGTGATGGAGATCACGTTGGTGGGCACGAAAGCCGACACGTCACCCGCTTGGGTTTCGATGATGGGCAGCGCAGTGAGTGAGCCGGTTTTGCCTTTGACTTCACCTTTGGTGAAGTGCTCGACATAGTCGGCGTTCACACGGGCAGCACGCTCGAGCAAACGGCTGTGCAAATAGAACACGTCGCCGGGATAGGCTTCGCGGCCGGGTGGGCGGCGCAGCAGCAAAGACACTTGGCGGTAAGCCACGGCTTGCTTGGACAAATCGTCATACACGATGAGGGCATCTTGTCCACGGTCACGGAAGTACTCGCCCATGGTGCAGCCGGAGTAGGCCGACACGTACTGCATGGCCGCTGACTCGGAGGCAGAAGCCGCCACCACAATGGTGTAAGCCATGGCACCGGCTTGCTCCAACGCGCGCACCACGTTTTTGATCGATGAGGCCTTCTGTCCGATGGCCACATAGATACAGGTCATGTTCTGACCCTTTTGGTTGATGATGGCATCGATCGCCACAGCGGTTTTGCCGGTCTGGCGGTCACCAATGATCAATTCGCGCTGTCCACGGCCAATGGGCACCATGGAGTCAATCGACTTCAAGCCAGTTTGCATGGGCTGGTCCACCGATTGGCGGGCAATCACACCCGGCGCCACCTTTTCGATCACGTCGGTCAACTTGGCGTTGATCGGGCCCTTGCCATCGATGGGGTGACCCAAGGCATTGACCACGCGACCGATGAGCTCGGGGCCCACGGGCACTTCCAAAATGCGACCCGTGCATTTGACGGTGTCGCCTTCGGAGATGTGTTCGTATTCACCCAAAATCACCGCGCCCACCGAGTCACGCTCGAGGTTCAGCGCCAAGCCGAAGGTGTTGTTGGGGAACTCCAGCATCTCGCCTTGCATCACATCGGACAAGCCGTGGATGCGGCAAATACCGTCGGTGACCGAAATCACGGTGCCTTGGTTGCGCACATTGGTATTGCCTGTCGAGCCCTCGATGCGGGTTTTGATCAGTTCAGATATTTCTGCGGGATTGAGTTGCATGACTCTTTCCTTCTTCCTATGTATGGGCCAACCTGTGAGCGGGATGCTCAGGCGGTCAGCGCGACTTTCATTTGTTCCAAACGGGCTTTGACGGAGGTGTCGAGCACTTCGTCGCCGACCACCACGCGCACACCACCAATGAGCTCGGGCTCGAGAGCCACTTGCACTTGGAGCTTGCCGCCAAAACGCTTTTCGATGACTTGGGTCAATTCCCCCAAAGCTTTGGGCTCAATGGGAAAAGGGCTGAAAACCACAGCCTGCCGAACACCTTGCATCGAATTGACCAAAGCATGAAATTGCTTGGCAATTTCGGGCAAGACGGACAAGCGCCCGTTGTCAACCAATGTGCTCAAAAAATTCACCGCCACGGCTGGCAGGTTTTGAGGGCCCACTTGCGTGATCAACGCCATCACCTGGTCATGGCCAACTTTGGGGTCATGCGCATACTGCTGCAAACCCTCATCAGCGGCGACCACCGCCAATCCGTCCAACCACTGGGCAGCTTGGGCGGCATCGGCCTTGACCACTTGAAACAAGGCTTCAGCGTAAGGGCGGGCAATGGTAGCGATTTCAGCCATGTTGTTGCCGCCTCAAAGCTCAGACTTGAGTTGGGTGAGCAACTCAGCGTGCACGCTGGCGTTCACTTCTTTGCGCAAAATTTGCTCAGCACCCTTGACGGCCAGCACCGCGACTTGGTCGCGCAACTGCTCGCGCCCACGCAAGATGGCCTGCTCGGCCTCTGCATTGGCGGCGGCAACAATTTTGTTGGCCTCTTCAGTGGCGCGCAACTTGGCCTCATCGATGATGGCCAGTGCACGGTGCTCTGCCTCCGCAATGCGGGCCGCAGCCTCCGAGCGGTTTTTGGCCAACTCGACCTCAACGTGCTTGTGCGCATTGGTCAGCTCAATGTGAGCATGCTCTGCAGCCTTCAGGCCGCTGGCGATTTTTTCAGCTCGCTCGTCCAGGGCGTTGGCGATGGGTGGCCACACGAATTTCATCGTGAACCACACCAGGATCGCAAACACGATCGCCTGGACAAACAGGGTTGCGTTGATACTCACGACAACACCTTTCTATGGGTGAAAGCGGGAATTACTTCAGGACAAAGGGGTTGGCGAAGGCAAACATCATGGCGATACCCACGCCAATCAAGAAAGCGGCATCGATCAGACCGGCCAGCAAAAACATTTTGGTTTGCAGTTCGTTCATCAATTCGGGTTGACGCGCAGCTGCCTCCAGGTACTTGCTGCCCATGATGCCAATACCGATACAGGCACCAATGGCGCCAAGGCCAATGATCAAACCAGCTGCTAGTGCGACAAAACCAAGAACGTGTTCCATTTGATGCTCCTAAGGAAAAGTGATGGAAGGTTGAAAAAAAGTGATCAATGCGCGTCGTGCGCTTGCCCGATGTACACCAGCGTCAACATCATGAAAATGAAGGCCTGCAAGGTGATGATCAAGATGTGGAAAATGGCCCAGATCGAGCCAGCCAAAATGTGGCCCAAGGGCAGCAATACCCCCGACAAAGAGGCAGCGGCGGCTCCACCCATCAGGGCGATGAGCATGAACACCAACTCGCCCGCATACATGTTGCCAAACAGTCGCATGCCGTGGCTGACGGTTTTGGCCGCAAACTCGATCATTTGCATCACAAAGTTGATGGGCCACAAAATAAAGTGATTGCCAAATGGGGCCGTGAACAATTCATGCACCCAGCCACCAGCGCCTTTGATTTTGATGTTGTAGTAAATGCACACCAGCAGCACCGAGCATGACAAACCCAAAGTGGTGGACAAGTCGGCCGAAGGGACGATGCGCAGGTAAGCATGGTGGGGGTCATGTCCACCCATCTCGTAGTACTTGGCCCACAGCCAGGGCAACAAATCCACGGGCAACAAATCCATGGCGTTCATCAAGAAGATCCAGACAAACACGGTCAAGGCCAAGGGGGCCACCAGCTTGCGGCTCTCAGCGTTGTGGATGATGCCTTTGGCTTGGTTGTCAACCATCTCCAGCAGGATCTCTACCGCCGCCTGAAAACGCCCGGGCACGCCAGCATGGGCCACGCGGGCAGCACGCCACAGAACAAAACAACCCACAACCCCCAACAGGATCGACCAAAAGATCGAGTCCAAGTTGTAAACCGAAAAGTCAATGATCCCCGACATCGGCTTGTTTTGCAGATGGGCCAAGTGATGGCCGATGTATTCACCGGCTGTGGGAGCGTGCTCAACAGACATTTTTCAGCTCTTTAAATCCTGAATCACTGGTGATGGCCGCCAAGCCAACGCCAACCAATAAACCTTCATCGTCACCACCAGACCCGCCAACATGGCAGGCCAGCTCAAATCTTCAACCACCTGGGGCGCCAGCAACAAGGCCAACACGGTCAGAGCAACTTTGACGCCCTCCCAGACCAAAAACCCAGCCGCCGCTGCCAATGGGCTGACGGTGGTGAAGCGAGAGGTCAAACCCCTCGCAAACAAGGCTGCCGGGACAAAAACAGCTGCGGCCCCGTACAACACAGACACCGCCCAACTGACCTGACCCGACCACCAACCCACCAGCGCAGCCACAACCACGCCCACGGCCACCTGTACCAACACCACGCGCCAAACCGATAAAACGGGATTTTTTTGGCGCCACATCTCGGCTTGTTCAGCCGTCATTGGTGCAATGCGCTCTTCAGCGCTTTCGGGTGTTAAACCTTCGCTGGATTCGGCGGACACAATTCTGGTGGTGTTTCTTGACATCCAGGTTACGCCCAGCGAATTTCGCAAAGCCCCGCATTCTAGGCCAAAAGTTTCCGACCTTTTGCCCAGCACGGGATTGGAGCGGATAATTCCGCCATGAACTCTGCAAACACCCTGCCCAACACCCCCTGCCACCTCAACGGCCTGACCCTGCCCCTGAACGAGGCCAAGATCAGCGTGCTGGACCGGGGATTTATTTTTGGCGATGGCATTTACGAGGTGGCCCCGGTTTACAAAGGCCAATTGTTTCGTTTTGAGCAACACATGGCACGCATGGCGCGCTCCTTGACGGAGTTGCGCATCCCGAACCCGCACACCGAGATGGCTTGGCGCGCGCTGATTGAAGACTTGTTGCAACAACATGCCCAAAGCTTGGGGAAACGCATCAGCGACTTGGATCAAATTGTTTACATCCAAATCACCCGCGGTGTGGCACCCCGCGACCATGCCATGCCTGCCGGGCTCACCCCGACCGTGTTTGTGATGGTCAATGAAATGAAGCCCATTTCGACCAAAGACCGCGAAAACGGGGTTTCTTGTGTCAGCGCCGATGACTTTCGCTGGGAAAAAGCCCACATCAAAAGCACCAGTTTGCTGGGCGCTGTGTTTTCGCGCCAAATCAGTGCCGATGTGGGTGCCCTGGAAACCGTCATGTTTCGACACGGCTTTTTAAGCGAAGCCGCTGCCAGCAACGTCTGGGTGGTGAAAGACGGCCAAGTCTTGGGCCCCCCCAAGAACCATTTGGTGCTCGAGGGCATCCGCTATGGGTTGATGGACGAAATTTGTGCCCAACAAGGCGTTTCCTTTGCCCTGCGTCCGATCACCCGTGCCGAAGTGTTGGATGCCGACGAGTTGCTGCTGAGTTCCGCGACCAAAGAGGTTTTGGCCATCACCACGTTGGATGGGCAAGCCGTGGGGCGAGGCTCACATGCGGGCAAACCTGGGCCGGTCTATCACCGCATTTATGCGGCCTACCAAGCGGCCAAAAAGGCCACGGGCTGATGGCCATGTCTGAACCCACCAAGCCACCCACGGTGGAGCGCGCGTCCCTGATCGAATTTCCCTGCGATTTTCCGGTGAAAGTCATGGGCATCCATGACCCTGGTTTTGTGCCCGCCTTGATTGAATTGGCCAAAGCTGCTGACCCGCACTTCAACGAAGCCGGCATCAGCCTGCGCCAGAGCCGGCAAGGCACCTACCAAGGCGTCACCTTGACCGTTCGCGCCACCAGCCAAGGCCAATTGGATGACCTCTACCGCAGCCTGACCAGCCACCCCATGGTGAAAGTGGTGCTGTGAACGCCCATCGGGCTCTGGTTGGTTGACCATGCCAAGCACCACCAGCACCAATGCAAACGTCCCCTTGGAGGTGCTCTCATTGGGTCTGGTGGATTACCTGTCGACATGGCAGTCCATGCAAGACTTCACCGCGCAGCGTCATGCCCACACCGCTGACCAGGTCTGGCTGTGCGAGCACCCCCCTGTGTTCACCCAGGGTGTGGCCGGGCGCGAAGAGCACCTGCTGCTGCCTGGCGACATTCCAGTGGTGCGCACCAACCGGGGCGGACAAGTCACTTACCACGGCCCTGGCCAAGTGGTGGCCTACACCTTGATCGATCTCAAACGCGCTGGCTTTTTTGTCAAAGAGTTGGTTTTTCGGATTGAAGAGGCGGTCATCAAAACGCTGCTGCACTTTGGCCTCACCGGGCATCGGGTGGCTGGTGCTGCGGGTGTATACCTGCGTTTGGAAGACCCCGCTGGTCATGAACGCTTGCCCCAGCGGCCCCAACAAGCATCTGCCTATGGCACGGCAACAGCGCCGGACTTTGCGGGCTTGGGCAAGGTGGCCGCGTTGGGCATCAAGGTCAGCCGCCACTGCAGCTACCACGGTGTGGCCTTGAATGTGGCGATGGACCTTTCTCCCTACCAGCGCATCAACCCTTGCGGCCATGCGGGCTTGCAAACCGTCGATCTTTCTACAATGGGCGTGAACGTGAGCCTGAATGAAGTGGCCCATGTCTTGGGCCAAAAGCTCACCCTTCAACTTGCGCCCAGAACCTGAGCGATCTGCCATGAGCCAAACCCGCCCCCCCGCCGTGCGCGAAGCACAAGGACAAGACAGCTACAACCCCCTGGCCAAGCAAAAAGCGGCAGCCAAGCTGTCGCGCATTCCTGTCAAGGTCGAGCAGGGTGCGCCGGTGCTAAAAAAGCCCGATTGGATTCGGGTCAAAGCCGGCTCGCCCAGCACCCGCTTTTACGAGATCAAAGACATCTTGCGCAAAAACAACCTGGTCACGGTTTGCGAAGAGGCCTCTTGCCCCAACATCGGCGAGTGTTTTGGCAAGGGCACGGCCACTTTCATGATCATGGGCGACA
>CANFPJ010000127.1 GCA_947448885.1 Comamonadaceae bacterium
ATGAAGGCGGCGTAGCGGTGCGGCAACTCATTGGGGTCGTCACCGCGCAGACGTGCGGCTTCGCGCATTTTGTCGTCGCACAGGTAGGCGAGGTTGGTGTCGTCCATTTGCACATAGGTGCAACCGGCCGCAGCCAGGGAGCGCAACTCGTCGCCATAGGCTTTGGCCACATCGTCGTAGAACACCGGGTCCAGCTCGGGGTAAGCGGTTTTGCTGATGCCGCCGCGCCCGCCGCGAAAGTGCAGCATGGTGGGCGAGGGGATGGTGACCTTGGGCGTGTGACCTGCGCTCACCTGTGATTTGAGGAAGTCGTAATCAGCCCCTTGGATGCATTTGTCGTGGGTGATTTTGCCCACCACGCGGATGGCCGGTGGGGCGGGCTCTTGCGTGCCATCGGGATTGAGCACCGACACCGGGATGTCGGTGGCCACGCCGCCCAGTTGCTCCAAAAAGTCGATGTGAAAGTAGGTGCGGCGAAACTCGCCATCGGTGATGGCTTTGAGGCCCACGCTCTCTTGAAAGCGCACGATCTCGGTGATGGCTTTGTCTTCGACCGCGCGAAGTTGCTCGGCGCTGATCTCACCTTTGGCCTTTTGGGCACGGGCTTGCAACAGGTATTCGGGGCGCAAAAAGCTGCCAACGTGGTCGTGGCGGGCGGGGATTTTCAACATCAAAAGCTTCCTGGTTCTAAAGATGCCCGCGATCTTAGTGATTATTTCCAAGCCCCCTTGCCAGAAACTGCAGCGCTGGTGTTAACCCTTGGTTGTGGCGAGATGACATGAAAACCTTCCGTGGCTTTGTCCTCAGGTCAGCGACAGGCTTGTCGCGTGGCTAGAATCCCGCCCCACAACTGAGTTTTGTTGTTCACAAGATCTGGAGACCTCTGATGAATTTGCCAACACACCTTCGCACCTTGGCCCTGATGGGCGCTTTGTGGGGCGCTTTGTCCTCTTCGGCGGTCGCCGACGAAGTGGTGCTCAAGTTCCACCACATTTGGCCCACGGTGGCCATGGGCCACACCCGCGTGACCGTGCCATGGTGCGACACCATTGCCAAAGAAAGCAACAACCGCATGCGCTGCCAAATTTTGCCGGCCATGTCGGGCGGCGGCACACCGGGTCAGTTGGTGGACCGCGTCAAAGACGGCGTGGACGACTTGACCATCACCTTGCCCGGCTACACCCCCGGGCGCTTCCCCATCATGGAGGCTTTTGAATTGCCCTTCATGACCAACACCGCCGACGTGGCCTCGGCAGCGGCTTGGGAGTACTACAACAAATACGCCACCAAAGAGTTTCCGGGCACCAAAATCTTGGCCACCTGGGTGCACGACGAAGGCTTCATCAGCACATCCAACAAAGCCGTGCGCACCTTGGAGGACTTCAAGGGTTTGAAGATCCGAGCGGCCAGCCGCCAGTCGAGCAAGTTGCTCGCGCGCCTGGGCGCCACCCCGGTGGGCATGCCCATCCCGGCCGTGGCCGACGCCATGACCAAGGGCACGGTCGACGGCTTTTTGACCGCTTGGGAAATCATCCCTTCATTCAAGTTGCAAGAGGTCAGCAAGTACCACACCGAGGTGGAAGCCAGCCGCCCGTCTTTGTTCACCGCTGGGTTTATCTTTGCCATGAACCAGGCCAAGTACGACAGCCTGCCTGCCGACCTCAAGCGCATCATCGACAAAAACAGTGGCATCACCTTGTCGCGCACCATTGGCCGCTACTGGGATGAGGCCACCGCTGTGGGCCGCAAAGCCGCCGCCGACCGGGGCAACACCTTCATCAAAGTCACACCGGCCGAAACCGACAAGTGGATCCAAGCCTCTGCCCCTTTGTACGACGAGTGGGTCAGCGACATGGACAAAAAGGGCCTGCCCGGCAAGCAAATGCTGCAAGACGCCAAGGACTTGATCAAAAAACACAGCACCACCAAGTGATGGGAGCGGTGACAGCCATCGTGTGGTTTGAAAGTGTTTGACATGGCTGTGTGGCTAACCCCTTTGAGCCGCTGGTTTGGTGTGTTCGGTGCGGGCCTGGCCCTGATCACTGGTTTCATGACCTTCACCAGCGTGTTCATGCGGGCCTTTCTCCAAACCCCCATCCCTGGGGACGTGGAGTTGACCCAAATGGGCATTGCCCTGGCCATCTCCATGTGCCTGCCCTGGTGCCAAACCCAGCGCGGGCACATCTTGGTCGATTTTTTCACCCAAAAAAGCTCGGTCCAAAGCTTGCGTTTCATGGACTCCGTGGGCTGCTTGGCACTGGCGGTGATGTATGGGTTTTTGGCTTGGCGCACCTCGGTGGGCGCCATCTCTGTGCGTGAAGCCGGTGAAACCACCATGATCATCAGCCTGCCCATGTGGTGGGCCTATGCCTCCCTTGCCCCCGGCTTGGGCTTGAGCGCCTTGATTGCGCTGGCGCAAACCATTGACCATTGGACCCAACCCTTGAGCGAGCAAGCCGCATGAGTGCCTGGGCCACCCAAGTGGGCGTGATCATGTTTTTGGCCATGATCGTGCTCATGGCGGTGCGCATGCCGATTGCGGCGGCCATGTTCATCCCTGGCGTGTTTGGTTATTGGTTGATGACCGACAGCGCGGCCACCTTGAACTTTCTCAAAGGCAATGCGGTGGCGCGCCTGACTGTTTATGAGCTGAGCGTCATCCCCTTGTTTTTGTTGATGGGCCAGTTTGCATCTCAAGGCGGTTTGAGCCGCGACCTGTTCAAGGCCGCCTCAGCCCTGGTCGGCCATGTGCGTGGTGGTTTGGCCATGGCTTCTTTGCTCTCGGCAGGTGCCTTTGGGGCGGTGTGCGGCTCGTCGGTGGCGACATCGGCCACCATCACCCAAGTGGCCTACCCCCACATGAAGAGCCACGGCTACAGCGGTCGCTTGGCCACCGCCACTTTGGCCACGGGTGGCACCTTGGGCATCTTGATTCCCCCGTCGGTGCCACTGGTCGTGTACGCCATCCTCACCGAGCAAAACATCGCCAAGCTGTTTGCGGCGGCCATGGTGCCGGGCATTTTGGCCATGCTGGGTTACATCGTGGTGGTGGCCTTGACGGTGCATTTCAAACCCGACCTGGCACCGGCCACGGCCAAAACCACGGGGTCAGAAAAGTGGGCGGCCCTGGGCGGTGTGTGGCCCATTGCCTTGGTGTTTGCAGTGGTGTTTGGCGGCATATACGGCGGCGTGTTTTCGCCCACCGAGGGCGCGGCCGTGGGCGCTGCCATGACCTTGCTGGCGGGCTTGTTCAAGCGCGAACTCAATGCGGAAGGTTTGAAAAACGCTTTGCTCAGCACCGCCGACACCACGGCCATGGTGTTCATGATTTTCTTGGGGGCGGACATGATGAACGCCACCTTGGCCCTCACCGAAATGCCCAAAATCATTGCCGAATGGGTGACCCATTTGCCCATCCCCGACCTGAGCATCGTCATCATGGTGTTGGTGCTGTATGTGTTGCTCGGCTGCGTGATGGACGAGTTGTCCATGCTGTTGCTGACCATCCCCGTCATTTTCCCGGCCATCATGGGCTTGGACTTGTGGGGGCTGAATGCCGAGGGCAAGGCCATTTGGTTTGGCATCTTGGTGTTGATGACGGTGAGCATCGGCATGATCGCGCCGCCCATTGGCATGAACGTGTATGTGGTCAACAGCATGGCCAAAGAGGTGCCCATGTCCGAAACCTACAAAGGGGTGATGCCCTTTTTGGTCTGGGACGCCATCCGTGTGGTGCTGCTGTTGTGCTTCCCGGTGATTTGCCTGGGACTGGTCAAACTGTTGTTTTGATTCGCGCCTGTCGAGGTGGCCGCAACTTCTTGAGTTCTGTGCGCATGATTTTGATGACATCGGACTCACTGATTCCGAAGCGTTCCCAGATGGTTTCATGCGCAGTCCTGTCTTCCCAAGCCATTTGGATGACGGCGGAGATGTCACCCAGCGACAGTGGGGTCAGTCGAGCTGATGATGGGGTATGGGGCATTAGAAATTGAATCCCAGTTGCTGCTTTGAAACTGTCTTGGCCGCCTTGTTTTTTGTGGGTTGCTCAACGGTTTTGCGTGAAGCATGCTTATCAACAACGGCTTGATTTCCCATGCGCACCTCTGGTGATTGACGGCGTGCATGGAGTCTGTTCTTGGATTCCCGCACAGCCGATGTGAGATCAACCACAGGTTTTTCTATCAATGGATTGGCTATCGACGTTCGAGCTGGTTGTAGATTGGGGGGCATTTTCCAAGGTTCGAAAAGCCAAGGGTCTGGGACGCTTCGCATCACTGGCAACCAACGCCGCACGAAAATGCCTTTGGGGTCATGGTCTTGTGCCTGCTTGATGGGGTTGTAAACACGGGTGGTGTTGATGCCAGTGGTTCCAGATTGCATTTGCATCTGACTCCAATGAATCCCTGGCTCGTAGTCCAGAAATTGTGTGGCCAACCATTCGCCCACAGGCCGCCAGTGCAGCCACAGGGGGTAGGCTGCCACTGAGACCAGCATGGCACGCATGCGAAAGTTAAGCCAGCCTGTTTCCCTGAGCATGGTGACGCATGCATCCACCATGGGCCAACCCGTGCGTGCTTGTTTCAATGCGTCAAAGTGTTCTGGGTTGAAGTCATGTTCGCGCAGGTTGTCGTATCCACGATGCATATTGCGCCATTCAATCTCAGGCTCACTCTCTAATTTTTGAATGAAATGGCAATGCCAATAGAGTCGACTGATAAACGCAGACAAACCCGAGCGGTGCCAAGATGCCTGAGGGGGAAGTTGTTCGAGGTGTCGCCGAGTCTGTTGAACGACCTCGCGCATGCTGATGCAGCCGTAGGCCAGGTATGCAGAAAGGCGCGAGCATGCATCTGGAGCAGACAGGGGAGACGATATCCCGCCTCGATAGCCAATGCTGCGGGCATTGAAGAAGTGGTGCATGGTGGCCAATGCCTGCAAACGTCCGCCGCGTTGCCTCAAAGGCGGGTCATGTTGCAAATGGTCGGGGGCTGACATGACAAAGGGTTCGGCCGATGCCGGTTTCAAAAACCTCAGGCCGTGTACGTCTTGAATGGGCGAAGCCATGTGCCGTTCCCAATGTGTTCGCCATGATCGGCGACTTTTCAGACGGCGCACAACGCCAAACTGTGCAAACTCTGTCCATACCACTTTGTTTGCATGGCACCAAGTCGCCACCTTCAAGTCACGTGCGTATGTAAAGCCATTGCCCGTTTCTTCATGTGAGTAAAGTTTTGAAAAGGGTGACTCGTCCCACAGCCGGTTCAGCACATCAACGGCTTCACCGGTATGCACTTCTAAGCATCCGCCATGGGCGCGTAAAAATGCATCAAGCTCTGTCAGTGATTCGCGAATAAATTCAAAGTGTTGGAGCGCACAATCCGGCTGCAGCCAAAGTTCGGGTTCAACGATGTAAATGCATCGCACAGGTCCGTTTTTGGATGCCTGTGCCAGCGCATCGTGATCTTGCCAGCGCAAGTCACGTTTAAACCAAACCAATGCGTAGCTCATCTTGCGGGTTGATCTTTATGGGGACGACGGTGTTGGCGAGAGCGGTGCAAGACCCTGCGATGGCGTGCGTCATTCGCACATCGGATGGGTTAAAACAGCCGATACCCACATGGGTGTCATATCGTTGAATGTGCGTTGTGGCATCCATGCTTAAGAAATGGAGGCAGTGTCACATTGTGCAGGATCCACCCCATGGTCTGCATGGACCAGGTCTGCCATTCAGCACCGCAGAGCGGGGTTTGTTGAGCGCAAGGCCCAGGATCAGATCGATCCCATCAAGCAACTTCACGCATCAAATCTGCGCATGGGTATTTACTTTTCAGGCCATGAATACCCGCGCCTTTCGCGGTGTGAGCAGCAAGGTTTCACCCGGTTTGAAGCCTTCATCGCGGTATTGGCTGGCCGGAATTTGGGCTTCAATGATGGGCTCATCGCTGGGGCTGTCACCCTCGGTGGCCACCAATTCCAAGCGGGCGATGGGGCCGACCACCACGGCGCGCAGCAACTGGGCCACGATGCCTGTGTCGCCCACCTGGTAGCGTCGCACGTCCAGGTCGTGCGGGCGCACATAAGCAAAGGCCTTCGCGTCTTGGGCTTGGCTGTGTTCGGGGCTTGCCAAACGTACCGATTGATCATCCACGGCGATGTGCATTTCGCCTTGGTGGGCGCGGCCATGGAACAAGTTCACATCGCCCAAAAAGCCATAAACAAACGGGCTGGCCGGGTGGTCCCAGACGTCTTGCGGTGAGCCCACTTGTTCGATCTTTCCTTGGTTCATCACCACCACCCGGTCTGCGACTTCCAGGGCTTCTTCTTGGTCGTGGGTGACAAAAATGGTGGTCACATGCAAATCGTCATGCAAGCGGCGCAACCAGCGGCGCAACTCTTTGCGCACTTTGGCGTCCAAGGCGCCAAAAGGCTCGTCCAGCAAAAGCACTTTGGGCTCCACCGCCAAAGCGCGGGCCAAGGCAATGCGCTGGCGTTGCCCGCCCGACAACTGCGAGGGGTAACGGTCAGCCAACCAGTCGAGTTGCACCAGGTTTAGCAGGTCATGCACTTTGCGCTGGATTTCGGATTCGCTGGGGCGCTCTTTGCGGGGCTTGACGCGCAGGCCAAAGGCGACGTTTTCAAACACCGTCATGTGGCGGAACAAGGCGTAGTGCTGAAACACAAAGCCCACCTGGCGCTCGCGCACATGGGTGTGGGTGGTGTCTTCACCGCTGAACCAAATGCTGCCGCTGTCGGCGCGCTCCAAGCCCGCGATGATGCGCAGCAAAGTGGTTTTGCCACAACCGCTGGGGCCGAGCAAGGCAATCAACTCGCCCGAATGGATGTCCAAGCTCACATCGCCCAGCGCTTGAAAGTCGCCAAACTGTTTGTGGATGTTTTTGATGTCAATGCCCATGGTCAAGCTTTCAAGGGTGCAGGTGCCGCTGCCGTCGCAGCGCTTGGGGAAATGGATGGTGGACGCTCAGGTGGCAAGTCGGCCAAAGCTTTGAGTTGGCGGGCGTGCTGCCACTCGACCACCGACTTGATCAGCAGCGTCACCAGGGCCAAGCCCGCCAACAGCGACGCCACCGCAAAAGCGGCCACCGATTGGTATTCGTTGTACAAAATTTCCACATGCAAGGGCATGGTGTTGGTTTCGCCCCGGATGTGGCCCGACACCACCGATACCGCGCCAAACTCGCCCATGGCGCGGGCATTGCACAAAATCACGCCATAAATCAAACCCCAGCGGATGTTGGGCAAGGTCACATGCCAAAAGGTTTGCCAGCCGGTGGCGCCCAGCACGATGGCGGCTTGTTCTTCGTCGTTGCCTTGCGCTTGCATGAGCGGAATCAGCTCGCGGGCGATGAAGGGAAAGGTCACAAAGACAGTCGCCAAAATGATGCCGGGCACGGCAAAAATAATCTGGATGTCGTGTGCCCGCAGCCACGGCCCAAACCACCCTTGGGCGCCAAACATCAGCACGTAAATCAAGCCCGCCACCACGGGCGAGACCGAGAACGGCAGATCCACCAAGGTGGTCAGAAATGCCTTGCCTTTGAATTCATATTTGGCAATGGCCCATGCCGCAGCCACACCAAACACCAGGTTCATGGGCACGGCAATGGCGGCAGTGACCAGGGTCAGGCGAAT
Organism: Comamonadaceae bacterium; assembly: GCA_947448885.1. Lineage (GTDB taxonomy): Bacteria > Pseudomonadota > Gammaproteobacteria > Burkholderiales > Burkholderiaceae_C > Limnohabitans. Next base: position 7,651 of record CANFPJ010000127.1, read on the forward strand.
GGCCGACCAGGCATCGGGCTCTTGCAATGCCGCCCCATAAGCGTCCCAGCCTTTGCGCAAGGCTTCGGTGAACACGGCGGCCAAAGGCAGCAGCAAAAACAAAAACACAAACACCAAGGCCAGCCCAATCAGGCCGCGTCGCACCCAGGCGGGCTCGCTGGTGCCCGAATGGGTAGGGCGTGCGGTGTGCGATGTGCCACTCATGTCGCACCCCCCATTTGGCGGCGCTGCCAGGCCTGCAAGGCATTGATCACCAGCAGCAGCACAAAGGAGATGACCAGCATCACCACGGCCACAGCGGTGGCACCGGCATAGTCGTATTGCTCGAGCTTGCCCACAATGATCAAGGGCGTGATCTCCGACACCATGGGCATGTTGCCGGCAATGAAAATCACCGACCCATATTCGCCAATGGCACGGGCAAAGGCCATGGCAAAGCCGGTGAGCAAAGCGGGGGCAATGGTGGGGAAGATCACCCGGCTGAAGCTTTGCCAGCGGGTTGCGCCCAGGCAGGTGGCGGCTTCTTCCAACTCTTTTTCGGCGTCTTCGAGCACCGGTTGAACGGTGCGCACCACAAAGGGCAGGCCAATGAAAATCAAGGCCAGCACCACCCCATTGGGGTTGAAGGCGAGTTGAATCCCCCAGGGCTCCAAATACTGGCCCACCCAACCGTTGCCGGCGAGCAGCGCGGTCAACGAAATGCCGGCCACGGCGGTGGGCAAGGCAAACGGCAAGTCGACCATGGCGTCGACAAACTTTTTGCCCACAAAGTCGTAGCGCACCAGCACCCAAGCCAGCA
>CANFPJ010000128.1 GCA_947448885.1 Comamonadaceae bacterium
CCATCGGGGGTGCGCAGCTCGGACAGTTGTGCAATCAGCACCTCGATGTGCTTGCGCAGCAATGGCTCACCACCGGTGAGCCGAATTTTTTCCACCCCATGGGCCACAAATTGGCGTGCCACCCGGGTGATCTCTTCAAAGCTCAGCAGCGACGACTGGGGCAAATAGGTGTAACTGCTGTCAAACACCTCTTTGGGCATGCAGTAATTGCAGCGGAAGTTGCAGCGGTCGGTGACGCTGATGCGCAGATCGCGCAAAGGGCGCTGGCGTTGGTCGCGCAGCAGGCCCGTCGGCGCGGTCAGCGGCAGGGGCAAATCCCAGGCTTGGCCTTGCTGGCGCTGATCGATCAAAGGAATGGTGCGTGAACCCATGGACTGATTGTGCCCGAGGCAAAAAAAGACCCGCGCGAGCGGGTCTTTGGGGAGCGCAGCAGTTTTACTTGCTGGCTGCAGGGGCGGGCGCAGAAGCCTCAGCCGCAGGCGCCAAAGTGGGCGCTGTGGCGGTGCTGGCCGCTGGTGCCACCACCGCTGGGGGGGTGGTCACTTGGGCGGGCGCGGCTTTGGGCGCGATGCTGCCAGGCAACATGGGCACGATCAGCAAGGCCACGATGTTGATGATCTTGATCAGCGGGTTCACGGCGGGACCAGCGGTGTCTTTGTAGGGGTCGCCCACGGTGTCACCGGTCACGGCCGCTTTGTGCGCCTCGCTGCCTTTGCCGCCAAAGTGGCCATCCTCGATGTACTTTTTGGCGTTGTCCCAAGCACCGCCACCGGTGCACATGGAAATGGCCACAAACAAGCCGGTCACGATGGTGCCCATCAGCAAGCCACCCAAGGCGGCAGCGCCCAGGGTCAAGCCAACGATGACGGGAACCACCACGGGCAGCAGTGACGGCACCACCATTTCCTTGATGGCCGCAGTGGTCAGCATGTCCACCGCCGCGCTGTAGTCAGGCTTGCGTTTGCCAGCCATGATGTCGCCGTCAGCGAATTGGCGACGCACTTCAACCACCACCGAGCCTGCAGCACGGCCCACGGCTTCCATGGCCATGGCACCAAACAGGTAGGGGATCAAGCCACCAATGAACAGGCCCACAATGACTTTCGGGTCGCTCAAGCTGAACACCACGTCCAGCCCGCGGCTTTCCAGCGAGTGGGTGTAGTCGGCAAACAGCACCAGGGCGGCCAAACCGGCCGAACCGATGGCGTAGCCTTTGGTCACGGCCTTGGTGGTGTTGCCCACCGCGTCCAAGGGATCGGTCACGTCGCGCACCGACTTGGGCAGCTCGGCCATTTCGGCAATGCCACCGGCGTTGTCGGTGATGGGGCCGTAGGCGTCCAAGGCCACCACGATGCCGGCCATGCTGAGCATGGCGGTGGCGGCGATGGCAATGCCATACAGCTCGCCCAGTTGGTAGGCCGACAAAATGCCCGCACACACCATCAGCACGGGCCAAGCGGTGGAGCGCATGGACACGCCCAAGCCGGCAATGATGTTGGTGCCGTGGCCCGTGGTGGAAGCTTGGGCAATGTGTTTGACCGGCGGGTATTGGGTGCCGGTGTAGTACTCGGTGACCCACACCAAGGCGGCGGTCAAAATCAAGCCCACGGCACAGGCGCCCCACAGGCGAAGTTGGGTGCCAGCACCCAGGGCGTCGTCGGGCATGATGGCCTTGGTGACGAAATAAAACGCCACCAACGACAACACGCCGGCCACCGCCAAACCCTTGTACAAGGCGGGCATGACGTTTTTCATGCCGGGCGAGGCCTTGACGAAAAAGCAACCAATGATGGAGGCAATGATGGACACGCCGCCGAGCACCAAGGGGTAGAGCACGGCTTGCATGGGGGCGGCCGCCACCATCAAGGCACCCAACACCATGGTGGCGATCAAGGTCACCGCATAGGTTTCGAACAAATCGGCGGCCATGCCGGCACAGTCACCGACGTTGTCGCCGACGTTATCGGCGATCACGGCGGGGTTGCGCGGATCGTCCTCGGGAATGCCGGCTTCGACTTTGCCCACCAAGTCGGCGCCGACGTCAGCGCCTTTGGTGAAGATGCCGCCGCCCAAACGGGCGAAGATGGAGATCAGCGAGGAGCCAAAAGCAAAACCCATCAAAGGGTTGAGCATGGCGGCCAAGTTTTTATCGGGGGTCAGGTTGCCGTTGCCGACCAAAAACCAAAAGAAACCGCCCACGCCGAGCAGGCCCAAGCCCACCACCAACATGCCGGTGATGGCGCCACCTTTGAAGGCCACGTCCAGTGCTGGGCCGATGCCGTGGGTGGCGGCCTGTGCGGTGCGCACATTGGCCTTGACCGACACGTTCATGCCGATGAAGCCACAAGCCCCAGACAACAGCGCGCCGACCACAAAACCAATGGCGGTTTGCGAGCCCAAAAAGACCCCGATCAAAATGGCCAACACCACACCCACCATGGTGATGGTGCGGTACTGACGGGCGAGGTAGGCGGCGGCGCCTTGTTGAATGGCCGCTGCAATTTCTTGCATGCGGGCGTTGCCTGCGTCCATGGACAAAATGGATGCGCGGGCCCAAAAGCCGTAAATCACGGCAATGACCCCGCATGCGAGCGCAAAAATGAGCGCTGAGTTGCCAGACATAAAGTCTCCTTAGAGTTTCCCTTGAGTGAGGTGGTCCAACACAGGGGCCAGACCACGACCGATGTGTTGCTTCCTCAGACCGATGAAACCTTCGGTGTCCGATTGGCCAACCCGTGGAATGTAAGCGAAGCGCGCCTAGGGTTGACCCTAGACCTGTCGCCTGCAAGTCCAGTGAAAGTAAAATGCGGGTTAATACGGATAGTGCGTTTTGCGCCGATTTATTTTTTTGTTTTGGAACTTGCATGTCACTCGATAACGTCACCCCTGGCGACCAACTGCCCCACGCTTTCAACGTCATCATTGAAATCCCCATGAATGCCGACCCGGTGAAATACGAGGTGGACAAGGCCACGGGCGCGATTTTTGTGGACCGCTTCATGAGCACGTCCATGCACTACCCCACCAACTACGGCTATGTGCCCAAAACCATCAGTGGCGATGGCGACCCGGTGGATGTGTTGGTGATCACCCCCGTGCCCTTGATCCCCGGCGTGGTGGTGACTTGCCGGCCCATCGGTATTTTGAAGATGGAAGACGAGGCCGGCATGGACGGCAAGGTGTTGGCCGTCCCGACCGACAAAATCTTGTCCATCTACACCCAATGGCAAAAACCAGAAGACATGAACCCCATGCGATTGAAAACCATTGCCCATTTTTTTGAGCATTACAAAGACCTGGAACCCGGCAAGTGGGTCAAGATTTTGGGTTGGGAAGGCCCGCAAGCCGCCATCCAAGAGGTCATGGACGGTATCGCCAACTACCAAAAAGAACACGGCTTGGCCTGAGGCTGAGCCTTATTCCGTGTTGGATAAACCGGCCGTCGGTTTGTAGGGCGTGCGCTGACCCAAGTGCTCCATGTAGTTGTCCACCCCCTTGCCTTCGCGCGCCAAAAATTGGCCGATGGCTTGGGCGAAGCGGATATCGGCCACCCCGTGGGCACTGTGCGTCATGACGGGCATCAGGGCCCGGGCCATTTTGTGTTCGCCCTGGGCGCCGCCTTCAAAGCGTTGCACCCCGTTTTGCAAGCACCAGATCAGGGGTTGGTAATAACAGGCCTCAAAGTGCAGGCAGTCGACCCGCTCCAAGGCACCCCAGTACCGACCATATGCCACCGCGGGTTGGTCAGTGCCATCAGAGAGGCCAATCAGGCTGCAGGCCATGGGCAAACCATTGCGTTCGCCCCACAACAGCAACCAGTTCTCCGGCATGTGGTCTGCCATGGCTTGGAAGAAAGACCGGCTCAGGTAAGGCGCATTGCCGTGCTCTAAATAGGTGCGCTCGTAGCAGGCATAGAAAAAATCCCATTCGGCTGTGCCAATGTCACGACCGCGCAGGGCTTTGAATTGCACCCCGGCATCGGCCACGCGACGCCGCTCTTGTTTGATTTTTTTGCGCTTTTCTTGTTGCAGGCTGGCCAAAAAAGCGTCGAAGTCACGCCAGCCCTGGTTGTGCCAATGGAATTGCACGGTGTGGCGCTGCATCCATTGGGCTTGGGTGCAAGCGGCGATGTCATCATCACTGCCAAACAGCAGGTGCCAGGATGACAATTTTTGTTGATCGCACCATTGGCCCAAGGCTTGCAGCAGGGCCTGACGGGCTGTGTCATCGCGCGCCAACAAGCGACTGCCAGGGACCGGCGTGAAAGGCACGGCGACCAAGGCCTTGGGGTAATAGCTCAGACCGTGTTGCTCATAGGCGTTGGCCCAGGCCCAGTCAAACACATACTCGCCATACGAGTGGCTCTTCAAGTAAAGCGGGCAGGCCGCCTGCAGTTGGTCGCCTTGCCACAGGCTGAGGAAGCGGGCGCTCCAACCGGTTTTCTCAGTGGCACTGCCGCTGCTGTGCATGGCGCCCAAGTACGCGTGGCGCATGAACGGCGTGGGATGGCTTTGCAGCGCCAGCAAGGCGTCCCACTGTTGGGGATCGATGTCTTGGGGGTTGCGGTCAACCCGGATGCCATAATTCATGCGCTCAGTATCCATCCCTATTTATGACACTACTTCTCAGCGTGGCCCAGCTCAATTTTGTGGTGGGCGACATGGCGGGCAATGCCCAAAAAATCATTGGCGCTGCGCGCAGCGCCTACCAGCGCGGGGTGCGCTTGGTGCTGACCCCTGAGTTATCGATCTGTGGCTATGCCGCAGAAGACTTGTTTTTGCGTCCCTCGTTCATCCAAGCTTGCGATGATGCCTTGAAAACCATCACCACCGCCTTGGCCGACTTGAAAGACCTGCACGTGGTGGTGGGCCACCCCAGTGGTGGGGACAGCCGAACCCGTTCGGTGTCGGTGGTTCAGCGCTTCAACCGGGCCAGTGTGATTTGCCAAGGCCGCGTGGTGGCCCATGCCGATAAGCGCGAGTTGCCCAACTACCAGGTGTTTGATGAACGCCGTTATTTCACCCCTGGCCAAAGCACTTGTGTGTTTGAGGTGAGCGGCTGGCGCGTGGGTTTGTTGATCTGTGAGGACGCCTGGTTCGAAGCCCCAGCCGCCGACGCCTTGGCTGGCGGGGCGCAATTGCTGGCGGTGGTCAATGCCTCCCCATTTCATGTGGGCAAGGGCGGCGAGCGCGAGGCCACCATGCGCCAGCGCTGTGTTCAAACCGGCTTGCCCTTGGTGTATGCCCATTTGGTGGGCGGGCAAGACGAGGTGGTGTTTGAGGGCCGATCTTTTGTCTTGGGCGCTGACGGCGAATTGCTTGGGCGCGCCCAGAGTTTTCAAGAGCAGGCTTTTGACATTGGATTGGACCGACCCTCGGACCTGGTCCAGGTGCAAGCCACACTGGCCCAAGCCCAAAGCCTGGAGTCCGATCTGTGGCACGCCTTGGTGATGGGGGTGCGCGATTACATTGGTAAAAACGGATTTCCCGGAGCCTTGTTGGGTTTGTCGGGTGGCATCGACTCGGCCCTGGTGCTGGCCATTGCGGTGGACGCGCTGGGCCCCGAGCGCGTGCGGGCGGTGATGATGCCTTCGCCCTACACCGCTGATATCAGTTGGATCGATGCCCGTGAGATGGCCCAACGCATGGGCGTGCGCTACGACGAGCACTCCATCGTGCCGGAATTCGAAGCCTTTTTGGCCACCTTGGCCGGCGAGTTTGCGAACAGCCCGGTCGACACCACCGAAGAGAACATTCAAGCGCGCATCCGGGGAACCTTGTTGATGGCCTTGTCCAACAAGTTCGGCGCCATTGTGCTGACCACGGGCAACAAAAGCGAAATGGCCACCGGTTATTGCACGCTTTATGGCGACATGGCGGGTGGCTTTGCGGTCATCAAAGACGTGGTCAAAACCATGGTGTTCCGTTTGGCCCACTGGCGCAATGCCCACGACCCCTTTGGCCGAGGCTTGAACCCCATCCCCGAGCGCATCATCACCCGCCCACCCAGCGCGGAATTGCGCCCCGATCAAACCGATCAAGACAGTTTGCCCGCTTACGAGGTGCTCGACGACATTTTGGAGCGCTTCATGGAAAACGACGAAAGCCCCGCGCACATCGTTCAGTCGGGTCATGCCGTGGCCGATGTGGAAAAGGTCACCCGCTTGATTCGCATCAACGAATACAAGCGCCGACAGTCGCCCGTGGGCATTCGCGTCACCCACCGCAGCTTTGGCAAAGATTGGCGCTATCCTATTACCAATCGCTTTCGCGAATGAGCTTTCAACCAGGAGTGAACATGAAACAAATCACCGCCATCATCAAACCCTTCAAACTCGAGGAAGTGCGCGAGGCCCTGGCTGACTGTGGCGTGACCGGTTTGACGGTCACCGAGGTCAAGGGTTTTGGTCGTCAAAAAGGCCACACCGAGTTGTACCGTGGCGCGGAGTACGTGGTGGATTTTTTGCCCAAGGTCAAGGTCGAGGTGGTGGTCAAGTCGGCCGATGTGGACGCCTGTGTGGATGCCATCGTGCGGGCCGCCCGCACCGGAAAAATTGGCGACGGCAAGATCTTCATCACCTCGGTCGAGCGGGTGGTGCGCATTCGCACCGGCGAGCTCGACGAATCGGCGGTTTAAGTCCCTGCGGCTTATCCCAGGGGGTCAGGCCCAGCGCCGGGGTTTAAATTTGGCCCAATCCAGAACCAGGCCGGTGCGATGCGGCCTCTTGGGCCAATCCACCCAGCAAACGGTCCACATCGTTGCCGTGTTGAACCAGTTGCTGTTGTGGCGCGCCAATGAAGCCGCGCTCGGTGGCTTGTGACAAAAAACCGATCAAGCCATCAAAATAGCCTTCTACCGATAGCATGCCGATGGGCTTGTGGTGGTAGCCCAATTGCCGCCAACTCCAGACTTCGAACAACTCTTCCAGGGTGCCAATGCCCCCCGGGATGGCCAAAAAAGCATCGGCACGCTCGGCCATCATTTGCTTGCGCTCGTGCATGGTCTGCACCACATGCAACTCGTCGCACTCGCGCCGGGCCACTTCTTTGTCCACCAAGGCCTGAGGAATGACGCCCACCACCCGTCCGCCGGCTTGGGCGGTGGCTTGGGCGACCACGCCCATGAGGCCGTTGTTGCCCCCGCCGTAGATCAGTTGGCCTTGATGCTGCCCAATCCAGGTGCCCACGGCTTGAGCAGCGAGTGCATAGGCCGGCGACTCGCCCATGCGCGAGCCACAGTAAACGCATAAAGAAAAAGGGGTTTTCATGGGGTGTTGAAGGTTTTGGGTTCAGTCGGGAAGGGGTTCGTGCACCAGTTGTGTGCCCGCCCATGCATCGTGCCAGAACTGACGCCGGGGTGCAAAGCGAGACGACCAAGCCCAGGCCAGCACCCATGCCACGGTCAACGTCAGGGTCGTCATCACCGGTAATTGGGCCAACCAAGCCAGCAGCAGGGGTGGCGCAAACCACAGCCAAGACAGCAAAAAGCGTTTCAAAGCCAAGGCCTGTGTCAACGCACGGCCTTGCGCATCCAACACCCGGATGCGCCAAGTCTTCATGGCCAAGGTTTGTCCTTTGTGCCAAAACCAAGTGAAGTAAAGCGCCAGCACCAGGCCGACAAAAATTTGCAGCCCCAATCGGTTGGACAAGCCGTGACGGCTTTGGCTCAGGGCGCTGAAGAGGTAACCGGCAATGAAGGTGACCCCAAACAACAGCATGCCCTCATACATCCAGCAGGCCATGCGGCGAAACAGGGTGGGGGTTGGGCGGTCGGCATCGTCCACCGTTGGCACCCTGGGCGCGGGGGTCATTCGCTCTGGGTGGGCGCACTGGGCGCAGCAGCGGTTTGTGGCGCTTGCGGCAGCAAAGTCGACGGGTCGAGCATTTCCACGTCAATTTTGGGGCCTGTGAGGTTGGGTGCTTTGAGTGCTGGAGAGGCCGCCAGTTTGTGCGAAGGCACTTTTTTGACCGCCGTGGCAGCGCCCGTGGGCCCCAGCGGGGATGCGGCGGCGAGCTTGTTTTTTTCTTCCGTGGTCAAGGCCTGGTAGGCCTCCCATTTGGCGCGTTTTTGGTCAGGGGTGTGCTGGGTGCTTTCGGCAAAGTTCAGTCGCGCTTGCGCACGTTGTTGGGGGCTCAGTTGCGCCCACTCTTGCACGCGGGCGTGGAGCTTGGCCCGTTCGTCTGCCGACAGGGTGGTGAAGTTTTTGGCCATCGCCAACCATTTGCGTTTTTGCGCGACGCTGATGGTTTGCCACTGGGATTTGAGAGGGGCCAGGGCCAACTGCTCTGAAGCACTGAGCTCTGCCCAGTCAGGGCGTGTGGATGCGGCAGGGCCTGTCGCCACATTGGCGCTGCCCACCGCGCTGGCCGCTGGGTTGGTGGGGGCCACGGGCGCTTGTGCAAAAGCGTTCAATGCCCACGCGCAGGCCCACACCACG
>CANFPJ010000129.1 GCA_947448885.1 Comamonadaceae bacterium
AACCCACTCCCCACCACCACACACCCACCCAAAACAACAGCCGAGTCGGGCACATTGCCAAACACCAACCAGCCAAGTGCCGACATATAAATGATTTGCTGATACAAAAAAGGACCCAGCACGGCAGCCGATGCCCGGCGGTGGGCCAGCGTGACACAGTAGTGGCCCAAGCCACCGAGCAGGCCGGTCAGTGCGATCCAACCCCAGGTGCTCCAGTGTTGTGGGGTTTGCCACTGCCAGATTCCAAAAGGTGTGAGCACCACGGCGGCGACCGCAGCGGCCAGCCATTGGGTGGCCTCGGCCGACTCGGTTTTGGCCATGTGGCGCGTCAGCAAGTTAAAGCTGGCATACAAGATGGCATTGAGCAAGGTGAGCAATATCGCCGGGTGAAAAGCGTGCGATCCCGGGCGGATGATGATGAGCACACCCACAAAACCGGCCAATATCGCGATCCATCGGCGCCCATCGAGTTTTTCACCCAACCAAAGTGCGCTGAAAACCGCGATCAAGATGGGCACAGAAAACTGCATTGCACCCGTTTCGGCCAATTGCAAATACTGCAATGCCCAAAAATTCAGCGCCGTCATGGCACACATCATCAAACCGCGCAAAGCGTGCAGGCGGGGGCGTTGAACGGTGATCAACAGCCGGCCATGTTGTGGCCACAGCAGTGCTGCCATGATCAACACATGGGTGGCAAAGCGCAGCCATACCACTTGGAGAACGGGCAGTTCTAGTACCAAATATTTGGCCAAGGCGTCCAACGATGCAAACATCAATGTGGTGAAACTCACCAGGGCGATGCCGATGCGGCGCTGCTCGGGGCTGTTGGGCAACATGGGCTTAAGGGTCTTGGGCCGCTTGTAAAGCCGCTTTGGCCGCAAACTCTGCCCGCAATGCACGCAGTTTGGCGCGTGGGTCTTCTTTGACGGTCGTATCGTCCAAGCCCATTTCTGCGATGAAGCGGCTGGGCACCCCCACCACCATGTCTCGGCCCTTTTTGCGCTTGCGCGCCCAACTGACCGCCAAGGTGTGTTGGGCTCGGGTGATGCCCACATACATCAAGCGGCGTTCTTCTTGCAAATGAATCGCTTGTGATTCGGTCAACACGCCTTCCACCACCGGGGTGTCTTGCCGAAAGGGCAGCAAACCTTCGTTGACGCCCACCAACATGACGTGCGGCCATTCCAGGCCCTTGGCGGCATGCAATGTGGACAAGGTGACGACGTTTTGATCGGTTTCGCGCTCGCTCAGGGTCGACAGCAAAGAAATGGTTTGGGCCACTTCGAGCAAATTTTTACGCTCGGAAACCAAGCTCACCCCAGCCGCGTCATCAATGACGCCGCCACAGCGCTGGGCCATCCACTCGCAAAAGTCCAACACATGGCCCCAGCGTGCAGCGGCCATTTTGTCGGTGTCTTCTTGGTCATGCAGATGTTGCTCGTAGCCAATGTCTTTGAGCCATTCCATCAAAAAGCGTTGAGCGTCTTCAGCGCCTTCGGTGTGGCGGGCCCGGTATTGCAAGTCATTGATGCTGCGGCCAAACTCGTGCAGCGACGCCACGGCCCTGGCGCTCAGCACACTGCCCAAGCTGTGGCTGAACAAAGCTTCAAACAAGCTCAGCTTGTATTGGTTGGCAAATTGCCCCAGTTGCTGCAAAGTTTGGTGCCCCACGCCACGCTTGGGCGTGGTGATGGCGCGCACAAAAGCCGGGTCATCATCGTTGTTGACCCACAGCCGCAGCCAAGCGCACAGGTCTCGGATTTCAGCGCGGTCAAAAAAGCTTTGACCACCTGAAACCTTATACGGGATGCTGGCCTTTCTAAAGGCCTTTTCCAGCACACGCGATTGATGGTTGGCGCGGTACATCACACAAAAATCGCGCCACTCATGCGGTGAGGCTGTGCTGCTGGCGCCATCGGCCGCGCGCAGGGACTGTATGCGTGCCACCACGCGCTCGGCTTCATGCTCTTCGTTGTCGGCGTCGACCACCCGCACAGGTTCACCTTCACCCAACTCACTGAACAAGGTTTTGGGAAAGAGTTTCGGGTTGGGCCGAATCACATTGTTGGCAGCCCGCAAAATGGCGCGGCTGGATCGGTAGTTTTGTTCTAACTTCACCACCCGCAAGCGGGGGAAGTCATCAGGCAGCCGCTTGAGGTTGTCCAGCGTGGCGCCACGCCAGCCATAAATGGATTGGTCATCGTCGCCCACAGCGGTGAGGCATTGGCGTTCACCGGCCAGCAGCTTGAGCAATTCATACTGGGTGGCGTTGGTGTCTTGGTATTCGTCCACCAACCAATGGCTGATTTGTTCTTGCCATTTCGCACGCACTTCGGGGTGGTTTTGCAACAGCTTTAGAGGCAGACCGATCAAGTCGTCGAAGTCCACGCTTTGGTATGCGCTCAAGCGCTCCTCATATCGCGCCATGATGCGCGCAGTGATGCGTTCATTGTCATCTTGCGCCTGGGCTTCGGCCATGGCGGCATTGAGCCCCATGTTTTTCCACAGGCTGATGGCCCACTGCCATTGACGGGCGGTGGCTGCATCGGTGGTGCCGCCGGCGTCCTTGAGCAAACTGGTCACATCATCGCTGTCCAAAATGCTGAACTGGGGCTTGAGCCCCAAAGCCGCACCGTCTTGGCGCAAGATGCGAACGCCCAGGGCGTGAAACGTACAGACCGTGACCTTTTGTGCGGCTTTGCCGATGAGCTTTTTGGTCCGCTCGCGCATCTCGGCCGCGGCTTTGTTGGTGAAGGTGATGGCAGCAATCGCGCTGGGGTCCACACCGGACTGGATCAGCAGCGCCAACTTGTGGGTGATGACGCGGGTTTTGCCCGAACCTGCACCGGCCAAAACCAAGCAAGGGCCTTGCAAAATGTGGACGGCTTCGAGTTGGGCGTTGTTCAGGCCAGTTGACATGCAGATGACACGCAGGGGCAAAGCGCTCGATCATAGCCGGGCACAATGCCACCCATGTCAACTGTTTTGTGGGTCACGTTCCCTTTTTTCGCACTGGTGTTGGCGGGTTTTGTGGCGGTCAAGCTCAAATTTTTGAGCATGGAGGCCATACCCGGCTTGAACAGCTTTGTTTTGTTTTTTGCGCTCCCTTGTTTGCTGTTTCGCTTTGGCGCCAACACCCCCATTGCCCAATTGTTGGATGTGCCCTTGTTCATCACCTATGCGATTTGTGGTTTGCTCATGGTCACCTTTGTCGTGGCTTGCAGCTTGAACGATCGCATTCGTTGGAACGACGCATCCTTGGGCGCCCTGGTCGCGGCCTTTCCCAACACCGGTTTTTTGGGCGTGCCTTTGTTGGTGGCATTGCTGGGCCCGAGCTCTGCCGGTCCCGCCATCGTGTCCATCATTGCCGACTTGCTGTTCACCTCGTCCTTGTGCATCGCTTTGTCTCGACTGGATAGCGCAGGTGAACACGGGTTTAGGCATGCAGCTGCCAATGCGCTCAAAGGCGTTTTGGCCAACCCCATGCCTTGGGCCGTGTGTTTGGGTGCGTTATTTTCGGCTTACGAATGGCGCTTGCCCGAAGCGGTGGATAAAACTTTGGGGCTGTTGGCCGATGCAGCCTCCCCGGTGGCTTTGTTCACCATTGGCGCTGTGTTGGCGCGTTCGCATTGGCGCGCCCGCATGAGCCAGCAGTCGGTCACTTTGATGCGCGACTATTTGCCTGTGGCCGTCGTCAAATTGGTGCTGCACCCCATGCTGGTGTTGCTGGTGGGAACCAGTGTCATTCAAATGGGCGTGGCCCTGGACCCTTTTGCTTTGATGGTGGTCGTCTTGGTCGCCGCTTTGCCCAGTGCCAGCAATGTGTCCATGTTGGCCGAGCGTTTGGGGGCCAACAATGGTCGCATCGCTCAAATCATTTTGGTCACCACCGCCATGGCGTTTTTGACTTTTTCTGGCGCGGTGGTGTTGCTCAAGCTGTGAGGCTTTAAATCACCAAAGGATCGACGTCGATGGCCCAGCGCAACACTTGGCGGTGTTGCTGGCGTGCAGATCTGAGCAAGGGCTGCCAGGCGGTTAAAAAGGCTTGCAAGGCGGTGCGAGAAGTGCCTTCGACCAACAGTTGAGCCCGCTCCACTTGGGCCACCCGTTGAATACCCAAGGGAACCGGCGGGTACAAAGTGAGCTGATGGGCGCCTGGCAAATCCGTCGCCATTTGTGCCACGGCGGTTAAAAAGGCTTGGGCTGCTTCTTGTGTCCGCGCTTCAGCGCGCAGCAAGGCCTGAAAGCTAAACGGTGGCATGCCGGCCTGGGCCCGCTCTTGCAGTTGTTCTTGTGCAAAAGCAGGGTAATCGTGGCGCTTCAAGGCGTCAAACAAGGGGTGTTGAGGGAAATGGGTTTGTATCCACATCTCACACCCGTGGCCTTCTTGAAGCGACCATTGGGCGTCTCGCCCAGCCCGCCCCGCGGCTTGCATCAGCAGGCTGAACAAGCGCTCAGGGGCGCGAAAGTCGCTGGAGAACAAGGCGCCATCGGTGTCGATGGCCGCGACCAGGCTGACGCGGCGAAAGTCATGGCCTTTGGCAATCATTTGCGTGCCCACCAGCACGTCCACTTCACCCGCATGCACTTGCGCCAACTGTGCCTCCAAGGCCCCTTTGGCACGGGTCGAGTCGGCATCGATGCGGGCAATGCGCGCTGCCCCACCGCCAGGCCGAATCACCCCTTCCAACTGAGCGGCCAAAAGCTCCTCCAATTGTTCTGTGCCGCGGCCCATGGCCCGCACATCGGTGTCGCCACATTCGGGGCAGGCACGCGGCACCGCTTGCGCAAAGCTGCAGTGGTGGCACCGCAAACTGCGATCCAGTTTGTGAAACACCTGAAATGCACTGCAGTGCGGACATTGGCTTTTCCAGTGGCACGATGGACAGTGCAAGACCGGCGCATATCCACGGCGGTTCAGCAGCACCAAAATTTGTTGGCCCATGCGGATGCGCTCGCGCATGGCGTCGAGCAATACCCCTGAAAAAACCGTGCGCCGTGGCTGGCGGTTCATGTCCACCCGGCGCACCAAAGGCAATGCACTTTGCCCCACCCGCGCGGGCATGTGCAGCCGCACATAGCGCCCTGCTGGTTTGTCTTCGCTGGCGGGCCGGCTGTGGTGCCAACTCTCCAGCGATGGCGTGGCCGATCCCAGCAGCACTTTGGCGCCCTCGAGTTGTCCGCGGTAAATGGCCAAGTCTCGCGCTGAATACCTCGCCCCCTCTTGTTGCTTGTAACTGGGATCGTGCTCTTCATCGACCACGATGAGCCGCAAATGGGGCAGTGAGGCCAGCACCGCCATGCGGGTGCCCAGCACCATGCGCGCTTGACCGCTGTGGGCCGCCAACCAACTGGCCAGTCGCTGAGCAGGGGTCATGGCGCTGTGCATCGCGACCACACAACCCGGCCCCAGCCATGGTTCAAATCGCTGACGAAAGCGTTGCTCCAACTGGGGTGTGAGGTTGATCTCAGGCACCATCACCAAGGCTTGCGCCGTGGGTTCGGATTGCAACAAGCGTTGAACCGCTTGCAAATACACCTCGGTTTTGCCACTGCCCGTGCTGCCAAACAGCAAAAATGGGCCTTTGCTTGCCGCCAATTGACCTAAAACGGTTTCTTGTTCAGCGGTCAGCGCCAGGCCTTGTGGTGGCGCACCCAGGGCCACTTGCGGCGTCGCCTGGGTTTGTAACGCATCGGCGGTTTCGGTCTTGCCTTTCTTAATGCCCGTTTTGTTAATGCCCGCTTTGCGCTCAAGGCGACGCATCAATTGGACCGGGCTGAGCTCACGCAATGAAGGAGGCAGGGCGGCCAAAGCCACTTCGCCTTCACTGCGCTGGTAATAGCTGGCGGTGAAGCGAATCAGTGCTTGCCAACTGGCATTGAGAGGCGGCAAGCCTGTCAACTCCCCTGAGATGGCACGCAAACGAAGGGGTTTCACAGGTGGAACTGGGTCGTCTGCCTGTGGCTGGGGGGGCCACACAATGCCCAGCAACTCGCGTTGGCCCAGTGGGACGCGAACCAAGGTTCCCAGCGCAAGTGCCTCCTCACTCAAATACGTCAAAGGCCCACCAATGCCGCTGTGCGCTGGGGTTTGGACCAAAACGGACAGGTGGACGGGCATGGCAATGGGTTTGTGTGCGGATGGTCAAGCGATGGACATGAAATCGGGTTTAAGTGCTTGATTTGCAAGCGCTTTGAACTAACCCCAAGATTCTGTGGATAACTTTGTTGATATCTTGCCATTCGGTCGTCCAAACCCTTGTCTGGCAAGGCTTTGAACAGAATGCCCGATTTTCAGGCAATTGAGCAGCTGTATATGAATCAATGACTTAGGAGGATTTCAAGGGGCGAAAAAAAGAATGGCATCAAAACAGGCGCTTACCGCACCGCAACACAAATTTTGTGCATAAGTCAAGTCTCGAGACTAAACTTTGTTCGTAAAAGAGCCCCAAAACATCATTTTTTTCGCAATAACCGTGAGTGGCTGTGCACCGCGTCCACCAAGGCGCTGACATGCTCGGGCGGGGTGAACTGGCTGATGCCGTGGCCGAGGTTGAAAATGTGCGTCGGGCCGGTGGTTGAGGCGTCGGTGTGCGGCTTGCCAAAGCTGTCGAGCACATGGCGCACCTGGGTGGCGATGGCGTCTGGCGGGGCAAACAGCACATTCGGGTCGATGTTGCCTTGCAGCGCTTTGCCAGGGCCGCCGACCTCGCCGCCCACCAGGCGCCGTGCGGTGCCCAGGTTCATGGTCCAGTCCAAGCCCAGCACCTCGCAATCGAGGTCTTTCATCTCGGGCAGCCACAAACCGCCGCCTTTGGTGAACACGAGGCGTGGAATCACCGCGCCGTCATGGCTGCGCTTGAGTTGCGCCAGCACGCGGCGGGTATAGGCCAGGCTGAAGTCTTGGAAAGCGCCATCGGCCAGAACACCGCCCCAGCTGTCAAACACCATCACCGCTTGGGCGCCGGCTTCGATTTGGGTATTCAAATAGAGAGCCACCGCGTCGGCATTGATGGCCAAGATGCGGTGCATCAGGTCGGGGCGGCTGTACATCAGGCTTTTCACCAGCCGGTAGTCGTCCGAGCCGCCGCCCTCCACCATATAGCAAGCCAGCGTCCACGGGCTGCCCGAAAAACCAATCAGCGGCACACGACCGTTCAAAGCTTTGCGGATGGAGGTGACCGCGTCAAACACATATTGCAGCTTGTGCATATCGGGCACGGCCAATGCGGCCACGGCCGCTTCGTCGCGCACCACTTTGGCAAACTTGGGCCCTTCGCCTTGGGCAAACGACAGGCCGAGGCCCATGGCGTCGGGGACGGTCAGGATGTCGGAGAACAAAATCGACGCATCCAGCGCATAGCGGTCCAGCGGCTGCAGAGTCACTTCGGTGGCGTAGTCCACGTTGGTGGCCAGCCCCATGAAACTGCCGGCCTTGGCGCGGGTGGCGCAGTACTCGGGCAGGTAGCGTCCGGCTTGGCGCATGAGCCAAACGGGGGTGTGGTCGGTGGCCTGACGCAAGCAGGCTTTGAGGAAAG
The DNA here is from genome assembly GCA_947448885.1 of Comamonadaceae bacterium. Lineage (GTDB taxonomy): Bacteria > Pseudomonadota > Gammaproteobacteria > Burkholderiales > Burkholderiaceae_C > Limnohabitans. The sequence goes on from CANFPJ010000129.1 coordinate 7,542, forward strand.
TGTCGTTGAGGAGTGGTGCGTTCATAAAGCTTATTGTGGCAGGGCGTGGGCCGCGGTTGACACCGGGTCTTCACGGTGGGGAGGTGGCGGAATCAGCGCTGCGCCAGGGTGTTCAGCACCAGGTCAGGGCTGAGCAATTCAGACAGGACTTGTGGCGGTTTGCCCGGCCTGTGAAGCACGTAGACGGGCACACCACTGCGCCCCAATTCGGTCAAGGCGCGGGTGATGGCCGGGTCACGACGCGTCCAATCGGCCCGCATCAGGGTGGTCTGGCTCTGTTCAAAACCGCGCAAAACCTCGGGCTGATTCAAGGTGGTTTGTTTGTTGAGTTGACAAGTCACGCACCACGCAGCTGTGAAGTCGACAAAAACTGCCCGACCCTGGTTCAACTCTGCTTCGACGGCGGTCGGTGACCAGCTTTGCCAAACCGATTCCGCCGCCCGGCCAGACGCTTCAGGCGCATTCAAGCGGGGCCATGCGAGCCCTGCGCTGGCCACACATGCCAGCAGTGCCACAGGCCCAAGCCAACGGCGCAGGGGCAGGGGCAAGTGCCAGGCCCATATCAATGCGCTCACGGCCAACAAGACAAGCAGCATGGCCATGGCCGCGTCCAAACTGGTTTGTTGGCCCAGCACCCACAACAGCCACACCACCGTCACCCACAAGGGGAACGCCATCAGCGATTTGAACACGCCCATCCAGGCGCCTGGCCGGGGCAAAAACTGGCCCAGTGCGGGCCAATGGCTGAGCAGCGCATAGGGCAGGGCCATGCCCAGCCCCATGGCCGCCAAAACCGCCAAGGCGCTGGGCCAGGTTTGGCTCAGGGCCCAACCCATGGACACCCCCACAAAG
>CANFPJ010000130.1 GCA_947448885.1 Comamonadaceae bacterium
CGCCCCAGGCTGCGCGCCGTACCCGCACCACTTTGACACAGCAAAAGGCCGGGCGCAGAGGTCACCACTTGCAAAGCCCGGTGGATACCGACCGCTGGGTCTTGCCCCCATTTGAGGGCCAAGCCCAGCAACAACTCCAAGCCGCTGGCACCCGGCTCGGCTTGGGCAAACGGCAGGGCTTTGGCGTCGCCCTCCACGGGTGTGTGGTCAGAGACCAAGGCATCGATGGTGCCGTCGCGCAAGCCCTCGCCCAGGGCCGCGCGGTCGGCCTGCTGGCGCAGCGGCGGGTTGAGCCGAGCCCGGCTGTCAAAGTAGCCAATGTCCACATCGATCAAATGCAGCGAGTTGATGCTCACATCACAGCTGATGTTCAAGCCCTCGGCCTTGGCCTGGCGCACCAAGGCCACGCCCGCCGCGCTGGAGAGGCGGCACACATGCACCCGGGCCCCGGTGATGCGCATCAGCGCGATGATGGTGTTGAGGGCAATGGTTTCGGCGGCAACGGGCACGCCACTCAGCCCCAAGCGGGTGGCCAAGGGACCGCTGGCGGCCACGCCTTTGCCCAAATACAACTCTTGCGGGCGCAGCCACACGCTGTAGCCAAAGGTGGCGGCGTATTGCATGGCGCGCTGCAACACCTGGGTGTTGCCCACCGCTTGCTCGGCCTGGCCAAAGCCCACGCAACCGGCCTCGGTCAGCTCGTTCATTTCGGTCAGCACTTCACCGGCCAAGCCCCGGGTCAGCGCGCCCAGGGGAAACACCTGCGAGAGCTGCAAGCGCTCGGCGCGAAAACGCAGCATGTCGACCAAACCGGGCTCATCGAGCACCGGGTCGGTGTCGGGCGGGCACACCAAGCTGGTGACGCCACCGGCCACCGCAGCAGCGAGTTCGCTGTCGAGCATGCGCTCGTGCTCATGGCCGGGCTCGCCCAAACGGGCACACAAATCCACCAAGCCAGGGATGACCACTTGGTCGCGGGCGTCGTACACCGCATCGGGTGTAAAGCCACTGGGCGCTGGGCCCATCGCCACAATGCAACCGTTGGCGATGGCCACATCCGCCAAGGCGTCTAAACCGCTGGCGGGGTCGATCACGCGGCCGTGTTGGATCAAGGTTTTCATGCTTCGTTCCCCGCCACGATGGACATCACCGCCATGCGCACCGCAATGCCAAAGGTCACCTGCGGCAAGATCACGCTTTGCGCGCCATCGACCACCGCCGAATCAATTTCCACCCCCCGGTTGATGGGACCGGGGTGCATCACGATGGCGTCGGGCTTGGCGCATTGCAGCTTGGCCGCGGTCAGCCCAAAGCCCTTGAAATACTCTTGGCTCGAGGGCAACAAAGCGCCACTCATGCGCTCGTTTTGCAGCCTGAGCATGATGACCACGTCGCAGTCTTGGATGCCCGCCTCCAATTGGTGGAACACCTTCACACCCATGTGCGAGAGGTCACCGGGCACCAAGGTTTTGGGGCCGACCACCCGCACCTCGGCACAACCCAAGGTGGTCAGGGCATGGATGTCCGAGCGCGCCACCCGCGAGTGCAACACATCGCCCACGATGGCCACGCGCAGGTTGGCAAAGTCGCCCTTGTAGTGGCGAATGGTGTACATGTCGAGCAAGCCCTGGGTCGGGTGGGCATGGCGGCCGTCACCGGCGTTGACCACATGCACATGCGGGGCCACATGCTCGGCAATCAGATAAGGCGCGCCCGACTCGCCGTGGCGCACCACAAAAATGTCGGCGGCCATGGCCGACAAGTTGGCAATCGTGTCGAGCAGCGACTCGCCCTTGCTGGCCGAGCTGCGCGCGATGTCGAGGTTGATCACATCGGCCGACAAGCGCTTGGCGGCAATTTCAAAGGTGGTGCGGGTGCGGGTGCTGTTTTCAAAGAACAGGTTGAACACGCTTTTGCCGCGCAGCAGCGGCACTTTTTTCACTTCGCGGTCGCTGACCGAGACAAACTGACTGGCCGTGTCCAAGATGTGCGTGAGGATGTCGCGGGGCAAACCCTCGGTGGAGAGCAGGTGAATCAGCTCACCATGTTGGTTCAGTTGCGGGTTTCGTTTGTACAGCACCGTCAGCCCCTGAGTGAAAAGGTCAAGCGCCCATCGGGATCGCGTTGCAGGCTTAATTTTTGATCCGCCGGCAGGCTCAGGCGGGCGGCGGCGCAATCGGCCTGGATGGGCAACTCGCGCCCACCCCGGTCAACCAACACCGCCAAGCGCACGCGGGCCGGTCGCCCGTAGTCATACAACTCGTTGATCACCGCCCGCACCGTGCGCCCGGTGTAGAGCACATCGTCAATGATCCACAAGTGCGCGCCCTCGATGTCAAACGGCAGGCGGGTGACACCGCCATCGGCCAGGCCACGGCGCGCAAAATCATCGCGGTGCATGGCCGATGAAATCACCCCCGCCGGCACGCTCAAGCCCAGATCGGCCTGCAAGCGCTCGGCCAACCAAGCCCCGCCCGAGGTGATGCCGACCAAGCGGTCGTTGGCGCCCCACTGCGGCTGCAAGGCGCGCAGCAAATCGCGGTACAAGCTCTCGGCGTCGAGCGACAAGCTTCCACTCATGCGGCCATCTCCTGAAAAAACTGCTGCAAGATGATGCTGGCACTGGCCGCATCCACATCTTTGGCACCACCCGCAATGGCTTCGGTGGTGCTGTAGCGCTCATCGACCTCAAACACCGGCAGGCCAAAGCGCCCGTGCAATTGGCGCGCAAAGCGGCGGGCGCGCAGGGTGTTGTCGTGCTCGGCCCCATCGGGGTGAAACGGCACACCCACCACCAAGGCGTCGGGTTGCCAATCTTGGATGCAGCGGGCAATCAAGGGCCACCGCGCTTCGCCCTGGGCTTGCAAATGGCCTTGGGGCGAGGCCTGGCACAGCAAACGGTTGCCCACGGCCACACCGGTGCGCCGGGTGCCAAAGTCAAAGGCCAAAAACATTTGCAATTGGGGCGCAACCTGGCGTGGGCCGGTCATCACGCCTGCGCTCATGCGTGCCCCGCGTCGGGCGACAGCATCCACGACTGCAAGCCCAGCAATGACAGGGCTTTTTCGTAGCGTTGCTCGCACGGGGTGTCAAAAATCACCGCGGCATCGGCCTCCACGGTGAGCCAGGCGTTTTCAGCCAATTCGGACTCGAGCTGGCCCTGCCCCCAAGCGGCATAACCCAAAGAAATCAAAACCTTGCGCGGCCCAGCCCCGGTGGACAGGGCCTCGAGCACGTCTTTGGAGGTGGTCATGTCCAAGCCACCCGGCACCGACAAGGTGGAGGCATAAGCAGACTCGGTGGTTTCGCTGGGCTCGCTGGACGCGGCCAACACCGGTTCATGCAGGACAAAACCACGCTCGGTGTGCACCGGGCCGCCGTGGTAAACAGGGGTTTGGTTCAGGTCTTCGCGGTGCAGGGGCAAGTCGACTTTGTCAAACAAACCGCGCACATTGATGTCGCTGGGCTTGTTGATCACCAGGCCCAAGGCCCCTCGGTCGCTGTGTTCACACAGGTAGACGACGCTTTTGGCGAAGGATTCATCGGACAATCCGGGCATGGCGATCAAAAAATGATGCGTCAAGTTGATCGGTTCGGAATCCATGGACATGGGCGCATTTTAATGTTGAAGACAAACGCCGCGGGCCAGCCCCGCTTTGACACCGGTTTGGTGTGGTTTCGGCGCGATCTGCGCGCCAGCGACAACGCCGCGCTGCACCAAGCCTTGGCGCAATGCGCCCACGTGCATGCGGTGTTCGTGCTCGACACCGACATCTTGGACCCCCTGCCCCGCCGCGACCGCCGGGTGGACTTCATTTTGGGCAGTTTGCACGACCTGGATCAGGCGCTGCGCGCCTTGTCGGGCTTGCCCGAGGCCGGGCTGATCGTGCGCCACGGCCACGCGGCCGATCAAGTGCACGCATTGGCCCAGGAAATCGGTGCCCAGGCGGTGTTTGCCAACCACGACGACGAACCCGCCGCCATCGAGCGCGACAACCGTGTGCGCACCCTGCTGGCCCAAAACGGCCAAGATTTCTTCACCTTCAAAGACCATGTGGTGTTTGAACGCCAAGAGGTGCTGACCCAAAGCGGCACGCCCTATGGGGTGTTCACCCCCTATAAAAACGCCTGGCTGAAAAAACTCCAACCCGCCGAGCATTTGGCCGCTTGGCCTTGCACCGGCTTGGCGGGGCGCTTGGCCGCGCGGCCCGGTGGCATGCGCGAGCCGCCCCCCACGGCTCAAGCCATCGGCTTTGCGCCCAGCAACTTGGCCGATTTACCGGTGGTCTGTGGGGCCGCCGGGGCGCAACAAGCCTTGGCAGATTTTTTGAACCGCATCGACCGCTATGAAGACACGCGCAACTTCCCTGCGGTCAAAGGGCCCAGCTACCTGAGTGTGCACCTGCGCTTTGGCACGGTGTCGATCCGCGAACTCGCCCGCTTGGCCCACGCGCGCATGCAACAAGGCTCGGCGGGTGCCGCAGTGTGGCTTGCCGAGCTGATTTGGCGCGATTTTTACCACCAGATCTTGTACCACCATCCCCGGGTGGTGGCGGACGCGTTCAAACCCGATTACGACCACATCGCCTGGGAAAGCGGCACCGCCGCGCAGGCATTGTTCCAAGCGTGGTGCGATGGAAAAACCGGCTATCCGCTGGTGGACGCGGCGATGGCGCAAATCAACCAAACCGGCTACATGCACAACCGCTTGCGCATGGTGGTGGCGAGTTTTTTGGTGAAAGATTTGGGCATTGACTGGCGCTGGGGCGAGCGCTATTTTGCGCAACACCTGATTGACTTTGACCTGGCCGCCAACAATGGGGGCTGGCAATGGGCCAGCTCCAGCGGTTGCGATGCACAGCCTTACTTTCGCATCTTCAACCCCATCAGCCAAAGCGAAAAGTTCGATCCCCAAGGCAAGTTCATCCGCCGCTACCAACCGCAACTGGCCGAGATGCCCGAGCGCTGGATCCATGCGCCCTGGCAAGCCCCGCCCATGGTGCTGCAAGCCGCCGGCGTGCGCTTAGGGCAAAACCAAGCCCTGCCGATCGTCGACCATGCGGTGGCACGAGAGGCCACCTTGGCGCGTTATGCGGTGGTGAAAAAAGCCGGGCCTTGAGCGCGCGGGTCAGCGCGCGGGTCAGGCCACGCCTTGGCGCAGCGCCGCCAACAAGGTGGGGTCTGGGGCACGCACAAAACCCGCTGCGTATTGGTGCAGCAAGCGCATCGTCTCTTGCACGGCGGGTGCGGCTTGATCGACAGCTGCCTGCAAACGGTTTTGCGCCAAGGCGGTTTCAATGCAGTGCATCAGCGCGGCACACAAGTCGGCCATGCCATCGAGCTGCATGTCGCTGAGCAGCAGGTGCAATTGCGCGGTCGGGGCCAAGCAGGCCTGGGCGGCGGCAGCGTCTTGCGGCGCATCCGCCCAACGCTGCAAAACGGCTTGCCAGTCCTCGACTTGGGCGTGCACAAACTCCAAGAACATGGCGCTCAAGGCTTCGGCTTGCTGGTTGGGTGTGGGGGCCATGGGCGCCAGCCCAGGCGCGGCCTGCATGATGCGCCCGCAGACCACGGCATGCCAGGTTTGCCAAAGGGCCGCCGGGGCAGTCAGGGACAAATGGTCAAAAAAGTGACCGGCCAAAGCCCAAAACATGCGCACATGGGGGTCCGAAGGCGGGTGCTCGGCCACCACTTGTTGACACAAACCGTGCAGCGCCAGGGCCGGCGCCTGCGCCACGCGGGGCCGACCGCGCAGCAAATCGAGCATGCACTGATCAAACGCACGGCGCCAATCGGTGGGCACCTCAGAGCCTGTCACGCGCATGGCCAACAAACGGTCGGGGGTTAAATTTCGACCATTTCAAAGTCATCTTTGCGCGCACCGCATTCGGGGCAAGTCCAGTTCATGGGCACTTGATCCCAAGGGGTGCCGGGCGCAATGCCTTCTTCAGGGGCGCCAGCGGCTTCGTCGTAAATCCAGCCGCAAATCAAACACATCCAAGTTTTAGCCACAGTCTTGCCTTCAAGGTTCCAGGGGGAAAGGTGGGGGATTGGCCACGGGGGGCTCGCATAGAATGGGCCGCATTGTATAGATCACCATGGCGCAAGAATTTCGCTCTCAAGACCCCCCCACGCTGGAAGAAGAAGGCGGTGCACCCGCTTGCGTGATGTGCTTCAACGCCAACGACGCCAGCGGTGCGGGCGGGCTGGGCGCCGATCAACTCACCATCGCCTGTGTCGGCGCCCACCCGCTGGGCGTGGTCACTGGCATTTACATCCGCGACAGCGCCGAAACCTTTGAACACGTGGCCTTGGACGAAGACGCCGTGGCCGAACAAGCCCGGGTGGTGCTCGAAGACAGCTCAGTCCAGGTGTTCAAAGTGGGTTTTTGCGGCAACCCCGAGACCTTGAGCGTGGTGGCCCAAACCTGCAGCGACTATGCCCAAGTGCCGGTGGTGGCCTACATGCCCAACTTGTCGTGGTGGGACGAAGAACAGGCCGACGCCTACCAAGATGCTTTTTTGGAACTGATGCTGCCCCAAACCACGGTGCTGGTGGGCAACCACAGCACCCTTTGGCGCTGGCTATTGCCCGACTGGTCCAACAGCAAAAGCCCCGGGCCCAGGGACTTGGCCCGTGCCGCCAGCGAAAAAGGCGTGCCCTATGTGTTGGTCACCGGCATTGTTCAGCCCGACCAGCACATTGAAAACGCCTTGGCCACGCCCATGACGGTGTTGGCCACCGAGCGCTTTGAGCACATCGATGCCGTGTTTTCGGGCGCGGGCGACACCTTGAGCGCCGCCTTGGCCGCCTTGCTCGCCGCTGGTACCGATTTGGAAGCCGCCTGCTTGGAGGCCCTCAATTACCTCGACCATTGCCTGGACAGCGGCTTTCGCCCGGGCATGGGCCACGTGGTGCCCGACCGCCTGTTTTGGGCCCACGGTGAAGACGAGGACGACACCACCGAAGTGGGCACTGAATTTGCCCTTCCCCGTCACGAAACCAAACATTGACGACACAGACCATGACCGATCTGAACCAAACCCTTTTCGACCGCGCCCGCCTTGTCATCCCTGGCGGTGTCAATTCCCCTGTTCGCGCTTTCCGCGCCGTGGGTGGCACACCCCGCTTTGTCAAACGCGCCCAAGGGGCGTATTTTTGGGACGCCAACGACCAGCGCTACATCGACTACATCGGCTCATGGGGCCCGATGATCTTGGGCCACGGCCACCCCGCCGTGGTCGAAGCCGTGCAAAAAGCGGTGCTCGAAGGTTTCTCCTACGGCGCCCCCACCGAACGCGAAATTGAACTCGCCGAAGCGCTGTTGAAACTCATGCCCTCGATGGACATGGTGCGCTTGGTCAGCTCGGGCACCGAAGCCGGCATGAGCGCCTTGCGCTTGGCGCGTGGTGCCACCGGCCGCAGCAAGATCATCAAGTTCGAAGGCTGCTACCACGGCCACGCCGACGCGCTGTTGGTGAAAGCCGGCTCCGGCTTGGCCACCTTTGGCAATCCGACCAGCGCTGGTGTGCCGCCTGAAGTGGTGCAACACACCTTGGTGCTCGAGTACAACAACATCCCCCAATTGGAAGAAGCCTTTGCCCTGCACGGCAAAGAGTTGGCCTGTTTGATGATTGAGCCCATCGCCGGCAACATGAACTTTGTGCGCGCCAGCGTGCCCTTCATGAAGCGCTGCCGCGAGCTGTGCAGCCAGCACGGCGCGCTGCTGGTGTTTGACGAGGTGATGACCGGCTGCCGCGTGGCCTTGGGCAGTGCGCAAAGCGTTTACGCGCAATCCATCCCTGGCTTCGAGCCCGACCTCACGGTGCTGGGCAAGGTGATTGGCGGCGGCATGCCCTTGGCGGCCTTTGGTGGCAAACGCGCCGTGATGGAGCAACTCGCCCCCTTGGGGCCGGTGTACCAAGCGGGCACTTTGAGTGGCAACCCCGTCGCCACCGCTTGCGGCTTGGCCACCTTGAAAGAAATTTCCAAGCCTGGTTTTTTTGACGCGCTCTCAGCCCGCACCCAAAGCTTGGTCGATGGCCTCAAAGGGGCCGCCGCCAAAGCCGGTGTGCCTTTCAGCGCCGATTGCCAAGGCGGCATGTTTGGCTTCTTTTTGCTGCCCGAGTTGCCGCAAAACTACGCCAAGGTCATGACCAGCGACAGCCCCAAATTCAACACCCTGTTCCACGGCTTGCTCGA
>CANFPJ010000131.1 GCA_947448885.1 Comamonadaceae bacterium
AACTTTGGCCGCATCGCAGACGTGGCCCAAGGGATTTTTGATTTTCTGGAAAAAGACCAGGGCGCCGGCAAAGCACACCGCATGCTCTCTTACTTGCCGCTGGCCCATGTGTTTGAGCGCGCTTTTGTCGAAAGCGTGGCTTTGTACAGCGGTCAAATTCAGGTCTTTTTTGCCGAAGCACTCGACACCTTTGTCATCGACTTGCAGCGGGCCCGACCGACCATCTTCATTTCGGTGCCGCGCTTGTGGCTCAAGTTTCAGCAAGGCGTGTACGCCAAGATGCCGCCCAAAAAGCTGGGTTTTTTGTTGAGCCTTCCCATCCTGGGCAACATCGTGCGCCGCAAAGTATTGGCGGGCTTGGGCCTGGACCAAACCACCTTGGCCGGCAGCGGTTCAGCTCCTCTGCCCGCTGAGTTGGTGCGTTGGTACCGCCAACTGGGTTTGCGCTTGGTCGAAGGCTATGCCATGACCGAGGACTTTGCCTATTCGCACACCGGCACCGAGCAGTTCAATGAGCCGGGCTATGTGGGCATTCCCTACCCTGGGGTCGAAGTCAGGCTCAGCCCTGAGGGCGAAATCCTGATCAAGTCGCCCGGCCAAATGGTGGGCTATTACAAGCGCCCCGATTTGGATGCCGAGTCGTTCACCGCCGATGGCTACTTTCGCACCGGCGACTTGGGCGAGCGCCGCTCCGATGGGCAACTCAAAATCACCGGGCGGGTCAAGGAGTTGTTCAAAACCTCCAAAGGCAAGTATGTGGCGCCCGCCCCCATTGAAAACCGCCTCAATGCCCACCCGATGATCGAGTTGTCCATGGTGTCGGGCAGCGCCCAGTCGCAACCGTATGCCCTGGTGGTGTTGGCCGAACAGCTGCGCCTCGAGTTGCAGCAAACCGGTTCGCGCGAGCAAGTCAGTGCCGAGTTGGGGATGCTGCTCAAACAAGTCAACCAACAAGTGGCCAACTATGAGCAACTGCAATTCATCGTGATTGCCCATGCCCCTTGGGGCATCGACAACGGTTGCCTCACCCCAACCATGAAAATCAAACGCAACCGCATTGAAGAATTGGTCAAATCCCAGGTCGATGGTTGGTATGCCCAAAACCAAGATGTGATCTGGGCTTGAGCCCACACCAGGAGTACCCATGCCCGTCATCACCAACATCGAAGACCTGCGCGTCTTGGCCCAAAAGCGCGTGCCGCGCATGTTCTACGACTACGCCGATTCCGGCAGTTGGACCGAGGGCACTTATCGCGCCAATGAAAACGACTTCCATGCCATCCAGTTGCGCCAGCGCGTGGCGGTCAACATGGAAAACCGCAGCACCGCCACCACCATGGTCGGTGTGCCCACCCACATGCCGGTGAGCATCGCCCCGGTGGGCCTGACCGGCATGCAACATGCCGATGGTGAAATCCATGCCGCGCAAGCCGCCAAAAAATTTGGCATTCCCTTCACCTTGTCGACCATGAGCATTTGCTCCATCGAAGACATTGCCCAGCACACCCAAGCGCCGTTTTGGTTCCAGCTCTACATGATGCGCGACCGCGATGCCATGGCGCGCATGATCGAGCGCTGCAAAGTGGCCCAGTGCAGCGCCTTGGTGCTCACCCTGGACTTGCAAGTCATTGGCCAGCGCCACAAAGACATCAAAAACGGTCTGACCGCCCCACCCAGGCCCACCTTGCGCAACCTCTTGAACCTGGCCACCAAACCCCGTTGGTGTTTGGGCATGGCGGGCACCTCACGGCGCAGCTTTGGCAACCTGATCGGCCACGTCAAAAACGTCAGCGACATGAGTTCATTGGCCGCTTGGACCAACGAGCAGTTCGACCCGCGCCTGAGCTGGCCCGACATCGAATGGGTGAAAAAACAGTGGGGTGGCAAGCTCATCCTCAAAGGCATCATGGATGCGGAAGATGCGCGCTTGGCGGTGCAAAGTGGGGCCGATGCCATTGTGGTGAGCAACCATGGCGGACGCCAACTCGACGGCGCGCCCAGCAGCATCCGCGCCCTGCCCGGCATCGTGGCCGCAGTCGGCTCTGACATCGAAGTGTGGATGGACGGCGGCATCCGCAGCGGCCAAGACGTGCTCAAAGCCTGGGCCTTGGGCGCACGCGGCACCATGATTGGCCGCGCCATGGTCTACGGCCTGGGCGCCATGGGCGAAGCCGGGGTGACCAAGGCCTTGCAAATCATCCACAAAGAGTTGGATGTGACCATGGCCTTTTGCGGCCACACCAACATCCAAAACGTCAACCGCGACATTTTGTTGCCGGGCACCTACCCCACCTGAAGCGCCAAGCCCAGGCTCCGGGAAGCGCTGCCAAACGCCGTCAACGAAAGTCGCGCGCTGGTGTGCGGTTTGTGATGCAAACCATTGCTTCACCCTGCTCTTGCAAGCTACCGAGCCAGCGAACAGCCTGATGGTGCGGGGTTCAGTTGCTGGGTTTTTTCTCGCTCCACAGCACGCCGCCAGTGGACCAGTCTGACGGCTTGATGTCAAACAACAGCACGTCCACGCTCTCGGGCGAGCCACCCAGGGTTTTGACCGCTGCGTCGGTCAAAGCGGCCACCAAGTTGCGTTTTTGCTCGGGCGTGCGACCTTCAAACAATTCGACACGGATGGTGGGCATGGAAATTCTCCTGTTGAAAAAATAGGTTGCGCCGACGCTTGCCATTCAAGCCATCAGATGGGCCATCTGTCTTGGCCTTCGGGGCGTGGTCATCACCCAGCCTTTGCGCTTGCGCCAAGGCCGCCGTGATGTGCATCCACAGCGTGTGGTCCCAACCCCGGCGGGCGGCCCATTGGCAGGCCGCCGCCAAGTCGCGGCGCACAGTGACTTCTGTCGCGGGGTCTGTGTACATGGATTCAGGCGATGTAGATGGCGCGAAAGTCATTCACATTGGTGCGGGTCGGGCCGTCACCCACTTGCTGACCCAGCGCCTCAAAAAACCCGTGTCCATTGTTGCGGTCCAACTCGGCCATGGGGTTCAAGCCCAGTGCGTGGGCACGCGCCATGGACTGGGGCGTCCAATACGCCCCTGCGGTTTCTTCTTGCCCATCGATGCCATCGGTGTCGGCCGCCAAGGCATGGATGCGCGGGTGGCCTTGTGTGGCCACGCCAAAGGACAACAAAAACTCCACATTGCGGCCGCCTCGCCCATCGCCGGTGACGGTGACGGTGGTCTCGCCACCGCTGAGCAACACACAGGGGGCTTGAAAAGGTTGGCCGCGTTCGGCCACTTGCACCGCGATGGCGGCCATCACTTGGCCCACATCGCGGGCCTCACCCTCGATGGCATCGCTCAGGATGTGCGCGCGCAGGCCGGCTTGTTCAATCAACCGCGCGGCCACTTCCAGTGCCATTTGCGGCGACGACACGATGTGGACTGTGTTGCGTTGCAAGCGTGGGTCATCGGGCTTGACCGACTCACCTTGCCCCGACTGCAAGCACGCCAAGGCGACGGGTGGCATGTCAATACCATAGCGCTGAACAATCGCCAAGGCATCGGCACAGGTGCTGGGGTCGCCCACCGTGGGACCCGAAGCAATGTCAATCGGTTTGTCGCCCGGCACGTCCGATATCAACAAGCTCACCACTTGCGCGGGGGCACAGGCAGCGGCCAAGCGACCGCCTTTGATGGCCGACAAATGGCGGCGCACGGTGTTGATCTCACCAATGTTGGCGCCACAGCGAAGCAGTGCGCGGGAAATCGCTTGTTTGTCGGCCAAACTGATGCCGGGCATGGGCAGCGGCAACAAGGCCGAGCCCCCGCCAGAGATCAAGCACAAGACCACATCATCGGCGCTCAAACCTTGCACCATCTGCAACATGCGCTCGGCAGCCTGCATGCCGGCTTCATCGGGCACGGGGTGGGCGGCTTGCACGATTTCAATGTGGTCGCAATCCACCGCATGCCCATAGCGGGTGACCACCAGGCCACTCACCGCACAAGGCGCATGCCACTCCACCGCACGCGCCATGGCGGCGCTGGCCTTGCCCGCCCCCACCACGATCAAACGCCCTTTGGGCGCGGCAGGAATGAAAGGCGGCACGCACACCTGCGGCTGGGCCGAGGCCACGGCCGCGTCAAAGGCCTGGCGCAACAAGTCCACCACCGCATCGCTCATCTGGGGCTCCGAATGAAAAGGAAGCTTGATGATAGCGGTCGACAAAAACGCTTCAGGGCGTGAGTTTGAAGTTGTAGGTCAAGAAAGCTGTTTCACGCGCCCAACCCTGCGCTTCATAAACCGACTGGGCCGTGGCATTGGCCACATTGGTTGTCAATGAAATGCGCACAGCCTGCTCTGCTTTGGCATGCGCCACCGCAGCCTCCAGCAACAAAGACCCCACCCCATGGCGCCGATGGCTGCCGACCACATACAGATCATTCAACAAAAAAGTGCGGGCCATGGACACCGAAGAAAACCCCGGGTATAGCTGGGTAAAACCGACTGCATCTGCGCCATCGAAGGCCAGAAAAATCACCGATTCATGGTGTTGAAGGCGTTGCGCCAAAAAATTTTCGGCCTTCGCCAAGTCTGAAGCTTGTTCATAAAACTGTCGATACAAATCAAACAGTGGCGTGATCAAACCCAGATCGTCGATATGGGCACGGCGAATTTGAATGCGGTTCATATGGGCTCAGTGACGCATTGAATGACAGCCATGACCTCAGTCAACGGTCAAACAGAATAAAAGATATGCACATCTTAGTATTAACAAGCCAAAGATGCATGCCCTCTTGATGTGGGTCAAAAGAAGGCGATCACCCCCGGCTCCACAAGTGGAGCGCCCTCAAGACTCGGGCTGGTGTCGGGGGTGATCTAAAAATAATCACCTGTCTTGTACTTTGATAGATCGGCGGCTCGCCGGATCTCTTGAGCGCTTTGGGTCGAAGGCGTTCCACCAACAGACCCTAGAATGGTTTGGCTTGTCGGGGCGCCCAAGGCTTATTGGCCAGGGCTGAGACCACTCATGTGGAACCCGCTGAACCTGATCGGGATCATGCCCGCGTAGGAATCAAGTGCACAGACATCTGGGGTGAAGACACACCCTGGGCTCCTCGGCAGGCGTTCATCCACCCACCGGAGCCCTGCATGGCCAAGCCACAACACCCTGTCGACACCCAAGACATCACCCGCCGCATCACCCGCACACCATTTCCAGGCTCGCGCAAGGTTTACTTGGGCCAGTCCCAAAATCTGCGTGTGCCGTTTCGCGAAATCAGCTTGAGCGATACCTTGATCGAGCAAACCGACGCCCCAGTGCGGCACGAGACCAACCCACCGCTGCGTTGCTATGACGCCAGTGGCCCCTATACCGACCCTGATGCGCACATCGATGTGCGCACTGGTTTGCCGGCATTGCGTGCCCCCTGGATTGCGCAACGCGGCGACACCGAGGTGCTGGCAGGCATCAGCAGCGAATACGGCCAGCAGCGCTTGAACGACCCTTTGCTGCAAAGCCTGCGCATGACTGCGCAACCCCCTGTGCGGCGCGCCATGGCCGGGCGCAATGTGTCTCAAATGCACTACGCCCGGCAAGGCATCATCACCCCCGAGATGGCCTTTGTGGCGGTGCGCGAAAACCTGGTGCGTGCCCAACTTGCCGAACGACTGGCAAGCGAACGCTTGCCGCAACGCGGGCGCGCGTTTGGGGCACAAATGACCACGGAAATCACGCCTGAGTTTGTGCGAGACGAGGTGGCGCGTGGGCGCGCCGTGATTCCTTGCAACATCAACCACCCGGAAACCGAACCGATGGTGATTGGCCGCAACTTTTTGGTCAAGGTCAATGCCAACATCGGCAACTCTGCGGTGACCTCGGGCATCGAGGAAGAGGTGGACAAATTGGTGTGGTCCATCCGTTGGGGCGCCGACACGGTGATGGACTTGTCCACGGGCGACAACATCCATGAAACCCGCGAGTGGCTGATCCGCAACTCACCCGTGCCCATCGGTACGGTCCCGATTTACCAGGCCCTGGAGAAAGTCAACGGCCGCGCCCAAGACCTGAGCTGGCCGCTGTTTCGCGACACCTTGATCGAACAAGCCGAGCAAGGGGTGGACTACTTCACGATCCATGCGGGCGTTCGCTTGGCGTATGTGCCGCTCACCGCCAACCGTCTCACCGGCATCGTTTCGCGGGGTGGATCGATCATGGCCAAATGGTGTTTGACGCATCACCGCGAGAATTTTTTATACGAACACTTCGAAGACATTTGCCAGATCATGAAGGCTTATGACGTTTGCTTCTCGCTGGGTGACGGCTTGCGACCGGGCTCGATTGCCGACGCCAACGACGAGGCCCAAATGGCCGAGTTGCACACCTTGGGCGAATTGACCACCCTCGCTTGGCAGCATGATGTGCAAGTGATGGTGGAGGGCCCTGGCCATGTGCCCATGCAGTTGGTGGAAGAAAACGTCACCCAGCAGCTGAAAGCCTGCCACGAAGCCCCCTTCTACACCTTGGGTCCTTTGATCACCGACATCTCACCGGGCTACGACCACATTTCATCGGCCATGGGTGCAGCTCAAATTGGGTGGTATGGCACCGCCATGCTGTGCTACGTCACCCCCAAAGAACACTTGGGCCTGCCCAACCGTGACGATGTCAAGCAAGGGCTGATTGCTTACAAAATTGCCGCCCATGCCGCCGATCTGGCCAAAGGCTTTGCGGGGGCACAGATGTGGGATAACGCCATCTCTAAAGCGCGATTTGAGTTCCGCTGGGAAGACCAGTTTCGTTTGGCCATTGACCCCGACACGGCCATGCAGTACCACGACGAAACCCTGCCCAAAGAAAACGCCAAGGTGGCGCACTTTTGCTCGATGTGCGGACCGAAATTTTGCTCGATGAAAATTTCGCAAGAGGTGCGCGACTTTGCCCGCTTGGCGCAACCCGCCGCGGGGAATACCATCCCCATCGCACAGATCGAACGGTCCTTGCAAGAAAAGTCGCAAGACTTTGTGGCGGCGGGTGGTGAAATTTACCGCTGAAACCCGCACCAGGCGCTGGGCTATCCTCTTGCTGTGAGCCAGCCCCCTGAGTCCCTGCCCCGGCGCATTGCGCATTTGGACATGGACGCGTTTTACGCGTCGGTGGAGTTGCTGCGTTACCCCCAGCTCAAAGGCCTGCCGGTGGTCATTGGTGGGGGGCGTCGGCGCGAGGACCACTTGATTGAGCGGCTGCGCGCCGAGCGGCCTGAGCGCGATTGGACCGCACAAGACCTGGCCGATATTCCGGTGGATTTTTTCCCCCGCATCAGCGGCTATGTGGGTCGCGGCGTCATCACCACCGCCACCTATGCAGCGCGCCAATTTGGCGTGGGCTCGGCGATGGGCGTGATGAAAGCCGCCAAACTGTGCCCAGACGCGATTTTGCTGCCCGTCGATTTTGAGCAATACCGGCATTACTCACGCCAGTTCAAATCCATCATCACCGAGATGGCGCCACTGATGGAAGACCGCGGTGTGGACGAGGTGTACATCGACTTCACAGATGTACCGGGTGGTCAGCGCGATGGCGGGCGGGCGTTGGCGCGGTTGATCCAAAAAAGCATTTTTCAAGCCACGGGTTTGACCTGCTCGATCGGCGTGGCACCCAACAAGTTGTTGGCCAAGATGGCCAGCGAATTGAACAAGCCCAATGGCATCTCCATCTTGCACCCGCCAGATTTGGCCACCCACATCTGGCCCCTGCCGTGTCGCAAGATCAATGGCATTGGCCCCAAAGCCGAGGCCAAGCTGCTCGCCCAGGGCATCCGCACCATTGGCGAGTTGGCCACCCATGAGCGCACCTGGCTGCAGGCCGAGTTTGGCAAGGCCTATGGCGCTTGGTTGTATGACGCCGCTCACGGCCAAGACGAACGGCCGGTGCAAACCGAAAGTGAGCCGGTATCCATGAGCCGCGAAACGACCTTTGAGCGCGACTTGCACGCGGT
The DNA here is from genome assembly GCA_947448885.1 of Comamonadaceae bacterium. Lineage (GTDB taxonomy): Bacteria > Pseudomonadota > Gammaproteobacteria > Burkholderiales > Burkholderiaceae_C > Limnohabitans. Next base: position 7,951 of record CANFPJ010000131.1, read on the forward strand.
ACACGACCGCGCTGAGCTGGGCGCTATCTTCACCCGCTTGTGTGAGCAAGTGGCTGCTGATTTGCAGCGCAAAGGCTATGTGGGCAAAACCATTGGCATCAAGCTGCGCTACGACAACTTCAAAAGCGTGACCCGCGACATCACCTTGGACCACCAC
>CANFPJ010000132.1 GCA_947448885.1 Comamonadaceae bacterium
AATGGCAAACCCACATCACATTGAAACCGGCACGAGTGGGTGTGCAGGCCCAACTGGGTTCTGAGCTCGCCCCGCCGGTGGGTACGCCGCCCTCCGCCAGTCGCTGCGCTCGGATGTTGTCGGGCGACGCACCCACCACCGGTGCTGCGAAAGAGGTTGATGCGTGCCAACAAATGGCAAACCAACATCACATTGAAACCGGCACGAGTGGGTGTGCGGGCCGACGACATTGGAGCGAAGCGACTGGAGGAGGCCTGCATACCCCGAGATGGCGGTTTAAGAGGGGGAGTCCAAAGCCACGCATACCCCGAGATGCCGGTTTGTGAGGTGGAGTTAAATGCCATGCACCGAAGATGGCGTTTTAAGAGGGGAAGTTCAGTGCACCGAGAAAGTCAAGCGCGAAAGGGGAGGGCAGTTACATCGCCCAAATCCGCGGCGTCACCGTGGGCAGGCGCCATATTTCGGCGCGCCAACCCAGCCACACCAACTTGAGCAAATGAAACACCGCCTCGACCTGCGGCGCCAACACACGCAACACCACCATGCGCGGGTCAGGTGAGGTGACACCTGACCACATCTTCAAAGGGCTTGCCTCGCAGATTTGGCGTGCCACATCCAAAGCCAGACTGCGTTGCGCTTCAGGCCAGGGGCTGCCTTGGGCCAACACCAAGGTGCCCATGCAGCGCTGGCCGGCCAGCCCCAGGGGGCTGTTGAGCAAACGCACATCGCTGGCGGCCAAATCGGCGCGCTCCAACCACATGCCTTTGATTTCCAGGTGTTGTGCATAACGCCCCTGCTCGAAGGCCAGGTTGGCATGCGGAAGCCCCAGGGCGAGCATGTCCCAGGCCATCAATTCGCTGCCCGGTGACAACTGGCCCACCCACTGATTCAAAGCGTGGCAACCACTGTAAGCGATCGTCTCCAAGGGCAGCCATTCCAGCCTGGCGCCGGGTGCCAGGCGCACGTTCACCCTTTGCTGGGCCAAGCCTTGCTCGCTGCGGTAAAAGCGCGTCGCCCCTGGGGTGGTGATCAGGCCGTGGGCACCTTCGTCCACTTGCACTTGAATGTCAAGGGTGTCGCCACCCACCAAGCCACTGGGCGGGTGAACCAAAACGTTGTGACAAACCCCATCCCCTTCGGGGTACAGGCTTTTGAGCACCCGCAAGGGGCCCTGGTGCTGGTGGTTGACGACGCTGCGCCCAGAAGCTTGCCGGTAATGCAGCGACAAACTGGCGGGCCAGTGGTGGGCGGTGGAGGGCAGGGCTGCAGACATGTCCACCGCATTGTGGCGCAGGCCGCTGGCCTGCGAGCAGCCCTTCAAGAGCCTGATTTTTTCTCGGCCGCCACTTGCCTGGCGATGGCTTCGACTTGTTCGTTGGACATGCCAAATTTGGCCTGCAAAGTTTTGAGTTTTTGCTTTTCTTCTTCACTGACCACGCCATCGGCCAATACTTCGCGCACTTCCATCTCGTAGAGAGATTCGCGCCGCTGCACTTGTGCGGTATAGGCCGTGGCCACCACGCCGGTCAAGATGGCGGCCAAAGCAATGGCCAAAATTTGCGTCACCACCACCAAGGCCACGCCAAAGTAAGTCACCGGGTCCACGTTGCCCCAACCCGAAATGATGGTCAAAATAAACCAATGCATGGCCGCTGGGATGGAAGGAAACACATCAGGTTGGTCGTGGCCTTCGATGATGTAAATCAAAGATGAAAACAACAGGCAACTGATGAGCAACAAAAACAGGGCGGAAGAAAAGGAGTCGCGCTCCGACTTGATCGCCTCCAACATGTCTTCCATGGCGCTGTTGTAGCGCGACAGTTTGAAAATGCGCAACAAACGGAACATGCGCAACACGCGCAAATCGGCACCTGGCATGAGCAATTGAAGGTAAAAGGGGACTGTGCTGAAAAAGTCCACCAACCCATACACGCTGAACAAGTACTCTTTGCGGCCTTTCCAGGCCAAGCCCGGCTCTGTCCCCAGGTATTTGCGGCCATATGACCAGACCCGCAAAACGTATTCAACCGAAAAAACAATCACGCTGAAGGTGTCGAACACATGAAAAAAATGTTCGTATTGGTCATGAAAAGATTGCACCGACTCCAAGATGATGGCCACCACATTGGCCACCACCAAAGAGGCAATGAATATTTCAACGATTTTGCTGGTGCGGTCCATGACCGCGCCGTCCAATACCTCGAAGACACGGCGTTGGATGCGGCCCATGGTGCCCAGGCTTTGTGCGGTGGCTTCATTCATGATGATTGCTGCTCCGCATGGTGTTCGTCGATCATGGCCTGAACTTGGGCGTCAGACAAGCGAAACTGCTGTTGCAAGCGACGCAGACTTTCGCGCTCTGCATCAGACACCACCCCATCGGCCAGCACTTGGCGCAACTGGCTTTGGTAAGCGGCTTTTTTGCGCGACATTTGGTTGGAAAAGGCCGAGGCCACAATGCCGGTCATGATGGCCGCCATGCAAACCCCCAAAAAGCCGGTCAGCAAGGCAATGATTTCCCCGGCCTTGGTCACGGGCTCGACATTGCCGTAGCCGGAGGTGATGGTGACGATGGCCCAGTAAATGGCGTGGGGGATGGAGCCAAAGTGCTGGGGTTGTTCGTGCCCCTCGGCAAAGTGCATCAATGAGGCCGAAACAATGGTGGCGATCAACAGCAAAAACGCTGCTGAACCAAAGGCCCGTCGCTCGGAATGAACCGCCGCAAACAAGTCTTGTAAAGCGGTGTTGTACTTGGACAGCTTCAAAATGCGCAACAGCCGCAGCACCCGCAAGATGCGCAAATCCAATGTCGGGAAAAATACATGCATGTAAAACGGCATGGTGGCAAAAAAATCAATCAAGCCAAAGGGGCTGAAGATATAGCCTTTGCGGCCTTTCCAAGCGCCACCTTCGGCGGCGGTGAACTTGGCCCCCAGGGACCACACGCGCAACACATATTCCAACGTGAAAAACATCACGCTCCAAAATTCCAGTTCGTGAAAAAAATCTTTGTAATCGGCATGCACCTCTGGAATGGAATCCAAAATCACAGCCGAGCAATTGACCAAGACCACCACCGTGATCACCCATTCCACGTAGCGGCTGATGGGATGCTTGGGCGAGCCCTCCATCACCTCCATCACGGTTTGTTGCAAGCTTTGGGTTTGTACAGAAGTGGTCACGTCTGGTCAATCAGGGATAAAAAACGCGCCCCATGGGGGCGCGTGGAAGATTCAAAGGGCTCAACGGTGCTCGTGAATGCGTTTCCAGATTTCGATTTCACTCACGGTCAACCGATCGTCTGACTGGGCTTTTTCCAAAAAGGCATTTTGGTCCACGTAAATACCCAGTTGCGCAATCTGATTCAACAGGTATTTGTAATGCTCAACCGAATGCAATGGGTTTTGCGCGATCACATTGACCGGCAGTTGCAGCAAACTTTTGCGCGCATTTTCCAATTCGAGTTGTAGAACTTCCAAGATGGAGTTCATTTCTTCCACGGTCAAGTGCAAGCGTTTGGCTTCTGAGCGCAACAAGGCCATTTCTTCTTCGTCCAACTCGCCGTCGCCCAGCATTTTCAAGATGCTGGCTTTCAAGGCGTCGCGCTCTTTGTGCAGTTGGTCGCTGAAGGCGGACGCCAACAAGCCGGCAGGGATGGCGAAAATACCGATGCCCAACAAGGCCATGACCACGGTCATGGCGCGACCGATGGGGGTCACCGGGGAAATGTCGCCATAGCCAACCGAGGCCAAAGTGATCACCGCCCAGTAAATCGCCGTGGGGATGTTTTCAAACTTTTCGGGCTGGGCCGCGTGTTCAAACAAATAGCCCAAGCTGGCGGTCAACACGATCAGCAAAATCATGATGAAGGCCGCGGCGCTCATCACCGGCCATTCGCGCTTGATCACTTGGAACAAGGTGGCCGTGGCATCACTGCCGCGGGTCAGCTTGAGCAAACGCGCCAAGCGGAAAACCCGCAAGAAGCGCAAGTCGAGAACATGGTGCAACAGCACTTCCAAAAAGAAGGGCAAGATGGCCAAAAAGTCGATGAAGGTCGACGGGTTGGTGAACTGCTTGATGCGCCCTGTCAGCGGGTTGCGGTGGCCAGGTTCCTCCACCGCTGAATAAATCCGCATCATGTATTCGATGGTGAAAATCGCCACGGCAATGGTGTCGAGAATCACAAATTCGATGTTGATCAGGTAACTCACCGAGGCCACCGATTCCAGCACCACCGCGATCACGGAAATCAGCACCCACACACCAATGAACACGTCAAAGAAGTCTTTCAGCTTGCCGCCGTAAGGGCTGTTGAAAACCAAGGCGTGGACTTTTTGGCGGAACGTGCGCTCGCGGTTGAGTTCTTTGAACTCTTTCAAAGCGGGCAGCAAGATGCGGAAAATTTTCAGAATTCGCAGCAGCCGCAAAAACCGCAGGGCGCGCAGGTCCACCGGCACGAAGGCTTGCAAGAAAAACGGAACGATGGCCAGCAAGTCGATGATGGCAAAGGGGCTGGCCATGTAGGACAGACGGGGACTGCCTTTGGCTTTGAACTCTTCGTCTTCTGGGGCGAGGTAAAAGCGGGTGATGTATTCGATCACGAACACGATGATGGAGAACACATCAAAGGCATGGAACCAAGCCTGGTAAGGCTCGAAGATGGCGGGCACTTGTTCGAGCACCATCGAAAACAAGTTGGCGATGATCAAAATGGCGATCCATTTGTCCACCGACTTTTGATAATTGCCCGGGATGTTCGGGTTGAGCAGCCAGGCGTACAACCATTGGCGGCGGGGCAAATCTGGGGAGATATCGGCCTCAACTTCTGCGCCCAAGAGGGCTGCGGCGTCGAGGTCAGCGATTCGAATGGCTTTGCGGGGTTGTTCCATGATGCACCTCAGAATTCAAACTCGGCCACTTTGACCGCATAAGCACCTTTGTCACAAACGGACAAGCGCACCTGGATTTTTTGATCGATGGCGACATCGGGGGTCAACGGGGTGATGACGGTTGGAACGGCCGATCCAGGGGGAGTGGCGGTGATTTTTTCCATGACGATGTTGCCCGCCAGGCTGCGGTCATCGGGGTTGCAGGCCGGTGCAAAGTCCAGCGCAATGCCTTCGCGAAACGGGTTGTCCAGGGTCTTCATGGTGGTTTGCACCAAGATGGCATCCAAGCAGCCGCCCCAGGTGTTGGGCGCGCCAGCAGCCTTGTCGGCGGCCGGCGCAGCACCAGCGGGTGGCGTTGCAGAGCCTGCGCAGGCAGCCACCCCAAAGTCGGCCTCAAACCGGCCAGCCGTGGCTTCTTGCATCCATGTCACAACGGCCTCGCCATTGCGTTTGGCGGTTTCGGTTTTCGTGGCTTCTGTGTAGGCCATCTTGCCAAACCATGCCACCAGGGCCAACGCCAAGACACACGACAGCAAAAAGAGCCAGTCCATGAGGGTCGGTTGCGTGGAAACAGGGGGATTGGGGTGCGCTTGTGTTGAATTCATGTATCGGCATCCTGTTTTAAAAATTGCAGAATTCGTAAAAATACTGCTCGAACCAAATCTAATGATATTCGGAAATCAATTAACAAAAAAGAAAAATATGCAAAACAAATGAACTGGGGTTTATTTTTCAAATGGGGCTGAATGATTAAGGGTTCACCCTTGATTTGCAGGGCCCGCAAGTCAAGCCATAAGGCTGTTGCAGACGGCACACGCATCAAGCCATGAAAGCCGGATGAGCGCCGGTGGCGCGCACGGGTGCGTGATTTAAAAACCCACGAAACCCCTCAAGAGGGGGGTCATCAGACAGTGGGATGGCGGCTGGGGTCAGGTGTTTTGTGAGCCGCGGTGGGCCCAGGCGGTGGTGTTCTTTTCGATGAAGCTGAACAGCTCATACATGGCCATGGCCATCACGCCCACCACCACCAGGCCCGAGAAGGCCAGGCCCATTTGCATGGCCGAACCCGCAGAAATGAGCAAGTAACCAATGCCTTCGTTGGCGGCGGTCATCTCTGACACGGTGGTGCCGACAAAGGCCAAGGTGATGGCCACTTTGAGTGAACCGAAAAAGTAGGGCATGGAGCGCGGCAGGCCGACCTTGACCAACACGTCCCAGCGCTTGGCACCGAGAACGCGCAAGACGTCTTCCAGTTCAGGCTCCAAAGTCGCCAAGCCAGTGGCAATGTTGACGGTGATGGGAAAAAAACTGATCAAAAAAGCGGTCAAGATGGCCGGGCCAATGCCAATGCCAAACCACACCACCAAGATCGGCACAAAAGCGGCTTTGGGCAGCGCGTTGAAGGCGGTCATCAAGGGGTAGACCGCGGCATAGGCCAAGCGTGAACTGCCAATCACAAAACCCAGCAGCACGCCCACCACGATGGCCAGGCCAAAGCCGGCCATGGTCACCCAATAGGTGCGCCAAGCGTGGGCGGCGATCACCCCCGAATACTCCACGGTTTGCTGGGCAATGCGCGAGGGGCTGGGGAAAATAAATTCAGACACCGAGAAGGCCCGGCACAGCCCCTCCCAAATGAGCAAGGTCAACACCAGCAGGATGAAGGGCGACCAACGTTCGAGTGTTTTTTGGTTCATGGGGATTGGCGATCGGCTCAGGTTTTGCGAATGGCGCCAATGTGGCTGCGCAAGTCGTGCACGATGTCGGTGAAAGCAGGGGTATAGGTGATTTCCAAATCACGCGGGCGCGGCAAATCAATCTCGCGGCGCACCACAAAACGGCCTGGGCTTTTGCTCATCACATACACGGTGTCGGCCAAAAACACCGACTCGCGCAGATCGTGGGTGACCAAGATCACGTTGAAGCGCCGCTCGGTCCAGAGGTCGCGCAGGGTGCACCAGAGTTCTTCCCGGGTGAAAGCGTCCAAAGCGCCAAAAGGCTCGTCAAGCAACAGCATTTTGGGCTCGTGGATCAGGGCGCGGCAAATGCTGGCGCGCTGCTGCATGCCCCCTGACAGTTGCCAGGGAAATTGGCGCTCGTAGCCACCCAAGCCCACGCTGCGCAACAAATCAATGGCGCGGGCCTCATATTCGGCACGTTTCTCTTTGAACTGGCTGCGGTAGGGCTCGACAATTTCCAGCGGCAGCAGCACGTTGTCCAAGGTGGTGCGCCAAGGCAGCAGCGATGGCGCTTGAAACGCCATGCCACTGATCTTGAGCGGACCGTCGACCATTTGCCCACCCACGTGGATGCTGCCCTTGGTGGGGCGGCGCAAACCCGTGGTGAGCTTCATGAAAGTGGATTTGCCGCAACCCGAAGGCCCCACGATGGCGATGAACTCGCCTTGTTTGACCTGGAGGTTGATGTCTTCGACCGCAAAGTGGTTTTGCGCCAACAACTCGTCGTTGTAGGCCAGCCAAACGTTTTGAAAGTCGACGAAGTTTTCGGCAGCAGCAGTCATGAATTCAGGCGCTTATTTTTTGGGCAGGATGTCGAGTTCTTTGGCGCTGGGCAAATAGCTGCCGTTCCAAATCGCATCGGGGTTGACGCGTGACTTGGTGTTGAAGGCATCCGAGACTTGCGAAGCCATCAGGGCCATGCGCGGCCCTTGGATTTGGCCAAAACCTTCTTTGCGCGCATCGGGGCTGTTGATCACGGTGTCAATGGCCAGCTTGAGGCGACGCACTTCGAGTTCGGTGTTGATGATGCCGTCGCGGGCCTTGACCGACTCGATGCCTTTGGCGGGGTTGGCAATCACGTCTTTGGACCCTTTGGTGAAGGCCTTGAGGAAGGCTTTCACGGCTTCGGGGTTCTCTTTCAGGATTTTGGGTGAGGCGATGATGGCGTTGCCATACAGCTTCACGCCAAAGTCGGGGTACTGCATCACCACCACGTCTTCGGCCTTGACGCCACGCGCTTCGATGTTGAGCAGCGAGGTGAAGGTGAAGCCGGTGATGGCGTCCACGTCGCCGCGCACCAACATGGTTTCACGCAATGGGGGGTCCATCGCGGTCCAAGCCACGGTGCCAATGCCATTGGCTTTTTGGAAGATGGGGAAGGCAC
>CANFPJ010000133.1 GCA_947448885.1 Comamonadaceae bacterium
ACCAATGCCCCGCTGACCAATTACGCCTTGATGCATGCCCTGCCCCGCATCGCCGAACAATCGGCCGACCACGGCTTGTTCACCGAGTCCATGATCTCGGCCATCACCCAAGCCGCCCCCGAGGCCAAGCAGCGGGTGCGCGACTTTTTGGAAGGCCGCGCGGCCAAGGTGCAAAAAGCATGAATACCAGCGCCAGCCCCCGCTACCGCCCCATGCGCTTTGGCGTGACCGAGGTGGACGTGCGCCACGCCCCCGGCGGTGTGCAATACGTGCGCGGCGTGGGCGAGCTCGCGCCGCCACCCGATCGCATGACCGACCGCTTGTTGCATTGGGCCAGCGTGGCCCCCGATCGCACCTTGTTTGCGCGCCGCGAAGCCTCCGCCGGGGGGGAGCGCGGGGACTGGCAACACATCAGCTACGCCCAAGCCATCCATTGGGCCCAGCGCATCGGCCAGGCCTTGCTCGCGCGCGGCTTGGGCCCCGAGCGGCCGGTGGTGATCTTGTCGGAAAACAGCCTAGAGCACGCCATGCTCGCGCTGGCCTGTGTGTATGTGGGCGTGCCCTATTGCCCGGTTTCCCCCGCTTATTCACTCATCAGCCAAGACTTTGAAAAGCTGCGCCACATCTTGGATTTGCTGCAACCCGGTCTGGTGTTTGCCAGCGACGCCCAGCGCTATGGCAAGGCCATCCACGCCACCGTGGCGGCCGATGTGGAGGTGGTGCTGCATGAGGGTGTTTTGAGCGAACGCCCCACCACGCCCTTGGCGACCTTGATGGCCACCCCGGCCACGGCGGCGGTCGATGCGGCCATGCGCGCCACCGGGCCGGACACGGTGGTGAAGTTTTTGTTCACCTCAGGCTCGACCAAGCTGCCCAAAGGGGTGATCAACACCCAACGCATGTGGTGCGCCAACCAACAGCAAATGTGCCAGTCCATGCCCTTGCTGACCGAAGAGCCACCGGTGCTGGTCGACTGGCTGCCGTGGAACCACACCTTTGGCGGCAACCACAATGTGGGCCTGACGATCTACAACGGCGGCACCTTGTACATCGACGACGGCAAGCCCACCCCCGCCTTGATGGGCGAGACGCTGCGCAACCTGCGCGAGGTGGCACCCACCATTTACTTTAATGTGCCCACCGGCTTTGAGGCCATCTCCAACGCCTTGCAAACCGACGACGCGCTGCGGCGCAATTTGCTGAGTCGGGTGCGCATGTTTTTCTACTCGGGCGCGGCCCTGGCCCAACCCATTTGGGACCGTTTGCACGCGGCCCAAGAGCGCGAGGTGGGCGAGCGCATCGTCATGGGCACCGGCCTGGGCATGACCGAGTCCGGCCCTTTCGCGGTGTTTGTGCCCAACCACCATGTGCGTGCCGGTGACTTGGGCCTGCCCACGGTGGGCATGACGCTCAAATTGGTCCCCATGGGCGACAAAACCGAGGTGCGCTACCACGGCCCCAACATCACGCCCGGCTATTGGCGCTCGCCCCAAGAAACGGCAGACGCGTTTGACGAAGAAGGTTTTTTCTGCACCGGCGACGCGGTGCAATGGATCGATTCCAGCCGCCCCGCCTTGGGCTTGAAATTCGATGGCCGCATCGCCGAGGACTTCAAGCTGGCCACCGGCACCTTTGTCAGCGTCGGCCCCTTGCGCGCCAAAATCATCGCTGCGGCTGCGCCGTATGTGCAAGACGCGGTGATCACCGGCCTGAACCTCAACGAGGTGGGCGCCATGTTGTTTCCCACACCGGCCCTGCGCCAACTGGCCGCTTTGGACGCCAGCGCCCCCATGGCCGAGGTGGTCGCCAGCGCCCCCGTGCAAGCCCATTTTCAGGGGGTGATCAACCGCTTGGCCGCCCAAGCCACCGGCAGCGCCAACCGGGTCGCGCGGGCCATCGTCTTGACCGAGCCCCCGTCCATCGACAAAGGCGAAGTCACCGACAAAGGCTCGATCAACCAGCGCGCCGTGCTCAAGCACCGCGACGTCTTGGTGCAAGCCTTGCACGTCGGACAGGCCGAGCACACCTGGCTGCCCCAAGCCTGAACTGAGCGACTTTCCCCAAGACCAATACCCCTTTTTTTCAACCCGCCCAGCTGGACACCCACAGGAGACAAACCATGCAACAACGTCGCGACTTCCTCAAACATGCCGCCGCCCCCGTGGCCCTGGCCGCCCTGAACCCTTGGGGTGCTTGGGCGCAAAACGCCAGCTTGCCCTTGGAGCAGGTCAAGATCGTCAACGGCTTTCCCGCGGGCGGCACGGCCGACGTGACCAGCCGCCGCATCGGTGACAAATTGGCCGGCTCGGCCTACACGCGCGGCCCCGGCGTGGTGGAGAACAAAACCGGCGCGGCCGGTCGCATCGCGGTCGAGGCCGTGAAAAATGCCGCCCCCGATGGCGCCACCTTGCTGCTCACACCCTACTCCATGATGTCGATCTACCCGCACATCTACAGCAAGCTGTCGTACGACCCGTTCAAAGACTTTGTGCCCGTGTGCCTGGGCTCCATGCTCGCCCACGGCTTGGCCGTGGGACCCATGGTCCCGGCCAGCGTGAAAACCGTCAACGACTACCTGGCCTGGGCCCGCGCCAACCCCAAAGATGCCAACTACGGCTCGCCCGCAGCGGGTTCCACCCCCCACTTTTTGGGCGCCTTGATGGGCCTGAGCCAAAACGTGGACTTGAAACACGTGCCCTACCGGGGCTCGGTGCCCGGCGTGGCCGACATGATTGGCGGCCAGTTGGCATCGATGGTCACACCGCATGGCGACTTCATCGCCAACCACAAGGCCGGCAAGATCCGCATCTTGGCCACCTCGGGCAAAGCCCGCTCGCCCTTTGTGCCCGAGGTGCCGACCTTTGCCGAACAAGGCTTTCCCGACCTGACGGTGGAAGAATGGTTTGGCTTTTACGCCCCCGCCAAAACGCCCACCGCCGTGGTCACTGCCGCCAACGCCGCGATCAATGCCGCCCTCAAAGACCGGATGGTCATCGACAGCTTGGCCGTGTCAGGCCTGACCCCGCTGGGCGGCACACCCGATGACATGGCGCGCGACATGAAGCGCCAATACGACCACTGGGGCCCCATCGTCAAGCGCATTGGCTTCACCGCCGAGTCTTGATCCCCTGTGCGCCCGCTGCCATGACCCGCGCAGTCGCCATGCCCGAGGGCGCACCCCTGGGCGGGCCCACCGGGCCCAACGGCGGCGTGCGGACCGATTTTTTGCACGGTCTGCTGGGCTACAACGCCCGCCGCACCAGCTTGCACTTGGTGGCTTGTTTTGTCCGTGACTTGGCGGATTTGCAACTCAAACCCGTCGGGTTTTCGGTGCTGTGCTTGGTCGGGCACAACCCGGGCATCACCTCGCGCCAGTTGTGCCAAACGCTGGACATCCAAGCGCCCAACTTGGTCGGTTTGGTCAGCGCCCTCACAGAACGCGGCTGTTTGCAACGCCAGCCCCACCCGACCGACGGCCGCGCCTGGGGCTTGCACCTGACCCCTGCCGGTGAAAGCCTGCTGGCACAGGCCGAAACCCGCATCCTGGCCAGCGAGCAACAAGCGTGCGCCGGTTTGAGCCCCGCCGAACAAGCCACCCTGCAGCAATTGCTGCAAAAAATCTACCTGGCCTGACCCAGGTTTTCAAAGCCGACTTGAACAGCCCAGCACCCCTGAAACCGCTGCGACAGATGCGCGCGCTGGCGCCCAAGCGGCGGGCCCATAATCGCCGCTTTGCCCTCAAAAGCTGGGCAGCGTGAGCGCTGATCAGCACGCTGCGGGCCCGCTGTCCACCCCCCATGCCGTTTGCCCGCCCCTCCTTTCCCGTGCCGCAGTGGTTGGGCACTTTGCTGCTGGCATTTCTGGGCGCGCAAGCCTGTCTTTGGCTGCACACGCCCATCCCTTGGATGCTCGGGCCCTTGATCGTCACCGCCACCATCAGCATGGCGGGCGCTCCCACGTACAGCTGGCCGTTGATGCGCAAGTTCGGGCAGGCCACGATTGGCATGTCCTTGGGCCTGTACTTCAGCCCGGAGATGGTGGCGCTGATTGGCCGCCTGTGGTGGGCCATTGCCCTGGCCATTGTTTGGTCGCTGGCCATGGGTTATGTGTGTGGTGTGTGGCTGTACCGCTTGAACAAAGAACGCAACCCCGATTTGCAGCGCAGCACCACTTATTTTTCGGGTGCCATTGGTGGCGCCTCTGAGATGACCCAATTGGCCGAACGCATGGGCGGTCGCGCCGATTGGGTGGCCTCTGCGCACAGCCTGCGGGTGTTGCTGGTGACCATCACCATCCCCTTTGCCATGCAGTGGGGGCAATTCAATGGACATGCCATGTGGCAAAACAGCCCGGTGGCCTTTGACCCCCTGGGCTTGGCCGCGCTGGTCGTGTTGAGTGGCTTGTCGATTGTGCTGCTGCTGCGCTTTCATTCGGCCAACCCCTGGTTTTTGGGCAGCTTGGCGGTGGGCATTGTGGTCACCGCGATGGGCCAACGTTGGACGTCCATCCCCAGCGCCATGTCGCAAGCGGCCCAACTGTTCATTGGGATCAGCCTGGGGGTTCAGTTCACCCCGCGTTTTTTGCGCACCGCGCCGCACTGGTTGGCCTCGGTGGGCGTGAGCACCTTGAGCATGATGGGCCTGTCGGTGCTGTTTTCTTGGTTGATCGCCCAAGCCATCGACTTGCCCACCGCCACCTTGGTGCTGGGCACCGCGCCCGGGGGCATGGCCGAGATGACCATCACCGCCAAGGTCTTGCAATTGGGCGTGCCCATCGTCACCGCTTTCCAAGTCAGCCGCTTGGTCGCCATCTTGATCCTGGTTGGCCCTATTTACAGGTGGTGGGTCGAGCCCAACAATGGCCATCCCAAAGCCCCTTGAGGATCCCCGACCATGAGCCCCACCGCCTTTGCCCATGCCCCTTCCATCTGGCCGGTGGATGCCCCCCGGGCCGTGCTCATCGCCCGCATCTGGGTGCCTGGCCGCGGGCCGGTGTTGGTCCGCGTGCAACCGGATGGCGTGTATGACTTGTCGGCCCTGGCCCTGACCAGCAGCGAATTGCTGGCCTTGCCCGATGCCGCCCAACGCGTGCGCGCCCTCACCGCCCCACGCTTGACCGACACCGCCACGGTGCTGGCCGCCACCCACCCCGACCATGCCAACGACCACCCGATGCGCTTGCTCGCCCCGTGTGATTTGCAAGCCATCAAAGCCGCAGGGGTGACGTTTGTCGCCAGCATGCTCGAGCGGGTGATCGAAGAGCGCGCCCGGGGTGACGCCACCCAGGCCGAGGCCGCGCGCCGTGCGGTGGTGGCGGTGATGGGCGAAGACCTGAGCCAAGTGCGGCCAGGCTCGCCCCAGGCCGCGCAATTGAAGGCCGTGTTGCTGGCCCAGCGCATGTGGTCCCCATATTTAGAAGTGGGCATTGGCCCGGACGCCGAAATTTTCACCAAAGCGCCGTGCTTAAGTGCGGTGGGCTGGGGCAGCGAGGTGGGCATCCACCCCCAAAGCGAATGGAACAACCCCGAACCCGAAATCGTGCTGGCCGTCAACAGCCGTGGCGAAACCGTGGGCGCCACTTTGGGCAACGACGTCAACCTGCGCGACTTCGAAGGGCGCAGCGCTTTGTTGCTGGGCAAGGCCAAGGACAACAACGGGTCTTGTGCCATCGGCCCCTTCATCCGCTTGTTTGACGCGCACTTTGGCATCGACGACGTGCGCCAATGCGAGTTGTCGCTGCGCATTGAGGGCCACGATGGCTTTGTGCTGCAAGGCAGCAGCGCCTTGTCCCAAATCAGCCGCGACCCGCTGGACCTGGTGGGCCAGGCCATGGGCCCCAACCACCAATACCCCGACGGCATGGTGCTGTTTTTGGGCACCATGTTCGCCCCCACCCAGGACCGCCCCCTGCCCGGCAAACCCGCCGGCCAAGGTTTTACCCACCAAGTGGGCGACACGGTGCACATCTCTACCCCGCGCCTGGGTTGCTTGAGCAACCGCGTCAACACCAGCGACCAAGTGCGGCCCTGGACCTATGGGTTGGGCCAGCTCATGCGCGATTTGGCCGGGCGCCAGTCGCACGCCTGATGGCCCAGGGCCAGAACCTTTGGTGCCGCGCGCCGGAACAGGGCCGGGGTCGGTGGTCAATCCACACAGCCTGTCGACTTGGGGCCCAGGACACGCCATTACACTCTCGCCTTTTGCAACGATCCCACAAGGAAAACCATGATCACCAACCCTTCCGGCCTGCAATACACCGATGACCACGTGGGCGAAGGCGCCCAGGCCAAATCCGGCGACGATGTCACGGTCCACTACACCGGCTGGTTGTTTGCCGACGGCGAGCGCGGCGCCAAGTTCGACTCCAGCAAAGACCGCAACGACCCGTTTGAGTTTTCGCTGGGCGCTGGCATGGTGATCCGTGGCTGGGACGAAGGCGTGGCGGGCATGCACATTGGCGGCAAGCGCACGCTGCGCATCCCGCCCGACATGGGCTATGGCGCACGCGGCGCCGGTGGGGTGATCCCCCCCAACGCCACCTTGGAGTTTGAGGTCGAGTTACTCGCCATCGGCTGACAACGCCCCCGCTGCCCACCTGGTCCAGGGCCACGACCCTTGGCCAGGATTTGCCTGGGTCCATGCGGGCTGACCCCGCCACCTGGTCAGCCCGCCTGATGCACCAAGCCGGTGCCTTTTAGCGAAAAATGCCAAAACACGCAGCCCTGCTTGAAAAAGGGTTTCTTGCCCCCATGTGGGCGCAATCCCTTGATTGAATTTGTTTTTTTGCGAGATCAACCATGTCCGACCCCCAGCCCAACCCGGCCGCCGCAGCACAACCATCCCACCCCGTGGCGGACGATGGCCAAGCCCACCCAGCGGCTGCCCCTTTGCCTGAGAGCCCGGTGGAAGACCCGATGAGCGTCTTGCAAGCCGAATTGGCCCTGGTCAAAGCCCAAAACACCGACCTCGCCGACCAGTTTTTGCGCGCCAAGGCCGAGGTCGAAAACGCCCGCCGCCGCGCCGACGAAGAGGTGTCCAAAGCGCGCAAGTTCGCGGTGGAGTCGTTTGCCGAAAGCCTGTTGCCCGTGGCCGACAGCCTGACCGCTGGTTTGGCCATTGCCGACGCCAGTGCCGAGCAATTGCGCGAAGGCTCGGAGGCCACGCTGCGCCAGCTCAAAAGCGCCCTGGAGCGCCACAAGGTGATCGAAATCAACCCCGAAGCTGGGGCCAAGTTCGACCCGCACCAGCACCAAGCCATCTCGGTGGTGCCCGCTGAGCAAGCGCCCAACACCGTGGTCATGGTGTTGCAAAAAGGCTATTTGATCGCCGAGCGGGTGCTGCGCCCAGCCTTGGTCACCGTCACCGCACCCAAGTGATCCACCCACGGGGCACTTGAAATCCACCGACTTATCCACAGTTATTCAACATCGTTTCACACAGACCCCAGGCGTCAAACCCACCGGTCCAACAGGAGTTAAAAAATGGGAAGAATCATTGGCATCGACCTCGGCACCACCAATTCATGCGTGGCCATCATGGAAGGCAACACCACCAAGGTGATTGAAAACGCCGAAGGTGCGCGCACCACGCCGTCCATCATTGCCTACCAAGAAGACGGCGAAATTTTGGTCGGCGCATCGGCCAAACGCCAAGCGGTGACCAACCCCCGCAACACGCTGTACGCCGTCAAGCGCCTGATCGGTCGCAAGTTTGACGAAAAAGAAGTGCAAAAAGACATCAACCTGATGCCTTACACCATTGCCAAAGCCGACAACGGCGACGCTTGGGTGGAAGTGCGTGGCCAAAAAATGGCGCCGCCCCAAATCAGCGCCGAGGTGCTGCGCAAAATGAAGAAAACCGCCGAGGACTACCTGGGCGAAGAAGTCACCGAAGCGGTCATCACCGTGCCCGCTTATTTCAACGACAGCCAGCGCCAAGCCACCAAAGACGCCGGTC
>CANFPJ010000134.1 GCA_947448885.1 Comamonadaceae bacterium
ACGCTGCTGGGCCACGCTGTGCAAAGCTTGCAAGGCTTTTTCGAGTGCATCGGGGGTGTGGGCATAGTCCACCACGACCAAAGGCTGGTTGACACCGCCCAAGAGGTTCATGCGCCCGGGCACCCCGGGCAAGTGGGCACAAGCCTGCATCGCATCGGCCAGGGGGTGGCCCAAGGCGCGCAAAGCCGCGATCACCGCCAGCAGATTGCTGACATTGAAGGTCCCCACCATGCGGGTTTGCAAGGCCAGCGCCTGCTCACCTTCGCACACCTCGAAGGCCAAGCCTGCGCCACCTTCGCTCGAAGCGTGCCAACGGATGTGGCGCGCTTGCAAACGCGCGTGCCCCTGGCACGAGAACGTCCAGACTTCTTCAGGTCGCTTTCTGTCCATCAAGGTTTGGGCCAAGCGGCGGCCTTGGGCGTCATCGACATTGACCACCGCCGCAGGCAATTCGGGCCAATCGAACAAGGCCGCTTTGGCCTGCCAGTAATCGGCCATGCTGGCGTGGTAATCGAGGTGGTCTTGGCTGAAGTTGGTGAACACGGCCAGGCGCAGCACGGTGCCATCCAAGCGGTGTTCGCGCAGGCCGATGGACGAGGCCTCAATGGCGCAAGCCGCCAAGCCTTGGTCGACAAACTGGCGCAACCCCGCTTGCAACACCACCGCATCCGGGGTGGTCAAGCTGGCGCCTTGCGACCACTGCGCGGCGTGGGCCACGTCCCCCATGCCCAAGGTGCCCACCACGGCGCAACCGCGCCCCAAGGCCTGCAGCGCGTGGGCCAGCCACCACGCGGTGGAGGTTTTGCCATTGGTGCCGGTGATGGCCAGCACATCCAGGGCTTGGCTGGGGTGACCGTGATAAGCCGCGGCGATGACACCACTGTCGCGGCGCAAACCGGCGTATGTGCCAACGCCTTCAGCGCTGGGGTCTGCGTTTTTCAGCGGCTCGCCGAGGGCCGCGGTGTCCCCGGTGAAACCTTCGCGCTCGACCAAACAGGCACGCGCGCCCCGCGCCAGGACCTCTGGCACGTGGCTGCGGCCATCGCTGCGCGCACCCGGCCAAGCCAGGAAGCCATCACCCGCTCGCACTTGGCGGCTGTCGCTGTGCAGTTGCGAACAGCCGCGCTGGCGCAACCACTGCGCTGCTTGTTGGGGGTTGTGCAGCGCGGCCATCAAAACGACTCGGCCTCCGCTTTGGCCATGACTTGGGGGCGCACCGCCACATCGGGCTGGATGCCCATCATGCGCAAGGTTTGCTGCACGGTTTGGCTGAACACGGGGGCGGCCACATCGCCACCGAAATAAGCCCCGTTGGTGGGCTCGTCGATCATCACCGCCACCACAATGCGCGGGTTTTCAATGGGCGCCAAACCGACAAAAAAGCCGCGGTATTTTTTGCTGGCGTAGCCCTTGCCTTCTTGCTTGTGGGCGGTGCCGGTTTTGCCGCCCACCGAGTAGCCCATGGTTTGGGCCTTGGGAGCGGTGCCGCCGGGGCCAGCGGCCATGTTGAGCATGTGGCGCACGGCCACCGCGTGGCGTGCCTCCATCACCCGGACCCCCTGGACGGGTTCGGTGCGCTTGATCAAGCTCACCGGCATGCGCTCGCCGTCACGGGCAAACACCGTATAGGCCTGGGCCAACTGAAACAAGCTGGCCGACAAACCGTAGCCATAGCTCATGGTGGCTTGTTCAATCGGGCGCCAGGTTTTGTAAGCGCGCAAGCGACCCGACACAATGCCGGGGAAGGGCAACTCAGGCTTGAGCCCAAAGCCGAGTTGGGTGTACATCTCCCACATCTCACGCGGGGGCATTTGCATGGCGATTTTCACCGTGCCCACGTTGCTGGATTTTTGAATCACCTCATTGACACTGAGCATGCCGTGAGGGTGCGCGTCGGAGATGGTCGCCCCCGCCAAGGTGATGCGCCCGGGCGCGGTTTGGATCATGGTTTCGGGCTTGATCAAGCCCTTCTCCAACGCCAAGCTGATGGCAAATGGCTTCATGGTCGAGCCGGGCTCGAAGGTGTCGGTGAGCGCGCGGTTGCGCAGTTGCGCACCGCTCAAGTTGACACGCCGCTCGGGCGAGTAACTGGGGTAGTTGGCCAAGGCCAAAACCTCGCCCGACTGCGCATCGAGCACCACCACGCTGCCCGCTTGCGCCTTGTGCTGCAACACCGCTTCGCGCAATTTTTGGTACGCAAAAAATTGCACCTTGCTGTCGATGCTCAGCTGCAAATCGCGCCCGTCCACCGGCGGCACTTCCTCGCCAATGTGCTCGACCACTTGCTTGAGCCGGTTTTTGATCACCCGTCGCGAACCCGACTTGCCGCCGAGTTGTTTCTCAAACGCCAGCTCCACGCCCTCTTGGCCATTGTTTTCCACGTTGGTGAACCCAACCACATGGGCCAGGGCCTCGCCCTCGGGGTATTTGCGCTTGTACTCCATGCGCGCATACACGCCTTTGATCTTCAGCGCGTCAATTTCACGCCACACCGGTTCGTCAATTTGACGCCGCAGCCAGACAAAGTTTTTGTCTTCATCTTCCAGCTTGTGCTCCAACTCTTGGGGGGTCATGTTGAGCAAGCGGGCCAGGTTTTTAAGTTTGGCGGGTGTGCGTTCAATGTCTTCGGGGTTGGCCCACACGCTGGGGGTGGGCACGCTTGACGCCAAGATCAAGCCATTGCGATCCAAAATGCGGCCCCGGTTGGCCGGCAACTCCAGCACCCGGATGAAGCGCAACGCGCCTTGCTTTTTGAAAAATGCGTTGTCGATCACCTGCACATAGGCGGCGCGCCCGACCAAGCCCAAAAACCCCACCGCGATGCAAGCCACGATGAACTGGCTGCGCCACACCGGCGTTTTGCTGGCCAACAGTGGGCTCGAGGTGTATTGAACGCTGCGCGTGCTCATGGCGGCGTGCCTTGCTTGTCGGACACCGGTGCGTTGGCACTGGCCGATGTGTCGCCCATGCGGGCATATTGGGTGATGGCGGGGGTGACCGTGCGCATTTGCAACTGTTCACGCGCGAGTTTTTCCACGCGCAAAGGCGTGCCCAAGGCGCGGCGCTCCAAATCCAGGCGGTCGTGTTCGGTTTGCAACTCTTGGGCCCGGTCCTTGGCGCGGTCGAGTTCAGTGGTCAAGCGGCGCGATTCGTATTGCACCCGCACCAAGTACAAGGCGCTGGCCAGCACCGCGAGCAGCAGCATCAGGTTGACCCGGGTCATGGCGCAGCCACCGCCGTGCGTTCGGCCACGCGCATGATGGCGCTGCGTGCGCGTGGGTTGGCCGAGACTTCTGCCGCACTGGGGCGCACCCGCCCCAAGGCTTTCAAATGCAAGACCGGCGCTGGGGCAAAGGGTTGGCGGCGATCGAACACCTCGCGGCTGTGGCGCGCGATGAACTGCTTGACGATGCGGTCTTCCAGCGAGTGAAAACTGATCACGACCAAACGTCCCCCGGGTTGCAATGCATGGATGCTGGCCTCTAGCGCTTGTTGCAGCTCTTCAAGCTCGGCATTGATGTGAATCCGAAAAGCTTGAAATGTGCGCGTTGCAGGGTCCTGGCCCGGCTCGCGGGTTTTGACCGCGCCAGCCACGAGTTGGGCCAACTCAGCGGTGCTTGCAGGCGCGCCCCGCTCTTCTCGGCGAGCCACAATCGCCTTTGCAATCTGAACAGCAAACCGTTCTTCGCCATGGTCACGAATCACCCCCGCAATTTCTTCTGCTGAAGCCGTGACCAACCACTGGTGCACGCTGCGCCCGCGGGTCGGGTCCATGCGCATGTCCAGCGGTCCATCGTGGCGAAAGGAAAAGCCCCGCTCGGCCTGGTCGATTTGGGGCGAGCTCACACCGATGTCGAGCAAGACCCCGCTCAAACTCGCGCCAGGCCAGTCGCGCAAACTGGAAAACGGCACTTGCCGAATGGAAAAGCGCGGGTCTTGCAGCAAGTCTTGCGCGGCCTGCACCGCTTGCGGGTCTTGATCGAAGGCGCACAAGTGCGCATGGCTGTCCAAGCGCGCCAAAATCGCCCGTGAATGGCCGCCGCGTCCAAAAGTGGCATCGAGGTATGACCCTCGCGGGTCGTGCACCAAGGCATCGACCGCTTCTTGCAACAAAACCGTGGTGTGGGTACATGTCAAAGACACCGTGGGCATTCAGAAAGAAAAGTCCTTGAACACATCGGGCATCTCGCCTTGCAAGGCTTGTGCTTGCTGGGTTTCGTAGGTGGCCTTGTCCCACAACTCAAAGTGGTGGCCCATGCCCAGCAGCAAGGTTTCGCGTTGTATCCCTGCGGCCTCGCGCAACTCGGGCGAGACCAGCACGCGGCCGGTGCTGTCCATTTCCACATCCATGGCATTGCCCAAAAAGTGACGCTTCCACCATTGCGCGCTCATGGGCAAGGCGGCCAAGCGCTCGCGAAAGCGCTCCCACTCCGGGCGCGGGAACATCATCAAGCAACCATGCGGGTGGCGGGTCAAGGTGAGTTGCCCTTGGGCCATGGCCGCGAGCACCTCACGGTGGCGCGTGGGCACCGACAAGCGGCCCTTGGCATCCAGACTCAGCGATGAAGCACCTTGAAACACAGCCAGACATCCTTGAAAACAGGCAAAAAAGGGAATGCAAATGCATTTTTCACCACTTTATTGCACTTATTTGCACTGTAGCAGGATTCAATCCAATCGCCAACACATTTGTGTTTTTTTCAATGAAATCAATGACTTAGGGCGCACATCGCAGAGATGGTCGAGAGGAAAAAGTTGTTATAAATTAGGAACTTAGGAACACCTTCAAATGTCGATTGTTAAGATTTTTTGGGCGCAAAAAAAACAGGCCCGAAGGCCTGTTGTGGTGTGGGCGCCGCAGAGGCAGCGGCCGCAGGGCTCAATCGCCGAACATTTTTTGCTTGAGTTCACGCCGCTGCTGGGCCTCCAGCGACAAGGTGGCGGTGGGGCGTGCGAGCAAGCGGCCCACGCCAATGGGTTCACCGGTTTCATCGCAGTAGCCGTAATCGTCGCTGTCAATGCGGCCAATGGACTGCTCGATTTTCTTCAGCAATTTGCGCTCGCGGTCACGGGTGCGCAGCTCGAGCGCATGCTCCTCCTCGATGGTGGCGCGATCGGCCGGATCCGGCACCACGGTGGTGTCTTCACGCAAATGCTCGGTGGTTTCGCCCGCATTGTTGAGGATGTCTTGCTTGAGCTGAACCAGCTTGCGGCGAAAGAAAGCCAACTGCACGCTGTTCATGTACTCGTCGTCGGGCATGGCCATGACATCGGCGTCGGTCAGGCCCTCCAGCGGCTTGGTTTTCCAATGGTTGGCCAGCTTGGGGTCTTTGTGTGTGTTCACGGGTGCGGCAGGGATGTGGGTGGGGGTGACGATGGGCGAATAGCTGGATTTGGCAGCGGTCGAAGGCACGACCGCTGCAGGCGGTGGCGGCACCATCGAGGCGGCTTTGGCCGCGCGTGGCGACTGCTTGCCCACAGCGGGCAACGCTTTGACCACAGCGGGCGCTGGCGCAGGACGGGCTGGGGCCGCGGCTTTGCTGGCTGGCGCAGGGGTTTTGCCTGGGGCCGCTTTGGAAGCAGGGGCTTTGGCCGTGGTGGCGGGGCTGTTTTTCACAATGGGTTTGGCGGCCTTGGGCGCGGGTTTGGCCGCCACTTTGGACGCTGGCTTGGCCTGAACAGGCCCCGGCTTGCCCTTGGCTTTGGATGGGGTGGGTTTGGCCGCAGGTGCGGATTTTTGAGCGGCTGGCTTGCCCGCGGTTTTGGCGGCCACGGGTCGGGGGCTGGGTTTTTTCAACGAGGACTTGGCCTGGGGTGCGGCCGCTTTTGCCGCCGTGGCTTTTTTCGCCGGTGGCGGGCTGGGCTTTTTGGCAGCTGGCTTGGCCAGGGTCTTGCCTGCAGGCTTGGTGGCGGGCTTGGATTTCACCGCAGGGCGGGGTGGCGCCTTTTTGGCCACCGCCTTGACCGGCTTGGCAGGGGTCGCCGCTTTGCCGGCCTTTTTGGCCACGGGCTTGGCTTTGGTCACAGCGGCACCTTTTTTGGTTTTGGCAGTGGGCATGCAGGGTCTCCTAAGGGTTTGGCCCCCGCCCATGGGCGGTTTGACGACGTGCTGGTTGGGCGTGCAGTCCCGATCAAGACCACTTGTTCACCTGGGGTTGCCCCCAAAGCTTCGCCTTTTGCCCAGCGTTGGGCGCGGGCGATTGTAGCGACAGGCCGCGCTGCCGCTCAGACCAAACATTTGTCCAAGCCCTGGAAAAAAATATCCTTGGGCAAATCCAGACCAATGAAGACCATTTTGCTGTTGCGAACCTCGTCGGCAGCCCAGGCTGGCCCCAAGTCACTGCCCATCAATTGGTGCACCCCTTGGAAGATCACTTTGCGCTCGGTGCCCTTCATGAACAAAACACCTTTGTAGCGCAACATGCGTGGGCCGTAGATGTTGACGATGGCACCCAAAAAGTCCTCCAGCTTGGCCGGGTCGAAGGCGCGGTTGGACTTGAAGACAAAGCTTTTCACATCGTCATCGTGATGGTGATGGTGACCGCCACCGTGGTCGTGCTGGTGTGAAGGGTGGTCGCAGTGCTCGCCATGGGCATGGTCATGGTGGGCGTGGCTGTTGTCTTGCAAAAACTCGGGGTCGATGTCGAGCTTGGCGTTAAGGTTAAAGCCATGCAAGTCAAACACCTCTTTGATCGATACCTCGCCAAAGTGCACGGCTTTGTGGGGCGCGCGCGGGTTCATGTGCTTCAAACGGTGTTGCAAGGCATCCAATTCAGCGGCGTCGACCAAATCGCTTTTGCTGATGAAAATTTGATCGGCAAAACCCACTTGGCGGCGTGCCTCTTGGCGGTCGTTGAGTTGCTGCGGCGCGTGTTTGGCGTCCACCAAGGTGAGGATGGAGTCGAGCAAATAAGACTCGGCCACCTCGTCGTCCATGAAAAAGGTTTGGGCCACCGGGCCGGGGTCGGCCAGACCGGTGGTTTCAATCACCAAACGCTCAAAGTCAAGCTCGCCCTTGCGCCGGCGCTCGGCCAGGTCGCGCAAGGTGGTGCGCAGGTCTTCGCGGATGGTGCAGCACACACAGCCGTTGCTCATTTGAATGATCTGCTCGTTGGTGTCGGCAACCAAAATTTCGTTGTCGATGTTTTCTTCGCCGAACTCGTTTTCGATCACGGCGATCTTCATGCCATGGGCCTCGGACAACACCCGCTTGAGCAGGGTGGTTTTGCCAGAGCCCAAAAAACCGGTCAGAACAGTGGTGGGGATCAACATGGCTTGCTTTCTGGGGATGAATGCACAAAGGGGGGCAGTGTAG
Organism: Comamonadaceae bacterium; assembly: GCA_947448885.1. GTDB lineage: Bacteria > Pseudomonadota > Gammaproteobacteria > Burkholderiales > Burkholderiaceae_C > Limnohabitans. Next base: position 7,316 of record CANFPJ010000134.1, read on the forward strand.
CGAGCATTGAAGTCGGCCACAAAACCATGGGCATGCGCCCGGTCCGCCCCTTGGTGGTCACCGGGCAAGGAGCACCAAGCCTTACTTTTTGATCACCACCAAGCCCTTGAGGTACTCGCCCTCTGGGAAGGTCACCGTCATCGGGTGGTCGGGCGCGGCAAATAAGCGTTCGCTGATGAAGCCGTCCACCCCCGCATCGGTGCCCGCAGAGGCCACGATTTTGTGGAACAAGTCGGCGTTGATGCCACCCGAACAGCTGTAGGTGAACAAAGCACCACCCGGCAACAACAGCTTAAAGGCCAAGCGGTTGATATCTTTGTAAGCGCGTGCCGCCCGATCGGCGTGCGCAGCGGTGGGGGCAAACTTGGGCGGGTCCAAGATGATGGCGTCAAAGTGTCGGCCTTCTTGGATGAATTGGCGCAGACTGGCGTTGACATCGGCATCCATGAACAGCGCACTGTCAGGGTCAAAGCCATTGAGTTGCACATGCCGCTGGGCGCGGGCAATGGCCGGCCCGGACGAGTCGATGGAAGTCACCAAAGCCCCGGCGCCCAGCACACCGGCTGCGCGCATGCCGCTCAAAG
>CANFPJ010000135.1 GCA_947448885.1 Comamonadaceae bacterium
GCTTGGCCCCGCGCCGATTTGGTGACAAGGTGCGCAGTGAGCAGGCGGCGCATTTTCAGCGTGACAAGGGGTTGATCACTTACAGCGCCAACACCCCCGATGCGCCGCTGCTGGCCGGCACGCAAGACCGCCTGAGTGTGTTGATTCAAATTTCAGGCATGCTGTTGGCCGAACCCCAGCGCTGGGGGCCTGGCGCTGTGTTGAACTTCAACACCACCGGTGCGCGCGACAGCGAGCCCTGGGCGTTTCAGATTGCGGGAATGGAGACCCTCAAAATGCCCATTGGCCCGCTCGAGGCCCTGCGCTTGGTGCGGCAAGAGCAAAAGCAATACGACCAGCGCGTCGAATTGTGGATGGCCCCCAGCTTGGAGCACCTGCCGGTGCGCATCCGCATCACCCAAACCAGCGGCGACCAAGTGGACCTGTTGTTGCGCAGCAAAGAAGCCCCCAATGGCAACCCCTGAACCTGTTTGCATGCGTGGCCCAGGCTCAAGAATCGCGCGCTGCGGTCGATTCCCTCTTTGACCGCCCTGTGTGGCGGCAATATCTGCCCTGAGGGGCGGGGGATGGCTGCAACAGTGCAGCCGTGTTTTTGCAGGAATGGGGCCATGGGATACCTGATTTCATTTTTATTTGGCATTTTTGTGGCCACCATGGGCTTGGGTGGCCGCGCGCCGGTATTGGACGCGCATTGGAGCCCCACCCAACAATCAGCGCCTTCATCGCGTTGATTTCTGCCTCGGCTGTCACCGTCGGCCTTGAAATGGGCGCTTCAGCGCCGATATCAGGTTAATATGTTCCTCAACGACACCCCGGGCAGCACCATGAATACGCTTTACGACTCCGAGTCCTTTGCCGTTGTCCACATGGCAGCCGATGTGCCCACCGACAAACCGCAAGCTTCGGCCCAGCCGATGCTGTCGCGCCAAGGCTTTGAAATTGTGGACAAGCGCAACGGCAAAGAGGTGTACCTGGACGGTTACTGGGCGGAGTTGTTTCAGCAGCACATCACCCAGTGGCAACTCAAAACCCCGACCCAAGACGAAGTGGAAGACACCCTGGCCCAGTACGCTGAATTGGCCCAAAACCCGGTGGTGATGCACTGAAAGCCGGGGTCAAACACCCAAGAAAAAAGCCCGCAGCTGCGGGTTTTTTCATGCCGGCAAACCGGCGATGACGTCGGCCAAAGTGGCCACCATGTGCTCAATGTGGTCGCGCTCCACAATGAACGGCGGCGCAAACACCAAGTTGTCACCGGCACTGCGCACCAACACCCCTCGGCGCAAGCATTCTTGAAACACGGCATAGCCACGTTGACCCACACCTTGGGATGAAGGGCTGAGCTCCACCGCTGCGGCCAAGCCCAACGAGCGAATGCCCACCACATTTGGCAACCCTTTCAGGTTGTGGTGCATGGCCCGACCCAGCACGGGCCCCATTTGGGCGGCGCGCTCAAACAAACGTTCCTCGGCCATCAAGGTCAATGTGGCGACTGCCGCCGCGCAGGCCACGGGGTGCCCCGAGTAGGTATAGCCATGCAAAAACTCGATCGCATGGGCCGGACCTCCTTGTTCGGTCACTGCTTGGTAAATGGCTTCACGGCAAATCACCCCACCCATGGGCACCACGCCATTGGTCACGCATTTGGCAAAGTTGAGCATGTCGGGGACCACGCCAAAGTAATCGGCTGCAAACGGCGTGCCCATGCGACCCAAGCCGGTGATCACCTCGTCAAAGATCAACAAAATGCCGTGCTTGTCACATATTTGCCGCAAACGTTGCAAATACCCTTTGGGCGGGATGTACCAACCGGCACTGCCCGCCACCGGCTCGACGATGATGGCGGCCACATTGCTCGGATCGTGCAAGGGCAAGATGCGCTGCTCGAGTTCATTGAGCAAGTCATTCGAGAACTCGGGCAACTCGCCTTCGATGTAGGCATGTTGTTGTGGGTCATGGATGAAAGCCATGTGGTCCACCCGGGGCAGCATGGCCGCGCCAAAAGCCTTGCGATTGCCGCTGATGCCGCCCACGCTCATGCCGCCAAAACCCACACCGTGGTAGCCGCGCTCGCGGCCAATGAACACCGTGCGTTGGGCTTGACCACACGCGCGGTGGTAGGCCAAGGCCATCTTCAAAGAGGTGTCGGCCGCCTCCGACCCCGAGGTGCAAAAAAACACCCGGTTCAAATCCCCCGGCGCCAACGCGGCCAGCATGTCGGCCGCTTCAAATGCACGGTCGTTGCCAAACTGAAAAGCCGTGGCGTAATCCAGCGTGTCGAGTTGTTTTTTGATCGCCTCGTTGATGGGCGCTCGGTTGTGCCCCGCGCCCACACACCACAGGCTGGAGATGCCGTCGAGCACCCGCTGGCCCTCTTGGGTGGTGAAGTGCATGCCGTCCGCACCCACCAACACACGCGGGGTTTGCCGAAAGTCACGGTTGGGCGTGAAGGGCAACCACAAATGATTGCCAAGGGATGGTGGGTTTTGCATGAGGGTCTCCCTGAATGCGCCAGCCATGGCGCTCCAGCGCCCGCCAGCTTCAAGGCATTCTAATTTGCAAGTTGTCTGGCAAATCCAGCACCACGCTGCGGCTGGCGGTGACCACACCCAGGGTGAGGGCGTCTTTGAGTGCGTACTCGGCGCATTGCTCACGCGGCGTGCGTGCGGTGGGGCAATGCAAGGTGATGCGGTCGCGGGGGCGGTTGCGGTCCATCTCCCGAATCAAGACAAATCCGCTGGCGTCTTGCATTTGGTACAGGGCCACGTTCAACAACTGCGCGTCAAATTTAGCGCCCATGCGCTCTTGGTAGTAGTCCCACATTTCGCGGGCATGCTCAGGCACCAGCGCTCCGGTGAACGGCATGCTGGGCCCATGAATGCCCACCACGGTGAGGTGCGGCGCCACACCCGTGGCATATTGCCGCTCTTGTCCCGCCATGAACAACAAAGAGCAAACCGACAAGCACTGACCCACCACCAAGGTGGTCAAGCCCTGCCCTTGCAGCCAGCGTGCCATGGCCATGCCGGCGGGCAAATCGCCCCCAGGTGAATTGACCAAGATCAAGCGCTTGACCTCGCCACGCGCAAACTCTGCACGCAACAGCCGGTCGTCGTGGCGCTCAATCACACCCGACACGAACACATCACTGCCCACGCGTTGAACCGTCATGGCGTTGACACCACACACCCACGCGACCAAGCCCAGCATGAACCACTTCAACCCCTGGCCCAGCCATCGGCGCCAGGCACACGAAAGCACTCTTTTGCACAGCGGCCAACCAGCGCCTGCGGCATCGCCAAAAGTATGCGTTTTAAAAAAACAATGCGCGCTGTTCATGTGCCCCTCACCGGTATCGGTATGGGTATGAATCAGCAAAAAATGTGCCCCTCGCCGCCGCCTACTTTTGGTTTCGTCCCTCGAAAATGGCGAAAAAATTGCGCACCTTTGAACTCATGGACGTGCACGGTTTTTTGACACATCGCCACGCCATCGCGCACGAAAAAGTGCATTCACGTCAGGCCCCCTTGGCCCGCTCACAAGTCCTGCGAAAATATCTGAATGACTCCTTCTTACATCCTCACCTTGTCGTGCCCCGACCGCCCGGGCATCGTTCACGCCGTTTCAGGTTTTTTGCTCGAGCGCGGCAGCAACATCGAAGAGGCCGCGCAGTACAGCGACTTGGCGACGGGGCTGTTTTTCATGCGCGTGCGCTTCGTGTGCGCCCAAGCCTCCGAGGCGGTGCTGCGCGAGCAACTGGCACAGATGGCACCTGGGTTTGACATGCGTTGGGACTTGCATGCGAGTGGTCAAGCCATGCCCTGCGTGATCATGGTCAGCAAAGAGGGCCACTGCCTGAATGATTTGCTGTTTCGCTGCAAGAGCGGTTTGCTGGATGTGGATGTGCGCGCCATCATCAGCAACCACCGTGACTTTTATCAACTGGCGGCCAGCTACAACGTGCCCTTTCACCACATCGAAGTCACCAGCGCCAACAAAGCCCAGGCCGAATCACGGCAACTTGAAATCATCCATGCCGAAGGTGCGCAATTGGTGGTGCTGGCGCGCTACATGCAAATTTTGTCCAACAACATGTGTGAACAATTGGCGGGCAAGGCCATCAACATCCACCACAGTTTTTTACCCAGCTTCAAAGGCGCCAAACCCTATCACCAAGCCCACCACCGTGGGGTCAAGCTGATCGGCGCGACGGCCCATTACGTCACCGCCGACTTGGATGAAGGCCCCATCATTGAACAAGACGTGGCCCGGGTGGACCACAGCAAAACCATCGAGGACCTCAGCGCCTTGGGGCGCGACACCGAAAGCCAGGTGCTGGCGCGCGCCGTCAAGTGGCACAGCGAGCACCGCGTGCTGCTGGATGGCCATAAAACTGTGATTTTCAAATGAGCTGAATGGCCCCGCAGGGGCACCTGCAAACGGGTACCATTCTTCGGTGTCAAAGCGCGGTTGTAAGCGGCATGAAGCCCTGGCCGTGGGTTTCGCCAGACACCCATCGCACCCTCATAACTCGGTCGAGCATGGTTGTCCGCTTGGCCCCTTCGATGTCCACGAACCCCTTTGACGGGTTGCATTGAGCACCCACCATGAATTCGCCGAAACCAACAAGCCAAGCCAATGCAGAACCTGCGCAGTCTGCCGTCGTCAAGCGCTACGGTCGATGGCGCACACCCATCGTGGGGACCTTGATGGGCTTGGTCATGCTGGGCTTGGGCGGTTTTGTGATTTGGATGTCACAACATCTGGCGCAAGAGCAATCCCAAGAGACATTGGAGCGGTCCTTGTTGCGCCAAGCGCAAGACATTGTGAAGTTTCGCAATTTTTATGCTTCAGAGATCATGGCGCCGGCCCAAGCACATGGCGTGCGCGTGTCACACGACTTCAAAGACCAACCCGGAACATTGCCCTTGCCAGCCACCATGGTGCTGGAGTTGGGGCGGTTTTTCAACCAGCAAGAGCAAGGCAGTCTCACCAACTACTTCAGTGAACTGCCCTTTCCTTGGCGCGCTTCGCAGCGCCAACTCGATCAGTTCCAACTGGACGCGCTGCGGGCCTTGCGCGAGAACCCTGATCGGCCCTACATCCGTGAGGAGGTTCGCGATGGGCAGACCATTGTGCGGTTGGCCTTGGCCGATCGCATGCAAGAGGGCTGTGTGAACTGCCACAACCACTACCCGGGGTCGCCCTACACAGCCTGGAAGGTGGGGGATGTGCGCGGTGCCTTGGAGGTCTCCATGCCCATCCATGGCACGCGCACCAGCACCCAGGACCTGATCAACTTCACTTTGGGCATCCTGACTTTTGTGGCCATGCTGGGCTTGTTTTTGTTTTGGCGCGCCTTGCACTCGGCCGACAAACACTTGCAAACGGCCCAAAGTTTGGCGTCCAAATACCAAGACAGCAATGACGCTTTGCGCGCAGAGGTCTTGCAGCGCGAAGCCATGGAGCACGGCCTGCGCGAGAGCCAAAAGGACTTGATCGAGGCCAAAGCCAAGGCCGATTCGGCCAACGAGTTGAAGAGCCAGTTTTTGGCCAACATGAGCCACGAAATTCGCACCCCCATGAATGGGGTGGTGGGCATGACGCAAATGGCGCTTCAAACCAATTTGGATGCGCAACAACGCGAGTTCATCAGCCTGGCGAATGTGTCGGCCAAGCACCTGATGTCGGTGATCAACGATATTTTGGATTTCTCCAAAATCGAAGCCGGTCATTTGAGCTTGCACCCCATCACTTGCAATGCCTGGGATGTGGTGGTGCAAACCGTGCGCAGCTTTCAGTCTGAAGCCCATGACAAAGGTTTGACCCTGTCCGTGGACAACGGCGGACTGCCTGCACCCAACGTGATGCTCGACCCCATCCGGTTGCGCCAAGTCTTGACCAACCTGATTGGCAACGCCATCAAGTTCACGGCCAAGGGCCAAGTCCAGGTCACGATGGTGGCCGAAAAAAGCCCCTATGCCGACACGGTTGGCTTGCACTTTTCGGTGCGCGATACCGGCATTGGTTTTGCGCCGGAACAAGCATTGCGGTTGTTTGATCCGTTCATCCAGGGCGACAGTTCCATCACACGGTCTTTTGGCGGCACGGGCCTGGGTTTGGCCATCAGTCGCAACTTGATTCGGCTCATGGGGGGCGATATCCAAGCGCAGGGGCAGTTGAACCAAGGGGCCACCTTCAGTTTTCTGATCCAAGCCCCCATCGCGCCAACGTTTGACAGCGCCGACACCCATGACGGCGCGGGCTTGGGCATGGCAGACGCGTCCAAGCCAGCAGTGCGCCAGCACATTTTGGTGGTGGAGGACCACCCCATCAATTTGAAATTGGCGTGTTTGCTGCTGGACCGATTGGGGCACACCCACGTCAGCGCCCTGAATGGGCAAGAGGCCTTGCAAATTCTGCAGACACAAGGCTTTGACATGGTTTTGCTCGATGTGATGATGCCCGTGCTCGATGGCATGAGCACCCTCAAGGCCTTGCGCAATCTGCCCGACCCCCAGCGGGCGACCCTCCCGGTGATCATGGTGACAGCCCACGCCATGACTGGCGACCGCGAACGGTTTTTAGCGGCAGGCGCCAACGGCTATGTGTCCAAACCCATTGGTTTTGAGGCCTTGGAACATGAAATTCAACTCCTGGCCCTGCCCACAAATGGGCCGACCACCCATTGATGCGCAGGGTTTTCGTTTTTTTCAATCTGCACCCTCAGCTTTGGCCCTATATTGGAGCCCTATCAGCGTGAAAGCCTTTCCATGACTGCTGTGCTCGAACAACCTCTCATCAGCCCTCAGGCGCCAACGACTCTGCCCAAAGACTTGGTGCTGTCGGCCCTGCGCGCCGTGCTGCCCGCCCACGCGGTGCTGTCCTCCAGCGAAAACACCACGCCTTATGAGTGCGACGGCCTGACCGCCTACCGCCAACGCCCGATGTGCGTGGTGCTGCCCGAAACCGAAGCGCAAGTGCAAGCCGTGCTGCGCACCTGTCAGCGCTTGGGCGTGCCGGTGGTGGCGCGCGGGGCTGGTACCGGTTTGTCGGGCGGGGCCATGCCCCATGCGCAAGGTGTCACCTTGTCGCTGGCCAAATTCAACCGCATTTTGAAGATGGATGTGCACAGCCGAACTGCGGTGGTGCAGTGCGGTGTGCGCAACTTGGCCATCAGCGAGGCCGCCGCGCCTTTGGGGCTGTACTACGCGCCAGACCCATCTAGCCAAATCGCTTGCACCATTGGTGGCAATGTGGCGGAAAACTCGGGCGGTGTGCATTGCTTGAAATACGGCCTGACTTTGCACAATGTGTTGAAGGTCAAGGGCTTCACCATGGACGGCGAGCCCATCGAGTTTGGTGGCGACGCCTTGGACGCGCCGGGCTTGGACCTGCTGCCGCTGGTGGTGGGCTCGGAGGGCATGTTGGCCATCACCACCGAGGTGACGGTCAAGCTCACGCCCAAGCCACAGTTAGCACGCTGCATCATGGCGAGCTTTGACGACCTGCGCAAAGCCGGTGACGCGGTGGCCGCCGTCATTGCCGCCGGCATCATCCCCGCAGGTTTGGAGATGATGGACAAGCCCATGACCGCTGCGGTGGAAGACTTTGTCCACGCCGGCTACGACCTGAGTGCAGAGGCGATTTTGCTGTGCGAAAGCGACGGCACGCCCGAAGAGGTGGAAGAAGAAATTGGCCGCATGAGCGCGGTGCTGCAACGCTGTGGCGCAACCGCGATTGCCGTGAGCCGTGACGAGGCCGAACGCCTGAAGTTTTGGAGTGGCCGCAAAAACGCGTTTCCCGCCAGCGGTCGCATCAGCCCCGACTACATGTGCATGGACTCGACCATTCCGCGCAAACGCTTGGCAGA
>CANFPJ010000136.1 GCA_947448885.1 Comamonadaceae bacterium
CCCACCGCGCCAACGCCAGCCGCCAAACCCCTGAGCGCCCCCCAAAAGGCCTTGCGCAAAATGGGCTTGGTCCGCGATGTGGACCTGGCCTTGCACCTGCCCTACCGCTACGAAGACGAAACCCGATTGGTCAAACTGGCCGATGCCCGCGATGGCGAGGTGGTGCAGTTTGAAGCCACGGTTCGCTCTTGTGAGGTGACATTCAGGCCGCGTCGACAGCTGGTCGCCGTGGTGGAAGATGGCGAAGAAATTTGCACCCTGCGCTTTTTTAACTTCTACCCCAATATGCAAAAGGCATTGGAGGTGGGGCGCCATGTTCGCTTGCGCGGCGAGGTGCGCGGTGGCTTCATGGGGCGCAGCTGCATGCACCCCAGCGTGCAAGCCGCCGGTGGCGACTTATCGACCGCGTTGACGCCGGTGTATCCCAGCACCGCCACCATGCCCCAGGCGTATTTGCGCAAGGCGGTGCAAGGCGGTTTGGCCCATGCTTTGCGGCAAGGGGTGTTCAGCGAAACCATTCCCGCCGGTCAGGCCCCCCACCAGACTTGGCCGCTGGCGCAGGCCTTGCAGTTTTTGCACCACCCCGCGCCCAATGTGTCGCTGACCCAGCTGGATGACCGCAGCCACCCGGCTTGGCAAAGGCTCAAAGCCGAAGAGTTGTTGGCCCAGCAGTTGTCACAATGGCAATCCAAGCGCGAGCGCGCGGCCTTGCGTGCCCCGCGTTTGCACAAGGCACAGAACCAGGCTGGCGTGTTGACGGCCTTGCAAGCCGCATTGCCGTTTGCTTTGACCCAAGCCCAACACAGGGTGGTGGCTGAAATCTCCCAAGATTTGGAGCGCCCACAACCCATGCATCGCTTGTTGCAAGGCGATGTGGGTTCGGGCAAAACCGTGGTGGCGGCCCTCGCCGCTGCCCAGTGCATTGATGCAGGTTGGCAATGTGCTTTGATGGCACCCACAGAAATTTTGGCCGAGCAGCATTTCCGAAAACTGATTGGCTGGCTTGAACCCGTTCTCACGCCGCTGGGCTTGCAGGTGGCATGGCTCACCGGTAGCCAAAAGAAAAAAGAGCGCGACGCCATGCTCGCCTTGGTGGCCAGTGGCCAAGCCGCGCTGGTGGTGGGCACCCATGCCGTCATTCAAGACAAGGTGCAGTTCAAAGCGCTGGCCTTGGCCATCATCGACGAGCAACACCGCTTTGGCGTGGCCCAGCGTTTGGCCCTGCGGCAAAAGCTGTCGGATGAACAAACCAACCCCAGTGACGGCAGCAGCGAACATTCCCACAACGACCATACCCGCTCGCTCGGCCCCCGCGAGCCGCATTTGCTGATGATGAGCGCCACGCCCATCCCGCGCACCTTGGCCATGAGTTATTACGCCGACTTGGATGTGTCCACCATCGACGAGTTGCCCCCAGGCCGCACACCCATCGTCACCAAGCTGGTGGCCGACACCCGCCGCGACGAGGTGATTGAGCGCATTCGGGTGCAGCTCACCGAGGGACGGCAAATTTACTGGGTCTGCCCCCTGATTGAAGAAAGCGAAGCACTCGATTTGCGCAACGCCACCGACACCCACCAAGCCCTGTGCGAGGCGCTGCCCGGCGTGATGGTGGGCTTGCTGCATTCACGCATGGCGCAAGCCGAAAAAAAGGCGGTGATGTCGCTGTTTGTGCAGGGGCAAATGGGCGTGTTGGTCAGCACCACGGTGATCGAGGTGGGCGTGGATGTGCCCAATGCCTCGCTGATGGTGATTGAACACGCTGAGCGCTTTGGCCTGAGCCAGTTGCACCAATTGCGCGGACGGGTGGGGCGTGGCGCAGCGGCCTCAGCTTGCGTGTTGCTGTACAGCTTGGGCGAACATGGCCGATTGAGCGACACCGCGCGTGAGCGTTTAAAAGCCATGGCTGAAACCAATGATGGCTTCGAGATTGCCCGCCGGGACCTCGACATCCGTGGGCCGGGAGAGTTTTTGGGGGCCAGACAATCGGGGGCGGCCATGCTGCGCTTTGCCGATGTGGCCACCGATGGCGACTTGTTGGATTGGGCCCGTGCCCTGGCGCCGCGCATGCTGGACGAACACCCTGAGTTGGCGGCCACCCATGTGGCCCGCTGGTTGGGTGGAAAATCAGACTTTCTGAAAGCCTGACACATGACCCTCACCGAGCTCAAATACATCGTGGCCGTGGCGCGGGAGAAGCACTTTGGCCGGGCCGCTGATGCGTGCTTTGTCTCGCAGCCCACCTTGTCGGTAGCGATCAAAAAGCTCGAGGAAGAGTTGGAAGTCAAAATTTTCGAGCGCAACGCCAATGAAGTGAGCGTCACCCCCCTGGGCGAAGAAATCGTGCGCCAGTCCCAAAGCGTGTTGGAGCAGGCGGCACAAATCAAAGAAATTGCCAAGCGCGGCAAAGACCCCCTGTCTGGGGCATTGAAGCTGGGTGTGATCTACACCATCGCCCCTTATTTGCTGCCCGAGTTGGTGCGACACACGATTGAGATGTCGCCGCAAATGCCGCTCATGCTGCAAGAAAACTTCACGGTGAAGTTGCTGGAGATGTTGCGCACCGGGGACATTGACTGCGCCATCATGGCCGAGCCTTTTCCCGATGCCGGCTTGGCGGTGGCTCCCCTGTATGACGAGCCGTTTATCGCCGCCTTGCCCAGCAACCACCCGCTGGCGCAACGTGACAGCATCAGCGCCACCGAATTGAAAGCCGAAACCATGTTGCTCTTGGGCAATGGCCATTGTTTTCGTGACCATGTGCTCGAGGTGTGCCCCGAGTTCGCGCGCTTTTCCAGCCAGGCCGAGGGCATTCGCAAAAGCTTTGAGGGCTCGTCCCTCGAGACCATCAAGCACATGGTGGCGGCGGGCATGGGCGTGACCTTGGTGCCTCGATTGAGCGTGCCCAAAGAGGCGCTGCAAGCCAGCGCCAAGCGCAAAAAAAGCGCCGACAGCTACGTGCGCTATTTGCCGGTGGTGGACGGGGACGACGCCCCGCCGACCCGGCGCGTGGTGTTGGCTTGGCGGCGCAGCTTCACCCGTTACGAAGCCATTGCAGCGCTGCGCAACGCCATTTACGCCAGCGATTTGCCGGGTGTTCACCGACTCACCTGAGGCTGATTGCCCTCGCCATGAACGACGCCACACCGCTTGAACCGCCGCGCCCACCCACGAAACTGGCGCTCTACCTTGACCTGATTCGCTTCAACCGCCCGGCGGGTTGGCTGTTGTTGTTGTGGCCATCGCTGTCGGCCTTGTGGATTGCCGCTGGCGGTTGGCCCGGTTGGCATTTGTTGTGTGTGTTTGTGGCCGGCACGGTGCTGATGCGCAGCGCCGGTTGCTGCGTCAATGATGTGGCCGACCGCGACTTTGACAAGCATGTGAAACGCACCGCCCAACGCCCTGTGACCCGGGGTGCTGTCTCGGTGCGCGAGGCCTTGGCCGTGGGCGTCGTGCTGGCCTTGTGTGCGTTTGCCCTGGTGTGCACCACCAATGGGGTGACCATGGCTTGGTCGGTGGTGGCGCTGGGCGTGACCTTGGTCTACCCCTATGCCAAGCGTTTTGTGTCCATGCCCCAGGCGGTGTTGGGGGTGGCTTTCAGCTTTGGCATACCCATGGCATTTGCCGCTGTGCGCGGTGGCGAGCACACGTTGGCCGGTGTGTGGCATGCCGTGCCGCCCATGGCTTGGGGCTTGCTGCTCAGCAATTTGTTTTGGGTTTTGGCGTACGACACCGAATACGCCATGGTCGATCGCGACGATGACTTGCGCATCGGCATGAAAACCTCGGCCATCACCCTGGGCGATCGCGATGTGCCCATGGTGATGGGCTTTTACGCGGTGTACCTGCTGACCTGGGCCGGCTGGCTGGGGTCCTTGGGGTTGCACCCGGTGTGGTGGGCGTTTTGGTGCGCGGCGCTGGCCCAGGCCGCTTGGCATTACCGGCTGATCCGAGGCCGCGAGCGAGACAGTTGTTTCAAGGCTTTTCGGCTCAACCATTGGATGGCCGCCACCTTGTTTGCCGGTCTGGCTTTGGGATTGGCCGCACCCCACTGAACCCAAGCCGGCTGATCAACCGTTTCGACAGCCACATGTAAAAAGCCCCCAGAGGGGGCTTTGCTCAGGAGGCTTTGGCTTTTTTGGCCTTTTTCTTTTTCGCTTTTTTGGCTTTCTTTTCAGCTTTTGGCGCAGCACTGGGGTTGTTCGGTGTGGCGCTGGCAGGCGCTGCAGCAGGGGCTGGCGCAACCGCTGGGGCTGCCGGTGCTGCGGGAGCAGCTTGCTGCGCCCAGTTCAGGCTGGGCAGGGTGAACAAAATGGCGCTGGCCAGGGTCAAGAGGGGTTTTTTCATAGTTGGATCCCTTGGTTAAAAGTGAACTGATTCTCGCATGCGTGGCTCAACGGCCAAATTCATCGCCCAAAGCTTGGGCGCGCGCGCAAGCGGCTTGGATGGCGCGCTCAAATGCCGGGCCCACTTGGTCATGCTCCATGGCACTCAAGGCCGCGTGGGTGGTGCCGCCTTTGGAGGTGACGCGTTCGCGCAAGACGGCGGGTGTGTCCTGGCTGGCGCGGGCCAACTCGGACGCGCCAACAAAGGTGCCAATGGCCAGTTGCTGCGACTGTTCGGCACTCAAACCCATGGACTGCCCAGCGCGGACCATGGCTTCGATGAAATAAAACACATAGGCTGGCCCCGAGCCCGACAGGGCAGTGACTGCATCCAATTGCGACTCTTGGGTCAGCCACAAACACGCCCCGGTGGAGCCAAGCACCTGCTGCACCCACTGTCGGTCTGCGTCCGTGACGGCTGCGCGGGGATACAAACCGGTTTGCCCCAAGCCGACCAAGGCGGGTGTGTTGGGCATGGCGCGCACGATGCGCTCGCTGCCCAACCACTGGGCGATGCTGTCGGACCGAATGCCAGCGGCCACACTCAGGTGCAAAGCGCCCGTCAAAAATGGGCTGGCTTGGGCGGCGGCGGTTTTGAAGTGCTGCGGCTTGATCGCCCAAATGACATGGGTGGCTGTGCCCAGCGTGGCGTCGGGCGCGGCCAACACCTGGACACCCATGCCTTGCTGCAAGGATTGGCGGATGGCGTCATCGGGGTCAACCACACATATTTGCTGTGGCGGGTGACCCTCACGCAGCAAACCGCCCAAAATCGCGCTGGCCATGTTGCCCCCGCCAATGAAAACCAGCAAATCAGTGGCCAAGGGTGTGGTGCGGGTCATGGGGTACCTATTTAGGGGGATGCCAATTTAAAACGGTATCTTAATTAAGAGAAGGGCCAGAAAGGCTCTTGGTTGTGAGGCGCCCATAAATAATTTGACGCCACGCCAAAAACCATGGCATAATCTGCGGCTTCGCTCGATTTTCGAGCAAAGTATCTACCCCAACTGAGGCGCGGCAAGTGGTTTGCCACGCGGATGACGGGACCAAGACTGATCAAAGCGGTCAAGGCTGGCAACAGCCCCAGGCTTTGGTACAAGTTGGGAAATATTGAAATGATCCAGACTGAATCTCGGTTAGAGGTCGCCGACAACACCGGCGCGAAGTCCGTTTTGTGCATCAAGGTGCTCGGCGGATCCAAGCGTCGCTATGCGAGTGTTGGCGACATCATCAAAGTGAGCATCAAAGAAGCCGCACCGCGTGGCCGCGTCAAAAAAGGCGAGGTTTATAGCGCTGTGGTGGTTCGCACTGCCAAGGGCATTCGCCGCAGTGACGGCTCACTTGTCAAGTTCGACGGCAACGCAGCTGTGTTGCTCAATGCTAAGTTGGAGCCCATTGGCACCCGCATCTTTGGCCCGGTCACGCGCGAACTGCGCACCGAGCGGTTCATGAAGATCGTGTCTTTGGCGCCTGAAGTTCTCTGAGGACGGGCCATGAACAAAATTCGCAAAGGCGACGAGGTGATCGTCATCACCGGTCGTGACAAAGGCAAGCGCGGCAAAGTGTCGGTGCGCAAAGATGAAACGCACCTGCTGATCGAGGGCATCAACCTGGTCAAAAAGCACACCAAGCCCAACCCCATGGCGGGCACAACGGGTGGCATCGTGGAGAAGTCCATGGCCATCCATCAGTCCAACGTGGCCATTTACAACGCCGCCACCGGCAAGGCCGATCGGGTGGGCATCAAGGTGTTGGCCGACGGCACCAAAGTGCGCGTCTTCAAGTCCAGCGGCGAAGAAATCAAGGCGGCATGACCATGGCACGTTTGCAACAACATTACAGAGAAAAGCTGGTTCCCGAGCTGATTGCTAAATTTGGCTACAAGTCGCCCATGCAGGTGCCGCGTTTGACCAAGATCACCTTGAACATGGGTGTCAGCGAAGCAGTGGCCGACAAAAAGGTCATGGAGCACGCGGTTTCCGACCTGACCAAAATCGCTGGTCAAAAGCCCGTGGTCACCAAGGCCAAAAAAGCCATCGCCGGTTTCAAGATCCGCGAAGAGCAAGCCATTGGCTGCATGGTCACCTTGCGTGGCGTGCGCATGTTTGAATTTTTGGACCGCTTCGTCACCGTGGCCCTGCCCCGCGTGCGCGACTTCCGGGGTATCTCTGGACGCGCATTCGATGGCCGTGGCAACTACAACATCGGCGTCAAAGAACAAATCATCTTCCCTGAAATTGAGTATGACAAGGTAGACGCCTTGCGTGGTCTCAACATCAGCATCACCACGACAGCCAAGACCGACGAAGAGTGCAAGGCGCTCCTCACCGGTTTCCGCTTCCCGTTCAAGAACTGAGGTACAACGTGGCTAAAGTAGCATTGATCGAACGCGAACTCAAGCGCGACAAACTGGTCGCCAAGTACGCTCAAAAGTACGCCGAACTCAAGGCCATTGCGGGCAGTGCCAAGCATTCAGACCAAGAGCGTGCAGACGCACGTTTGGCCTTGCAAAAGTTGCCCCGCAACGCCAACCCCACACGTCAACGCAACCGCTGCGAAATCACCGGTCGCCCGCGTGGCACGTTCCGCCAATTTGGTTTGGGACGCGCCAAGATCCGTGAAATGGCCTTCGAAGGCCAGATTCCCGGCATCACCAAAGCCAGCTGGTAATTGGGCAGGAGATATTCAATATGAGCATGAGTGACCCCATCGCCGACTTGCTGACCCGCATTCGCAATGCGCAAATGGTGGCCAAGCCCACTGTGAGCGTGCCCTCTTCCAAAGTGAAGGTGGCGATTGCCCAGGTTCTCAAGGACGAAGGCTACATCGACGGCTTCCACGTCAAAACCGAAACGGGTAAAACCGAATTGGAAATCGCCCTCAAATATTACGCCGGTCGCCCCGTGATCGAGCGCATTGAGCGTGTCAGCCGCCCTGGCTTGCGCGTTTACAAAGGCAGCGGCGCCATTCCCCAGGTCATGAACGGTTTGGGCGTGGCGATTGTCACCACCTCCAAAGGCGTGATGACCGACCGCAAAGCACGCGCCACCGGCATCGGTGGTGAAGTGCTGTGCTACGTGGCCTAAGCCCAAGGAGAAACAGACATGTCTCGAGTAGGAAAAATGCCTGTGGTCGTCCCCGCTGGAGTGGACGTGACCATTGCGCCTGAACAAATCAGTGTCAAGGGCGCGGGCGGTCATTTGCACATCGCCAACAACGCCTTGGTCAACATCCAAAAGGATGCGGCCAACATCACCTTTTTGCCCGCCAATGAGTCGCGTGAAGCCAACGCGATGAGCGGCACCATGCGCCAGTTGGTCAACAACATGGTGGTTGGTGTCACCAAGGGCTTTGAGAAAAAGCTGACCTTGGTCGGCGTGGGATACAAAGCCGCAGCCCAAGGCAGCAAGCTCAA
>CANFPJ010000137.1 GCA_947448885.1 Comamonadaceae bacterium
CTCCGAGCGCGTCGAATTCCACAAAGATTCAGTGGTTCATGGCGATATCTCTTACGGCTCCATCGCCGTTGAGCACGGCGCACGCTTGTTGGGCTTGGTGATCCAAACCCCGAGTGGTGGCAGCAACAGCACCGCCGAAGCCGACAGCGTGATCCGCACGGCGCAAATCGGCAAGTCGTGAGCCCTGGCTGGCCGCTGGCGCTGCGCCACCGCAACCGTCCCCCGGTGCAGCCAGACATGACACCACCCCATAGACGTTGAAAAAGGTCAAGGCATGAGCTCCCCCACACATGACGCCGATTGGTACGACCGCATGTACAACAACCGGGCCATGGTGCCCGACTTTGGTCAGTATTTCGAGCGCTGGGTGCGTGATTCGGCGGCGGCACGCGGCCAAGCTTGCTCCACCAGCGTGCCTTACGGCACCCACAGCAGCGAAACCTTGGACATCTTCCCTGCCGAACGCGCCGATGCACCGGTCTTGGTGTTCATCCACGGCGGCTACTGGCGCTTTTTGGACAAGTTTGACCACTCTTTCGTGGCCCCGCCGTTTCAGCGCGCGGGCTGCACAGTGGTCGTGCCCAATTACGCCTTGTGCCCGGCGGTCACCGTGCCTGACATCGCCATGCAAATGGTGCGCGCCCTGGCCTGGGTATGGCGCCACATCGCCGAATATGGCGGCGACCCGCGCCGCATCACCTTGGCCGGGCACTCTGCCGGCGGACACCTGGCCGCCATGCTGATGGCCTGTCAATGGCCGGTATTTGCCCCAGATTTACCCGCCGATGTGGTGCACAACGCCTTGTCCATCTCGGGTTTGCATGAACTCGAGTCGATACGCCGCTCGCCGATGTTGCAGTCGGGCTTGTTGCTCACCGATGAGCATGTGCTCAATGCCAGCCCCGCCTGGATGCCTGCGCCAGCGCGTGGCGAATTGATGTGCGTGGTGGGCGGGGATGAAAGCCAAGAGTTTTTGCGCCAAAACGCCTTGATGCAACAAGCCTGGGGCACCCAACGCGTGCCCAAGGCCCTCGCCATGCCAGGGCGACAGCACTTTTCCATGCTCGATGCCTTGTGCGAGCCCACCCATGCGGTTCACCGCATGGCCTGCGATTTATTGGGCGTTCAACCGGCCACACGGTGAACTGGGCGGGTCAAGACCTCCTTGGCCCAGGCCCTGTTTCGGCGCCCAAATTGAAAAAGCCACCGCAAGGTGGCTTTTGTCATGGGGCCAAGTCAGCTCACATCAGCAGGTGCTCGCCGGCGTTGTCGCCGCCCAAAATCACGTAATTGACCTTGCGCACGTCCATCAGCTTTTTGCCACCCGCATAAGAGATGGAGCTTTGCACGTCCTCTTGCATTTCGCGCAAGGTGTCGGCCAGTTTGCCCTTGATGGGTTCGAGGATGCGCTTGCCTTCCACGTGCTTGTATTCGCCTTTGTTGAAGTCGGAGGCCGAGCCGTAATACTCTTTGAACAACTTGCCGTCGACTTCGACGGTTTGACCGGGTGACTCTTCGTGGCCGGCCAGCATCGAGCCAATCATCACCATGGTGGCGCCAAACCGAACACTCTTGGCGATGTCGCCATGCTCGCGGATGCCGCCGTCGGCGATGATGGGCTTGGTGGCCACCCGAGCGCACCACTTGAGGGCCGACAGCTGCCAGCCGCCGGTGCCAAAGCCGGTTTTGCTCTTGGTGATGCACACCTTGCCAGGGCCAATGCCGACCTTGGTGGCGTCAGCACCCCAATTTTCCAAATCGATCACCGCCTCGGGGGTGCCCACATTGCCAGCAATGATGAAAGAGCCCGGCAGGTGTTGCTTGAGGTGGGCAATCATGTGCTGAACGCTGTCGGCGTGGCCATGGGCAATGTCAATGGTGATGAAGTCGGGCACCAAACCTTCGGACACCAACTGGGCCACGGTGTCGCGGTCGGCTTGCTTGACCCCCAAGGAGATGGAGGCGTAAAGCCCACGTGACTTGAAGTCGCGCACAAATGCCACGTTGTCCAAATGAAAGCGGTGCATGACATAAAAGTAACCGTGCTGGGCCAGCCATTCGCAAATGGTCTCATTGACCACGGTTTTCATGTTGGCGGGTACCACCGGCAGGCGGAACGTGTGTTGGCCCAGCGTGATGCTGGTGTCGCATTCAGAACGGCTTTCCACGCGGCATTTGCGCGGCAGCAGCAAGATGTTGTCGTAGTCGAAAATTTCCATGGTCCAAGCTCCAGAACAAAACGGATGATGAGCGCTTGGCTTGGCACCGGTTGCTGGCTGGACTTGGCACGGCTGACGAGCGATCCAAAAAGAAACCGGGCACAAGAATCTTGGGCCCGGTGGCTGATTCTATACGCGCTTGCCTACAATCCTGGCATGTCTCTTTTCCCCGGGTCCGAATCAGGACCGCCGACCACCTCCCCCCCCGAATCAGCCTTGCTGCGTGGCCTCAATCCAGAGCAACGCGCTGCGGTGGCCTTGCCGCGTGAACACGCGCTCATCTTGGCGGGGGCGGGCTCGGGCAAAACCCGGGTCTTGACCACCCGCATCGCCTGGTTGCTGCAAAGCGGGCAGTGCGCACCGGCCGGGGTGTTGGCGGTGACCTTCACCAACAAAGCCGCCAAAGAAATGTTGACCCGTTTGTCTGCCATGCTGCCGGTGAATGTGCGGGGCATGTGGATCGGCACCTTCCATGGTCTGTGCAATCGATTTTTGCGCGCCCACTGGAAGCTGGCCAACCTGCCCCAGTCGTTTCAAATTTTGGACACCCAAGACCAACTCTCTGCCATCAAGCGTTTGTACAAACAGTTTTCGGTGGACGACGAACGCTTTCCGGCGAAGCAAACCCAGTGGTTCATTGCCGCTTGCAAAGAAGACGGGTTGCGCCCACCCGATGTGGAGGCACGCGACGCCGATGCCCGCAAAAAGGTCGAGATTTACCAACTCTACGAAGACCAATGCCAGCGCGAGGGCGTGGTCGATTTCGGCGAACTGATGCTGCGCAGTTTCGAGTTGCTGCGCGACAACGACCCCTTGCGCGAGCACTACCAACGCCGCTTTGGGCATGTGCTGATCGACGAATTCCAAGACACCAACCGCTTGCAATACGCCTGGATCAAACAGTTGAGCTCGCCCACCAGCGCTGTGTTTGCGGTGGGTGACGACGACCAAAGCATTTACGCCTTTCGTGGCGCAAGGGTGGGCAACATGGCCGACTTTGTGCGTGAATTTGGCGTGCGCCACCAAATCAAGTTGGAACAAAATTACCGCAGCCACAGCAACATCTTGGACAGCGCCAACGAATTGATCAGCCACAACCAAGGCCGGCTGGGTAAAAACTTGCGCACCGATCAAGGCCCGGGCGAGCCGGTGCGGGTGCACGAGTCGGCCAGTGATTTTGCCGAGGCGCAATGGATGGTCGATGAAATGCGCCAGTTGCTGCGCGATGGTCAAAACGGCGATGGCAGCCAAGGCATTGCCTCGCGCAACGAAATCGCTGTGTTGTACCGCAGCAATGCCCAAAGCCGGGTGATTGAAACCGCTTTGTTCAACGCGGGCATGCCGTACCGGGTGTATGGGGGCTTGCGGTTTTTCGAGCGTGCCGAAATCAAACACGCCCTGGCTTATTTGCGCTTGTTGGAAAACCCACGCGACGACACCAGTTTCATGCGCGTGGTCAACTTCCCACCGCGCGGCATTGGTGCGCGCAGCACCGAACAATTGCAAGACGCGGCCCAAAGTGCGGGCTGTTCACTGCACGATGCGGTCAGCGCGGTGGCGGGTAAGGCTGGGGCCAATTTATCGGCCTTTGTGGCCAAGCTCGATGTGTTGCGCGAGCAAACCCATGGCATGGGCCTGCGTGACATTGTGGAAACGGTACTGGGTCACAGCGGCTTGATCGAGCATTACCAAGCCGAGCGCGAGGGCGCCGACCGGGTGGAAAACTTGCAAGAACTCGTGAGTGCCGCTGAAAGTTTCGTCAGCGTCGAAGGTTTTGGCCGCGATGCCGTCGCTTTGCCGGTGGACATGGACACGGGCGAGGCCGCCGAGACGGGCGAGACCCTGTCCCCCTTGGCCGCTTTTTTGACCCACGCCGCCTTGGAGTCGGGTGAAAACCAGGCCTTGGCGGGCGCAGAGGCGATCCAAATGATGACTGTTCATGCCGCCAAAGGCTTGGAGTTTGACGCCGTCTTCATCACCGGCTTGGAAGAAGGTTTGTTCCCGCACGAAAATGCCTTGAGCGACCACTTGGGCTTGGAAGAAGAGCGCCGCTTGATGTATGTGGCCATCACCCGCGCGCGCAAACGTTTGTACCTGAGCCATGCACAAACCCGCATGCTGCATGGGCAAACCCGCTACAACATCCGCAGTCGGTTTTTTGATGAATTGCCAGAACACGCCCTCAAATGGCTCAACGTTGCTGCGCCAGGGCTCAACCCCGCCAGTGCATGGGGCAGTTCCCGTCAACATGCTTCAGTGGCGGCAGCCACCGATTGGACCAGCGCCATTTCCCCACAGCCGGTGGCCAGTGCATCAGGGGCGCATGCCTGGGTCAGGGCGGGGGTGCCTGTGTTTCACAACAAATTTGGCGAAGGTGCGGTGTTGGCCATCGAAGGCACAGGCGACGATGCGCGGGCACAGGTCAAATTTGGTCGCCATGGCATCAAGTGGTTGGCCTTGTCGGTGGCCAAGCTGACGCCTGTTTGAGTTTGGCGAATGGTGGCTGACGGTGCAGGCTTGTGCAACCCAGGGCACCAATTCAGGCGATCACTTCCTCGCCCACAAAGCAGTCGCGGAAACTGAAATAAATCGAGCAAAAAAACATCGCTGCCATCAACAGCATCAAGGGCATCAACAGCAGTTTGGCAGATTCCACGCTGTCGGTGACCACGGCGACCAAGGTCACGCCGAGTGACAGCAACAAGGCCACGCTGGCCCACCCCAGAATGAACACCAGAAAAGCGCGCCAATTGCGCCAGCAGGCCACGGCGCTGAAAAACAAGCTTTTCAAGGGCGGCACAGCGTACCAATGGGTCAACGCCGGGGCATGCCAAAACAGCAAAGACAAGGGCATGTACAGCAAGGTACTCAACCACATGGCCGATTGCACATCGTTTTGCATCAAGGTGTCGATGTCCATGCTGCCGCCAAACAGATAAAGCTTGGCAAATTGGCCGCCGTCGCTCAAGGCTGCCAAGGCCAGAACGGCACAAAAGCCGACAGCATACAAACCGCCCAACACCGCCATGTGGCGGCGTGTTTCGGCCCCAGAGCGCAGACCCAACCACAGCAAATTCGGCATCGGAAAGTGGCCCATATGGGCTTCGCGGGTGGCGGCCATCAGGCCCAAGCTGGCCATGGGCAGCAAGGCCAGACCGATGAAGCTGCCGATGAAAGGGATGAGCGAGCACAGCGACAACAACCCCATGAACAAGAAAAATTGCCCGGTCATGGCCAGGGGCTGGCGCCAAAAGGTGCGGATGCCCAGGCGCACCCACAACAAGCCTTGCTTGGCTGGGAGGATTTGCAGCTTCATGCGTTCAAGCCCACGGGGTGGTGGATGCGCTGCTCGAGCACCCGTTCAAAGTGGCTCGGGTCGTGGGCTTGCAGCATGCTGGCTTCGCGCGGCAGGTGGAAATCCCACAGCCGAGAAATCCAAAACCGCAAAGCGGCCGCCCGCAACATGGGGTTGAGCAGCGCCCGTTCTGCCGCTTGCAAGGGGCGCACCGCCTGGTAAGCACCCAGCATGGCGTTCAAACGCGGGCCATCAAAGACACCGGTGTCGAGGTCAATGCACCAATCGTTGAGGGCCACAGCGACATCAAACAGCCAGTGGTCCAACCCCGCAAAGTAAAAATCAAAGAACCCGCTCAATTCATCGCCCACAAACATCACGTTGTTGCGAAACAAGTCGGCATGCACCGGGCCACTGGGCAGTGCGCGGTAGGCCGAGGAAGCGGCCACGTGGTTTTGAAAAGCCAACTCGCTGGCCAGCAAACGCGACTGCTCTGGGCTCAAATGGGGCATGACAATGGGGCTGGTCTCGTTCCACCAGGGCAGCCCGCGCAAATTGGGTTGGGCCAGTTCAAAACTGGCGCCTGCCAAATGCAGGCGTGCCAGCATGTCACCCACCGCTTGGCAGTGGGCTGAGCTGGGGTTGAGTTCACTCTGACCCGGCAAGCGCTCCACCACGGCCGCAGGTTTGTCACACAAGGTGAACAGAATTTCACCATGGGGGTCGGCCTGGGGCATGGGCACTTTGATGCCCTGGCCGGCCAAATGCTTCATGAGCTGCAAGTAAAAGGGCAGTTGCGCATGGTTCAGGCGCTCGAACAAAGTCAGCACATATTCGCCCTGTGCGGTGGTGGCGAAATAGTTGGTGTTCTCGATGCCGCCACTGATGCCTTGCAAAGTCACCAATTCACCCAGCTGCAATTGCTGCATGAGTTGATCGGCCTGCTGCTCAGAGACCTCGGTGAATACGGCCATGGGGGAGGGGTGATGATGGGTGCAAGAGTTGCCCCATTGTACAAACAGGCTCCAGTTGGCAAGGCACAATCCTTCCCATGCAAGACACACCCACCCTGTTGCTGGTTGACGGTTCCAGCTATTTGTACCGCGCTTTTCATGCCATGCCCGATTTGCGCGTGGACCGCAACGACCCTGCCAGCCAAGCCACGGGCGCGATTCGTGGCATGGTCAATATGCTGCAAAGCCTGCGCCGCGAATACCCCACGCACCACGCGGTGTGCGTGTTTGATGCCAAAGGCCCGACCTTTCGCGATGACATTTACCCCGCCTACAAAGCCACGCGCTCACCCATGCCTGACGATTTGCGCAGCCAAATCGAGCCCATCCACCGCTTGGTCAGGCTCATGGGTTGGCCACTCTTGGATGTGCCAGGCGTTGAAGCCGACGATGTGATTGCCACCTTGGCCCACATGGCGGCCCAACAAGGCGTGCAGGTCATCGTCTCCAGCGGCGACAAGGATTTAAGCCAATTGGTGAATGCGCACATCACCATCATCGACACCATGAACGGCAAAAAGCGCGATGTGGCTGGCGTCACCGAAGAATTTGGCGTGCCGCCGTCTCTCATGATTGACTACCAAACCTTGGTGGGCGACACGGTGGACAACGTGCCCGGCGTGGCCAAGGTTGGCCCCAAAACCGCTGCCAAATGGTTGCTGGAATACGGCTCGCTCGAAGCCTTGATGGTGCGAGCTGACGAGATCAAAGGCGTGGCCGGTGAAAACCTGCGCCAAGCGCGGGACTGGCTGCCCACCGGCCGGCAACTCGTCACCATGAAAACCGATTGCGATTTGAGCGCCCACGTTACGGGTCTGCCTTCGTTGGATGGCGTGGTCATGCAAGCACCCAATCAAGCAGGCTTGATTGATTTTTACAAGCAATATGGCTTCAAGGGCTTGGTCACTGCATTGGAAGCGGGAGAGGGCGCTGAGCCTTCCGCCAAAGCCGCCCGTGGCCCATTGAA
>CANFPJ010000138.1 GCA_947448885.1 Comamonadaceae bacterium
CAAGCGTCGGGCCCGACTGGGCAGGTGTAATCGTGCCCTGTCAGGGGTTGGCGGATCATGTCGCTGTTGAAGCCCGACAAAGCCCCATTGGGCTGGGGTGGGCGCACCACCACACCGGACAAGCGAATGGCGCGGCCATCGATCTCGCCCCGGCGCGATGCATCGGCCATGGCAATTTCCATCATGCGCTTGTGGGCGCCGTAGCTCAGGCTGGGGCGGATCGGGTGGTCGTCGCGCATTTGCAGCGGCAGGGGCGTGCCATAAACGGCGATGGAACTGCTCATCACCACCCGGGCTCGGATGCCGGTGGTGCTGTGTTGCATGCGGCAGCGCTCGAGCATTTCCAATGGGGCCATTAAGTTGACCCTTCGCCCCAGTACCGGGTCGGCCTCGGCGCGGCCACTGACGATGGCCGCCAAATGGATCACCAAATCTATGGGGGTGTCCATCAGGCTGTCCCAAAGCTGTGGGTCGGCCACATCGCCACACAGCCAGCGCGCATGGGCGGGGCTGGTTTGGCTGGGCGCCAGATCGGTGAGCCGCACTTCACAGGTGCCGCTGGCAGCCAACGGGGCCAGGTGTTTGGCCACCAGGGCTTGGCCCAAAAACCCGGCCGCGCCGGTGACCAGCACGCGCCGAGGCGGCCAAGTGGTTCGGGCGTGCTCGGTTTTCATGGGCTTTTGTCGGGATGAAGTGGCATGGGCCTATCTTATCGGTGCCTCTTCCAGGGGGGGCGGTTGCTTGCGCTCATTCGAACAGGCGCTGGCGAAACATGTCCGTTAACCAACCGCCCGGTCGGGTTTTCACTGGGCAAGATGCGCGGCGCCGCTGTCTATACTGAACATTCTGATCTACAACCGGTTGTTTTGTAGCCCATCCCCCCCTCATTGGAGATGAACCATGAAGTTCCCCGCTTTCAAAATTGCTTTGACCGCCACCGTGTTGGCCGTGCTGTCGGTGGGCAGCGTTTCGGCCCAAACCACCTTGACCATGTCCAGCTGGGTGGGGCCATCGCACCCCTTGACCCGCGATGTCTTGGGCGGCTGGGCGGCAGCGGTGGAAAAGGCCACCAACGGCCGTGTCAAATTGCAAATGTTGCCCAAAGCCCCCATGGCTGCGCCCGGCACCTTTGACGGCGTGCGCGATGGCTTGGTGGATGTGTCGTATGTCACCGCCAGTTACACCCCTGCGCGCCATCCCCTGCCTTTGTTGGCCGAATTGCCGGGCTCTGGCGCCACGGCCGAAATCAATTCGGTGGCTTACAACCGCATCCACTGGAAGTATTTGCAGCAAGCCAACGAATACAAAGGCGTGAAACTGTTGGGCGTTTTCACCCATGGCCCTGGACAAATGTTCTCGGTGAAAAAACCCGTCTCTTCCGTGGCCGACTTGTCGGGCATGAAGGTGCGCAGTGGGGGTGGCATCTCTGAAGCGTCGGCCAAGGCCTTGGGTGCGTCGCCTTTGGTCAAGCCCGCGCCTGAATCGTATGAACTGCTGTCTTCGGGCGTGGCCGATGGCACCTTCTTCCCCTCTGAGTCCATCAAGTCGTTCAATTTGGACAAGGTGGTCAAGCATGCGACCTACTTCCCAGGCGGTTTTTACTCCTCGGCTTTCGGCTTTTTCATGAATGAAGACAAGTGGAACAAGCTGTCCAAGCAAGACCAAGATGCCATCACCTCGGTGTCTGGCGAGGCATTGGCCCGTTTGGCCGGCAAGGCCTGGGACGCGGCCGACAAGGTCGGCATTGATGCCATGAAAGCAGCTGGTGTGGTGATGGTGGATGCCAACCCCGCTTTTGTGGCCGACGTGCGCAAGCGCACCGAACCCCTGATCAACGATTGGATTAAAGCAGCCAACGCCAAAGGCATTGATGGCGCCAAGGTGTTTGCCGAGTTCCACGAAGAGCTCAAAAAGGTGGCCGCTGGCCGTTGATGTTGAGCACCTCGTTGAGTGACCCGCGAGAGCACCTCACGCACTGCGCGTGGGTGTTGTCGGATGAGCAGCACGAGTCTGGCTTGGCCGGACAACTGACCGCCCGAGGACCGCGCGACAACTGTTATTGGACTTTGCCTTTGGGCCTGGCGTTTGGTGAGGCCACGCCGGCATCTTGGTTGTTGATCGACAACGACTTGCAAGTGCTCGAGGGGCAGGGGGCGCATGGCATCCGTGAGCCCAACCCCGCCACCCGGTTTCATTTGTGGGTGTACCGCAGTCGTCCAGATGTCAACGCCATCGTGCACACCCACCCGCCTGCGGCGTCCGTGTTGGCCGCAGCCAAGGTGCCCTTGGTGGTTGCGCACATGGACGCCACCCCCTTGTTTGAAGACATGGTGTTTTTGCCCGATTGGCCCGGTCTGCCCACGGCCGACCGCGAGGGCGAACTCATCAGCGCCAGCCTGGGACAGGCCCACGCCTTGCTGTTGGCCCACCATGGCTTGCTCACGGCGGGCCGCGGCGTGCAAGAGGCTTGTTTTTTGGCCGTGTTCATGGAGCGCATGGCGCGCTTGCAAATCAATGCGGCACCGG
Source organism: Comamonadaceae bacterium (assembly GCA_947448885.1). Lineage (GTDB taxonomy): Bacteria > Pseudomonadota > Gammaproteobacteria > Burkholderiales > Burkholderiaceae_C > Limnohabitans. The sequence continues at coordinate 2,527 of CANFPJ010000138.1, forward strand.
TAGGCGGGGTGGTGCCCGTGGATGCAGAGCAAGCCCGGCGCGCCCGTGAATTTTTGCGCACCGACCGCATCATGAACATCACCTTTGATGCATGGGTGCGCAAAGCCAAACAATCGCGAATGGGAGAAAAGTGATGACAGATGCGGCCAAAGGCTTGGAAAAACTATTGGGCGTGATTTCTGCCGCCGTGCTTTTTTTGATGATGATCATCACCACCGTGGATGTGTTCGGACGCTATGTGCTCAATCAACCTTTGCCGGGTGGTTTCGAGATGACCGAGATGGCCTTGGCGGTGTTGATTTATGCGGCATTGCCGTTGGTCTCCATGCGCCGTGAGCACATCGTCATTGACACCTTGGACAGCCTGATGAGCCCAGCGGTCAAAGCCTTTTTCAACAAGCTCTCAGACGTCATTTGTTGTCTGACCTTGTCGGGCATCGGTTATTTGATTTTTCGCCGCGCCGTGCGCGTGGCCGAATATGGCGACACCACCAACGTCCTCAAATTGCCCCTGGCACCTGTGGCTTACATCATGGGCACGATGATTGTCATTGCCGCCTTGACGCACTTGGTGTTGATTTTCATCCCCCACCGCGAGCAAGACGCGCTGGGCCCGACCACCACTTGATCTTTTTTGCGCACACGAAACCATGACTGAAGCCATTTTGGGCCTGCTGGCCATGCTGTCCCTCTCCCTGATTCGGGTGCCCATTGCCATCTCCATGGGCTTGGTGGGTTTTTTGGGGCTGTGGTGGATGCGCGGCGTGATGCCGTCCATGGCATCGGCTACCTCCACGGTTTATGAGTCGGGCTTTCAGTACACCTTGTCGGTCGTGCCTTTGTTCATTCTGATGGGCAACTTTGTCACCCGTGCTGGCATGTCCAAGGAGTTGTACCGCTTGGCGTATACCTTGGTGGGCCACTTTCGAGGTGGCTTGGCCATGGCCAGCGTCATGGCCTGTGCGGGCTTTGGCGCCATTTGCGGTTCATCCATTGCCACAGCGGCCACCATGACCAAGGTGGCTTACCCCTCGATGCGCGAGCATGGTTACTCAGACGAATTGGCTGCCGGCACCATCGCGGCTGGGGGGACCTTGGGCATTTTGATCCCGCCTTCGACCATCATGGTCATTTACGGGCTGGTCACCGAGACCAACATTGGCAAACTTTTCGCGGCTGGTTTTTTGCCAGGTTTGTTGGCCGTGGTATTGATGTGCGCGACCATTTCTTTTCTGACTTGGCGCCACCCCAGTTGGGGGCCACGTGCCGAGCACTCGAGCTGGGCCGAAAGGTGGGACGCTTTTAAAGATGTGTGGTCTGTGGCCCTGCTGTTCTTCATTGTGATGGGCGGCATTTATGGTGGGGTGTTCACCGCCACCGAAGGGGCGGGCATCGGTGCTTTTGGGGCTTTTTGCATTGCATTGGCGCGCAAGGCCTTGACCTGGCGGGTGACCCTGGAGATATTGATCGACAGCTCACGCACCACCGGCATGTTGTTCATGATCTTGGTGGGGGCATTGGTGTTTGGCAACTTTTTGAACTTCACCTCCATGCCCAACGATCTCAAAGCCTTTGTGACGTCCTACCAAATCAGCCCCACGAGTGTGATGGTGGCCATATGTGTGATTTACATTTTGTTGGGGACGGCCATGGAAGAGTTGTCCATGATCTTGTTGACCATTCCGGTGTTCTTCCCCCTGGTGGTCAGCTTGGGTTTTGACCCGGTTTGGTTCGGCGTGATCATTGTGTTGGTGGTGATGATTGGCCTGATCAGCCCGCCCGTGGGCATGAACATGTTTGTGGTCAAAAGCCTGTTGCCGCACCTGGACACATCCACGATCTTTCGGGGCGTCATGCCCTTCGTCTACACCTTGGTGGCCGTTTTGGCCTTGTTGGTGGCTTTTCCGTCCATCATCATGATCGTGCCGCAGCTGCTCAAAATGTGATCGTCGCAGCGTTCGGGCGAAAAAGCACGACCGTGCTAAAAGTGAGTGATTTGCTCTTACAATCTTATGTTTTCCAGGGTCGAAGGCCCAACGTTCAAACCCCAGCGGTTTGATGTCTCATTTTTTTGGAGTTGTTTATGAAGGTCTTGGTGCCCGTCAAGCGCGTGGTCGATTACAACGTCAAGGTGCGGGTCAAGTCCGACCAAACTGGCGTGGACATTGCCAACGTCAAAATGAGCATGAACCCATTTGACGAAATCGCGGTCGAAGAGGCCGTGCGTTTGAAAGAAAAGGGCTTTGCCACCGAGATCATCGCCATCTCTTGTGGCGTGGCCCAATGCCAAGAAACCTTGCGCACCGCGATGGCCATTGGTGCAGACCGTGGCATCTTGGTGGAAACGGCTGAAGAGCTGCAACCCCTGGCGGTGGCCAAGTTGCTCAAAGCCTTGGCCGACAAAGAACAACCGGGCCTGATCATTTTGGGCAAGCAAGCCATTGATGACGACTGCAACCAAACCGGCCAAATGCTGGCGGCCCTGACCGATTGGCCCCAAGCCACCTTTGCCTCCAAAGTCGAAGTGGTCGATGGCCGCGTGCAAGTCACGCGTGAAGTCGACGGCGGCTTAGAGACGCTGTCGCTGCAAATGCCTGCGGTCATCACCACCGACTTGCGCTTGAACGAACCGCGTTATGTCACCTTGCCCAACATCATGAAGGCCAAGAAAAAACAACTCGATGTGTTCAAGCCCGAAGACCTCGGCGTGGATGTGGCGCCCCGCATCAAGACCCTGAAGGTCTGCGAACCACCCAAGCGCAGCGCAGGCATCAAAGTGGCCGATGTGGCCGCTTTGGTTGACAAACTCAAAAACGAAGCAAAGGTGATCTGACATGCGCGCACTCGTCATCGCTGACCACGACCATCAGTCCATCAAGGGCTCCACCCTCAACACCGTGACCGCCGCTTTGGCCTGTGCACCTGAAGTGCATGTGCTGGTGGCAGGCCACAACGCAGCGGCCGCTGCGGCTGCCGCTGCCCACATCGCAGGCGTGGCCAAAGTGCTGCATGCCGATGAGGCCGGTTTGGCCCATGGCCTGGCCGAAAACGTCGCCGCCCAGGTGCTGGCCTTGGCTGCGGGTTACACCCACATTTTGTTTCCCGCCACAACAGGCGGCAAAAACGTGGCGCCGCGTGTGGCGGCCAGGCTCGATGTGGGCCAGGTCAGCGACATCACCCGCGTCGACAGCCCTGACACCTTTGAGCGCCCCATCTACGCCGGCAATGCCATGGCCACGGTGCAAGCCACCGATGCGGTCAAAGTCATCACCGTGCGCACCACGGGTTTCGACCCGGCGGCCAGCCAAGGAGGGGGCTCGGCCACCGTGGAAGTGGTCAGTGCCCTGGCCGATGGTGGCAAGAGCCGCTATGTGGGCAGCGAGATCGCCAAGAACGACCGCCCTGAGTTGACCGCCGCCAAGATCATCGTGTCCGGTGGCCGTGCACTGGGCAGCTCCGAAAAATTTGCCGAGGTCATCACGCCTTTGGCCGACAAACTCGGTGCGGCCATGGGTGCCAGCCGTGCTGCGGTCGATGCGGGCTATGCACCCAACGATTGGCAAGTGGGCCAAACCGGCAAGATCGTCGCCCCGCAGTTGTATGTGGCATGCGGCATCAGCGGGGCCATTCAGCACTTGGCCGGCATGAAAGACAGCAAGGTCATCGTCGCCATCAACAAAGACCCAGAAGCACCCATCTTCAGCGTGGCCGACTACGGCTTGGAAGCCGACTTGTTTGTCGCTGTGCCGGAGTTGGTCTCCCAACTGTGATTTTTCAGCCCTGGCCTGACCCTAAGGCGTGGCTTTTGGGTCACTTGATTTTGTACTGAGGTACCCATGAGCTACACCGCACCCGTCAAAGACATGCTCTTCAATATGCAGCACCTGGCTGGTCTGGATGAGATCGCCAAGATCCCAGGTTTTGAAGAGGCGGGCATGGAAACCGCGCAAGCAGTGCTTGAAGAATGCGCCCGCTTCAACCAAGACGTGTTGGCGCCGCTGAACTGGGAGGGTGATAAAAACCCGTCTTCCTGGAAAGACGGCGTGGTCACCACCACTACAGGCTTCAAGCAGGCGTACCAACAATACGCTGAGGGCGGCTGGCAAGGTTTGCAACACCCGACCGACATGGGCGGGCAGGGCTTGCCCAAAACCATTGGCGCAGCCTGTGGCGAAATTTTGAATTCCGCCAACATGAGTTTCGCGTTGTGTCCTCTGCTGACCGATGGCGCCATCGAGGCCTTGTTGACCGCAGGCAGCGATGAACTCAAAGCCACTTACCTGCACAAACTGGTCAGCGGCGAGTGGACCGGCACCATGAACCTCACTGAACCCCAAGCGGGTTCGGATTTGTCCATGGTGCGCTCGCGTGCCGAGCCGCAAGCCGATGGCACTTACAAGGTATTCGGCACCAAGATTTACATCACCTACGGCGAGCACGACATGGCAGACAACATCATCCATTTGGTGTTGGCGCGGGTGACGGGTGCACCCGAGGGTGTCAAAGGCATCAGCTTGTTTGTGGTGCCCAAAGTGATGGTGAACAAAGATGGTTCTTTGGGTGCGCGCAACGATGTGCATTGCGTCAGCATCGAACACAAAATGGGCATCAAAGCCAGCCCCACCGCCGTGCTGCAATATGGCGACAACGGCGGTGCGGTGGGCTACCTCGTTGGCCAAGAAAACCGTGGCTTGGAATACATGTTCATCATGATGAATGCCGCGCGTTACGCCGTGGGTGTGCAAGGCATCGCCATTGCCGAGCGGGCCTACCAAAAGGCCACCCAGTACGCCCGTGACCGTGTGCAAAGCCGCCCGGTGGATGGCTCCATCAAGGCCGCAGCGCCCATCATTCACCACCCCGATGTGCGGCGCATGCTCATGACCATGCGCGCCTACACCGAAGGTTGCCGTGCCATGGCG
>CANFPJ010000139.1 GCA_947448885.1 Comamonadaceae bacterium
GGGGCAAGTGCCAGGCCCATATCAATGCGCTCACGGCCAACAAGACAAGCAGCATGGCCATGGCCGCGTCCAAACTGGTTTGTTGGCCCAGCACCCACAACAGCCACACCACCGTCACCCACAAGGGGAAAGCCATCAGCGTTTTGAACACACCCATCCACGCGCCTGGCCGGGGTAAATACTGGCCCAGCGCGGGCCAATGGCTGAGCAGCGCATAGGGCAGGGCCATGCCCAGCCCCATGGCCGCCAAAACCGCCAAGGCGCTGGGCCAGGTTTGGCTCAGGGCCCAACCCATGGACACCCCCACAAAGGGGGCCGTGCAGGGAGAAGCCAGCCCCACTGCCAGCACCCCTGAGGCCAATGCATTGATGCCTGAATGGCGCGATTGCCAACCACCCCAAGCGGCGGGCCAGATGTTCCCCCATTCAAACAAGCCCATCAAATTCAGCGCGAGGGTGGTGAACAGCAAGGCCAGGGCGCTGACAAACAGCGGGGACTGCAACTGAAATCCCCAGCCGAGTTGCTCACCGGCCGCGCGAAACATCAACACCGCGGCACCCAGGGCGACAAAAGTGAGCACCACCCCAGCGCTGTAGGCCACCCCATCCCGGCGCCGTTGCCGAGCGCTTTGCCCCGGCAAACCCAAAGCCACCACCTTGATGGCCAAAACCGGTAATACGCAGGGCATCAGGTTGAGCACCAAGCCGCCCAAAAGGGCGGTGATCAAGGCCAACCAAAAACTGGCACCCCATGTCGCATTGCTTGGCTGGGTGCTGGCGCTGGTTGCGATGGGTGGCAGTGCTGCCGGCAGGCCATTGGTGCTGGCGCCAGGTTTGGGCAGCGCAGGCCAGTCGCCTTGCACGGGCAGGTTTACCCGCCAGGCCGTTGATTCAGGTCCTGGGTTGAAAACCAATAACACGGGCAGTTGCGCTGGCTGGGTGCTGCGCATGGGGTGCAGGGGCAAACCGATTTGTAATTGGTCATCGCGCCAATGGCTTTGGCTTCGGGGGTGGGTTTCGCCGGCATGGTCGGTCACTTCGGGCAACTCGACAAACACCGCCGGTTTTTGGCCCCAAAGGGCACGCGGCAGGCCCGACACCGTGAGTGCCAATCGGTCTGGGTGCACTTGCGCTTTGGAAGCGCCCAGGGCCAGGGTTTGCGGTTGTTGGCGCAACAAAGCTTCAAACAGGGGGCCGTGCACCGCTTGGCTGCTTTGGCTGGCGATGCGCAACACAAAGCGGCCTTCTTGCGGGATGCATTCTTGTCGGCACACCAGCCAGTTGGCTTGCAACACCACTTCGGACGGTTCGGACAAACGGGCCGATGCGTTCAGGGTCACGGGCGCGGCCAACAAAACCTGGCCTTCGAAGCCATAGTTGGTCATCTCACCCACCCGTATTTTTTGCGGGATGGGCCAATGGGTATCGCCAACCGTCCAGCCCGCGGGCGCTTGCCATTGCAATTGCGTGGGCAAGCCAGAGTCCCCCGGGTTTTTCCAGTAGGTGTGCCAATCTTTTTGATGTTGGATGTGCAAACCCAGCCACATGGTTTGACCGGGCCCCAGGCCTTGGGGGGCCCAGACCATCAATTCCGCCCGGACTTGAGGTGTGGTGACCACCGCCGAATTGCTTTGTGCCCAAAGGCAGCCCACAAAACCCAAGGCCAGTGCCAAGGCGGACAAGCCATTGCGAAGGTGGATAAAGCAGAGCATGGGGTGCCGATGGTAGCGAAAGGCCCCAAACACGTCAGCGCAGCCCGCTTGGTGACAAAGTCCTTAAGATGCAGGGATGGACATCCAATCTCATTTCTGGGCCCAACTCACCACCACCGACTTTGCACAACTCGACGTCGCACGGGCCGTGGCCGTTTTGCCCTTGGGTGCCACCGAACAACATGGCCCCCATTTGCCCTTGAGCGTGGACACCACCTTGGTGGATGGCGTGGTGGCGGCTTCGCTCACCCATTTGACCCGCGCTGATCCGGTGCTGTTTTTGCCCACCCAAAACCTGGGATTGAGCACCGAACACACGGCGTTTGCGGGCACCCTCAGCGTGGCCCCGGCCACCTTGATCGAGCTGTGGTGTGACATCGGCGCTGGTGTGGCCCGTGCGGGCTTGAAAAAAATGGTTTTGTTCAACGCCCATGGGGGAAATGGCGGTTTGATGGACGTGGTGGCCCGCGAGTTGCGCGCCCGCCATGGCCTGCTGGTGTTTGGCACCAGTTGGTACCAACTGCCATTGGGAGAGGCGGTGATGGGCTTGTTCAGCGCCGAAGAACACCGCTTTGGCGCACATGCGGGCGCCATCGAGACGGCCATGATGTTGGCCTTGGCGCCCCAAGGCGTGCGGATGGACCAGGCCCAAAACTTTTCATCAGCGGCACAGCACAAGGCCGCGCGTTACCCCATCTTGGGAGACGGGCGCAGCGCCAAACAAGGCTGGCACATGCAAGACTACAACCCCTGTGGTGCGGTGGGCCATGCCACATCGGCCAAGGCCGAAGATGGCCAAGCCTTGGTGCAGGCTGCAGGTTTGCAGTTGGCGCGCTTGCTGTGTGAGGTGGTGGAACACCCCCCGCTGTCACTGGGCCAATAGGCCGCCCATCAGGTGTAAGTGACCCAGCCTTGGTGGGCCAAGCCATCCAGGTGGTTGATGGTGTTGTGGCTGACCAATGACAAACGCTTGGGCGTGTAGTGCATTTCACACACCGCGGTGTTGCGGATGCGCATATTGATTTCAATCGTCACTTCTGCGGGCGTTTGCAAGACGTGGCCCACCGCTGTGGCAATGGGCCCGCCGCTGGACACCAGCAACACATCGCCACTGTGCTGGGCCCGGACATGCGCCAAGGCGGACGTGACGCCGTGGACAAAGTCGGGGTAAGAAGGCATGCCTTGGGGCTGGACTTGGCCGCGCATCCAGGCTTGCAAGCCTTGGCGCAACAAACCAAAGTGGTGTTTGTAAAGTTCAGGGGTGTCGGGCTTGGCCAAGGGCTCAGGGTGGATGGCGTGAATCACCGCATGGCTGTCGTATTCGTTCAAGCCGGGCCACACCAAATGCTGCAGCTCGGCTTGGCCCATGCCCTCGGCAATGCCCCGCCATGTTTGCTGTTGCCGCTTCAAGCTGCCGGTGATGACCGCCTCAAACGTCAGCCCGCGCTCTCGAAAATAAGCGCCCAAGCGGCGACTTTGGCGCTGGCCGAGTTCGGACAGCTGGTCATAGTCGTCGGCGCCAAACGAGGCCTGGCCGTGGCGCACCAAGTACAGAGTTCCCATGGGCGCATTGTCGCGAATCGGCCTGGCTGGGTTCGTCTCGTGGGGGACGCCGGGTCAGGCTGTGGGGGCGATCAAAGTGTCACATGCCCTTGGATGCAGACCACCGATTCACCACCCACCCACACTTGGCCTTGCGCATCGCATTGCACATGCACCCGACCGGCACGGCCCAAGGCCGTGCCTTGGCGCGCCACGTAATGGGCGGGCGCCAGGCCTGCGCCGATCAGCCATTGGCCCAAGGCGGCGTTCAGACTCCCGGTGACCGGGTCCTCGGTCAAGCCGCCATGGCCTGGGAAAAACGCCCTGACTTCAAACGCCTCTGCTGGACTGTTTGTGCTCTGCTGGGACGCTTGATCCAAGGGGGCCACCACCCCAACCTCCATCCCCGCCAAAATCTGGGCGTTGGGTTGGATGGCCAGCACTTGCTGGGCACTGGCCAGCATGACACCGCGCCACTGGGGCCCGTTGTCGCACCAAGCGTGGTGCAAGATTTCTTGCCTGGCCAAGCCCAAGCCCTGCGCAATGCGCAGCACCTCATCTTCGGGCAATGGGCCGCTGCGCCTCAGCGGGGGTGCGGCAAAGGCCAGCCGCTGACCGTCTCGCCGAATGCGCACCAAGCCGACGGCGCATTCCTGCACCACCTCTGCGCCCTGGGGCATACCGCCCGCGTCCAACCAAGCATGGCAACTGCCCAAGGTGGGGTGTCCGGCGAAGGGCAGCTCGCGGCCCGGGCAAAAAATGCGCAGCGCATAGTCGGCCCCTGATTGGGTGGGGGGCAAGACAAATGTGGCTTCAGATAAATGGGTCCAGTCGGTGAAGGCCTGCATGGCTTCTGTCGATAAGCCTGTGCCATCCAACACCACCGCCACGGGGTTGCCCAGGTAGGGGGTGGCTGTAAAGACGTCTACTTGGGCAAAAGAGCGCTTCATCGCGGGACCTTTGTGAAGTATTGATATTATTATTTTGCCAGTGAAACCCACCCAGCGGTGACCACCAACAGGCAGGCCAAGCCCCTGTTGAACCAAATCAGTCGGGTTCCCTGACCCAGCCATTGCCGCAGCACCGAACCGACACAGGCATAGGTGAAGTTGCTACAAAAAGCAAAGGCCATGCCCACGCCAACCACTTGCACCAATCGTTCAGTGGGGTTGGTGGCCACTTGTCCATTGGCATGGATCACCCAACCGCCGGTCAAGGTGATGGCCAACATCCAGGCCTTGATGTTGAGAAATTGAAGCCCCACGCCTTGCCAAAACCCCACGCTCAATCGCGATGCGTCAACCGTTCCCAAATGTTGTGTTCGGCTGAGCTTGAAGGCCAACCAAAGCATATATGCCGCGCCAGCCCATTGGATGGCCCAGCGAACAGGTGGGTTGTCAATGATCGACAGGCCCAAGCCAGCGCCGCACAGCACCAAAAGCAATGCCCAGCCCACGGGCACAGCGACACAAAAACGCAAGGCCCGACGCAGGCCGTGATTGGCCGCCAACGCGGTCGATAAAGTGGTGTTGGGCCCCGGGGAAAAGCTGACCGCCGTGCACATCGCCAGCAAAGCCGCCCATTCGGAGTTACCCATGGCGACCCCATGCGGCTGTGGATGGGTGGCGCCACATCAACGGCTGCCCAGGGTGTCCCAGCGTTGCAGGGCCTGCATCAACTCCGATTCAATGGCCTCGATGCGCGACCCCAGTTGCCCCGCTTTGACATGGTCTTGGATGAACAACTGGCCGTCGGCCAAAAGCTGATTCAGCTCGTTTTGTTCACGTTCCAAGGCCTCGATCAAGGCGGGCAAAGCATCCAATTCGCGCTGCTCTTTGAAGCTGAGCTTGGTTTTCTTCGCCGGCGGGGTGGAGATGTCTGCGCGGGATGGCGACGCAGATGGAGGCGCCGCCACGGGTTGAATGGCGATCGGCTCCATGGATGAACCCGCGTTCAGCGCCATGGCCCGGCGAGATTGCTGTAGCCAATCTTGCACACCACCCACGTATTCACGCCAATGGCCGTCGCCTTCGTAGACCAAGGTATTGGTGACCACCTCATCCAAAAACGTGCGGTCGTGGCTCACGATGAACACCGTGCCATCGTAGTTTTGCAACAACTCCTCCAGCAATTCCAAGGTGTCAATGTCCAGGTCATTGGTCGGTTCATCCAACACCAAAACGTTGGCGGGTCTGGCGAACAAACGCGCCAGCAGCAAACGATTGCGCTCGCCGCCAGACAGCGACCGGATGGGTGAGTGCGCTCTGCCAGGCGAAAAAAGAAAGTCTTGCAAGTAGCTTTTGACATGCTTGCGCTGGCTGCCAATTTCAATCCATTCGCTGCCCGGGCTGATGAAGTCTTCAAGGCTCGCGTTCAAGTCCAGGGCTTGGCGCATTTGGTCGAAATAGGCGACCTGAATTTTGGTGCCTTGGCGCACTTTGCCGCTGTCGGGGCCAATTTCCCCCAAGATCAGCTTGAGCAGGGTGGTTTTACCCGCGCCATTGGGGCCCATCAGACCCACTTTGTCGCCACGCAGCAAGGTGGCGCTGAAATCTCGCACCACGGTTTTGCGCTCGCCATTGGGGCCGGCGAACCACTTGCTCACGCCTTCCAGTTCAGCCACGATTTTTCCGCTGGGTGCACCGCTGGACAGGCCCATGTTCACCCGGCCTTGTACTTCACGGCGTTGGGCGCGCTGTTGGCGCAATTGCTCCAGCCGCACAATGCGACTTTGGCTGCGGGTGCGGCGCGCCTCCACCCCTTTGCGCACCCATACCTCCTCTTCAGCCAGCAATTTGTCGGCCCGCGCTTGGACCACGGCCTCTTGTGCCAACTGCACCTCTTTTTGTTGTTGGTATGCCGCGTAATTGCCGGGATAAGACAGCAAGCGGCCCCGGTCAAGTTCAACAATGCGCGTGGCCACTTTGTCCAAAAAACTACGGTCGTGGGTGATGATGACCATGCTGGTGCGTGACTCGATCAGCAGGTTTTCCAACCACTCGATGCTGTCGAGGTCCAAATGATTGGTGGGTTCATCCAACAACAAGATGTCGGGTTGTTGCACCAATGCCTGGGCCAGCGCAACCCGTTTGGCGGTACCGCCCGAAAGTTCAGAAACCCGCGCCAAAGGATTGAGGCGCAGACGGTGCAACGTCTCCTCTACCCGTTGCTCCCAGCCCCAGCCGTGACGAGACTCAATGGCGTTTTGTAAAAGATTCAAGTCGCCCTCGCCCAGCGAATAGCTGTCGATCCAGGCGATCACCTCTGACAGGCCTTGTCGAACGGCTTCATGAACACTCCATGCGGGGTCCAGCATGGGCTCTTGTTGCACCAAGGCCAAGCGAACACCTTGCTGCAATTGCAAATTACCGTCGTCCGGTTTCTCCAGCCCAGCCAAGATCCGCATGAGTGAAGATTTGCCCGTGCCGTTGCGACCGATCAAGCCCACGCGCTCCAGCGGTTGAAGCGAAAAATCCGCATGATCGAGCAGGGCGGCTTGGCCAAAGGCCAGTTGGGCTTGTTGTAGTTGGAGCAGGCTCATGATGTGGAGTGAAGAAGGGTGCGCGCAACCATCTGGCAGCGCAAAAGCCTGAGCGCAGAGGCGTTGCAGGCGGGTCATTCTCGCTGACAAAAAATAAGAATCTATAGCTGCGGGGTCGTTCTGCCGTGACATGGGCTCTCCCGCCATGAAACTGTTGCAAAATAAAATAGTTGTTTGAATTCAATGACCTTCCTGTATTTGGAGCCGCCAATTGGCTGATCTTTGGAAAAATAGTTGCAGGTAGTTGACCGGCGCCCAATTTCCGGTATATACTGCAAGGCTTCGCTCAAACGGAATGGCCTTCAAAAGCCAGCCAAATGGGTAAAGACCCTAAGTGTTGACAGGACTTAAATAATCGTGTCATAATCCAGGGCTCAGCTGATCTCAGCTAACCAACGGTTCGTTAACAACTTACAGCCGATAAGCGTGGGCGTTTGAAGGCAATTGCCAAGGTTCTAGTAACCGAGGTCGCAAGGCCTCAAACGCTCATGAGAATAGAAGTGAAGTTCACTTCAATTCCGTTTTTATGAGTTGCTCGAAAGAGCGAAAAAATTCAAGATCGAACTATAGAGTTTGATCCTGGCTCAGATTGAACGCTGGCGGAATGCTTTACACATGCAAGTCGAAC
>CANFPJ010000140.1 GCA_947448885.1 Comamonadaceae bacterium
ATCACCAATGTGCCCAAGGTGTTTGCGGCCGGCGACATGCGCCGTGGCCAGTCGCTGGTGGTCTGGGCCATCCGCGAAGGCCGACAGGCTGCCCGCACCATCGATCAGTACCTGATGGGTGAGAGCGCGCTGCCGCGTTAACCCCTTGGGGCTGGCGCGCATACCTTGGAATTACAATCTGTCCCCGGCCCCTGAACCCCAGGGGTCGGGTCCCCACCCCACCCGATCCCGATGCACCCCCCACCCCTCGTTCTGGCCCAAGACCTGAGCTTTGGCTATGGCGAGCGGCGCATTTTGGATGGCGTCAGCTTTCAGGTGCCTCGGGGCAAGGTCACGGCCCTGATGGGCGCCTCCGGCGGGGGCAAAACAACCGTGCTGCGCCTGATCAGCGGCCAATACCGCGCCCAATCAGGGCAACTGTTGTTCGATGGCCAAGATGTGGGCCAGTTGGCGCAGCCTGCGTTGTACCTGGCGCGTCGGCGCATGGGCATGTTGTTTCAGTTTGGTGCCTTGTTCACCGATTTGAGCGTGTTTGACAACGTGGCTTTCCCCTTGCGCGAGCACACCGAATTGGGTGAAGAGTTGATCCGCGATGTGGTGCTCATGAAGTTGCAAGCCGTGGGTTTGCGTGGGGCCCGTGATCTGATGCCCAGCGAAGTCTCGGGTGGCATGGCGCGCCGGGTGGCCTTGGCCCGGGCCATGGCGCTGGACCCAGAACTCATCATGTACGACGAGCCTTTCGCCGGTTTGGACCCCATTTCCCTGGGCACGGCGGCCCGGTTGATTCGCCAACTCAATGACAGCTTGGGCCTGACCAGCATCATCGTCTCGCACGATTTGGAAGAAACCTTTCGCATTGCCGATCAGGTCATCATTTTGGCCAATGGCCGGATTGCCGCCCAAGGCACGCCCGACCAAGTGCGCCAAAGCACGGACCCTTTGGTGCACCAGTTCGTCACCGCAGCGCCCGATGGCCCGGTGCGCTTTCACCACCCTGGCCCCGATGTGGCCAGCGATTTCGGCACCAGTGCACAGCGCCAGACCCGGGGGCAGCCATGAGTTGGTACCGTGCGGCCGATTGGGGTTGGTGGACGCGCCGCAAACTCGCCGATTTGGGCCATGCCGCCCGCTTGCTGGTGCGTTTGTTCGGCATGTTGGGTGTCAGCCTGCGGCGTTGGCGCTTGGTGGTCGACCAGGTGCATTTCTTGGGCAACCATTCCTTGGCCATCATTGCGGTGTCGGGGTTGTTTGTGGGTTTTGTGTTGGGCTTGCAGGGCTATTACACCTTGCAGCGTTACGGATCTTCCTCGGCCCTGGGCTTGTTGGTGGCCCTCAGCTTGGTGCGCGAACTCGGCCCCGTGGTCAGCGCCTTGTTGTTTGCCGGGCGCGCCGGCACCTCACTCACCGCCGAAATCGGCTTGATGAAGGCGGGCGAGCAACTGAGCGCCATGGACTTGATGGCCGTCGACCCCATTCAACGCATTCTGGCCCCGCGCTTTTGGGCTGGCGTCTTGGCCATGCCGGTGTTGGCGGCGGTGTTCAGTGCCGTGGGCATCATGGGTGCGTGGGTGGTCGGTGTGGTCATGATTGGCGTCGATGCCGGCTCTTTTTGGGGCCAAATGCAGTCGGGCGTCGATGTGTGGAAAGATGTGGGCAATGGGGTGTTGAAAAGCCTGGTCTTTGGCATCACGGTGACCTTTGTTGCCCTGTACCAAGGCCATGAGGCCCAGCCCACACCCGAAGGGGTTTCGCGGGCCACCACCCAAACCGTGGTGGTGGCTTCATTGGCGGTGCTGGGCTTGGACTTTGTCCTCACGGCGATGATGTTCAGTCTTTGACAAGGGTGTGTGATGCAGCGATCTAAAAATGACGTGTGGGTGGGCTTGTTTGTCATGCTCGGTGCAGCGGCCGTCTTGTTTTTGGCCTTGCAGTCGGCCAATTTGCTCAGCGCCAGCCTTCAGTCCAGCTACAAGGTCTCGGCCAAGTTCGACAACATTGGCGGGCTGAAAAAGCAAGCAGCGGTCAAAAGCGCGGGCGTGGTGGTGGGGCGGGTCGAGGGCATTGATTTTGACGATGCCTCTTACCAAGCCCGCGTCACCATGGCTTTGGAGTCGCGCTATGTGTTTCCCAAAGACAGCTCGCTGAAAATCCTCACCAGTGGCCTGTTGGGTGAGCAATACATTGGCATCGAGGCCGGATCGGACGAGAAAAACCTGGCTGCGGGCGACACGGTGCAAAGCACCCAGTCGGCCGTGGTGCTGGAAAACCTCATCAGCAAATTCTTGTATGACAAAGCCGCTTCTGGCAAAGATGGCGAAGGCAGCAAGCCGTGACCCGAACCGCTTGGCGCCGGGTGGCCCGTCTGGCCCTCACCAGTGCCGTGCTGGCGTTGTTCACCGCCTGTGCCACAGGCCCCACAGCCAACCCCAGTGACCCCTTGGAGCCGATGAACCGGTCGATTGATCGCTTCAACACGGCTGTGGATGAGGCAGCCCTCAAACCCCTGGCCACGGCTTATAAAAACCACACCCCCGACCCGGTGCGCACCGGGGTGCGCAATTTTTTCGCCAATTTGGGCGATGTGTGGTCGGCGCTCAACAACGTCTTGCAACTCAAGCCCAGACAAGCCTTGGAAACCACGGCCCGGGTGGCGGTCAACACCGTTTTTGGCTTGCTGGGTGTGATCGACGTGGCCAGTGACATGAATTTGGATCGCAACAAGGAAGACCTGGGCCAGACCTTGGGTTACTGGGGCATGCCGCCAGGCCCCTATCTGGTTTTGCCGTTGTTGGGTCCATCCACACTGCGTGATGCGGGGGGCACTGCGGTCGAATTGACCGTGGGCGACCCGATCAACCAAATCAGCGACCCTTGGGCCTATGGCGGGGTGTTTGGCCTGCGCTTGCTGGACCGCCGCGCCAGCTATTTACAAGCGGGTGACATGCTCAACGAAGTGGCCTTGGACAAATACACCTTCACCCGACAGGTGTGGCTGCAAAAGCGGCGCTCTGACGTTTATGACGGCGACCCCCCTGACGAGCCTGAGCTGCCCGATAATCGGCAGCCACCCCCAGCCAAACCCGCCAACAAGCCATGACACTTGCCCCCATGATCTCTCGCCGCCGCCTGATGGGGGTGTTCATCGCTGCATCCCTCGGCACTTCTTCGCTGTGGGCTGCCGATGAAGCGCCAGACATTTTTGTGCGCCGCTTCACCAGCGAAATGATCGATTTGGTGCGCAACGACAAAATGATCAAGGCCGGCGACATGAACTACATCGCCGCGGTGGTGGATGCACGGGTGTTGCCGCACCTGAACTTTCAGCGCATGACGGCATCCGCCGTGGGCCCGGGTTGGCGCCAAACCACCCCCGAGCAAAAAAACCGCCTGCAAGAGGAATTCAAAATTCTGTTGGTGCGCACCTATTCGGGCGCATTGACCCAGATCAGCGACCAAACCGTCACCGTCAAACCGCTGCGTGGCGCGGCCACCGACACCGAAGTGCTGGTGCGCTCGGAGCTCAAAGGCCGTGGCGACCCCATTCAGTTGGACTACCGCCTGGAGAAAACCCCGGGCCAAGGTGCTGGCTGGAAAATTTACAACCTGAATGTCATGGGCATTTGGTTGATCGACACCTACCGCAGCCAGTTTGCCGAAGAGATCAATGCCAAGGGCATTGATGGGTTGATCAACACCCTGACCGAGCGCAACCGCAGCAACGCCAAGAAATAAACCATGTTCGCCCTGCCGGCCGTTGTGACCCATGCCCAGGCCCCTGGCGTTTTGCGCCAGTTGTTGCAGCACTGGCCAGCCCAGTCGCAGGCGCACCTGGATGCCAGTGGGTTGCAGCAATTTGATTCATCCACCTTGGCGGTCTTGTTGGCTTGTGCCCGTCAAGCCCAACAGCGGGGTAACCCCTTGGTCATAGAAGGCTTGCCCGAACGATTGCAGACCTTGGCCCGGGTCTATGGGGTGGCAGATTTTTTGGGGTTGTCACCCAGCGCCTGAGGTGCGCTCTGATCCTTTTGCCCTGCCGGGCGTGACGCCTGACCACGGGTCCCATCCTTGCCATGGGGCGCTCCACAGCGGGGCCGCCCTGCGCACTTAAAATCAACCCACATGACCGCCATTTCTTTCGACGCCGTATCCAAGACATTCCAAACGCCCCGCGGTCCCTTGCAGGCCCTCGACAACGTGAACCTGAAGGTCCAAGAAGGCGAGTTCTTTGGCTTGCTCGGCCCCAACGGTGCCGGCAAAACCACCTTGATCAGCATCTTGGCGGGTTTGACCCGCGCCACCTCCGGTGTGACCCGGGTTCAAGGCTGTGATGTGCAAACCCAGGCCGCACAAGCGCGGCGCTTGTTGGGCGTGGTGCCCCAAGAGCTGGTGTTTGACCCCTTTTTCAATGTGCGCGAAGCGCTGCGGTTTCAGTCGGGTTACTTTGGCATCCGCAAAAACGACGCATGGATTGATGAGTTGCTGGATTGTTTGGGCTTGAGCGACAAGGCCAACAGCAACATGCGCCAGCTCTCGGGCGGCATGAAGCGGCGCGTGCTGGTGGCCCAGGCCTTGGTGCACAAGCCACCGGTCATCGTGCTCGACGAACCCACCGCTGGCGTGGACGTGGAGTTGCGCCAAACCCTGTGGCAGTTCATTGCCCGTTTGAACCGCGAAGGCCACACCGTGCTGCTCACCACCCATTACTTGGAAGAGGCCGAGGCCTTGTGCGGCCGTTTGGCCATGCTCAAGCAAGGCCGGGTGGTGGCGCTGGCCCGCACCAGCGAGTTGCTCAAAGCGGCCTCTAGCAATGTGCTGCGTTTCAAGCTCGATGCCCAACTGCCCCCAGAACTGGCCCAAGGTGCCCGCGTCACGGGGCGCATCGTGCAGTTTCCAGCGCACAACGCAGCAGAAATTGAGCACTACCTGGCCGCGGTGCGACAAGCTGGCCTGGTGGCCGAGGATGTGGAGATCCGCAAGGCCGACTTGGAAGACGTGTTCTTGCAGGTCATGGGCGAGGGCGCCCAGACCCCCAGCGACGCCGCTGTGGAGGTGGCGCCATGAACGGTTGGCAAGCCCTGTTTTACAAAGAAATCTTGCGCTTTTGGAAAGTCGGCTTCCAAACCGTGGCCGCACCGGTCATGACCGCGATGCTGTACTTGTTGATCTTTGGCCATGTGTTGGAAGACCGGGTCAAGGTCTACGACCAAATCACCTACACGGCCTTTTTGCTCCCCGGATTGGTCATGATGAGCGTGTTGCAAAACGCCTTTGCCAACAGCTCGTCGTCGCTGATCCAAAGCAAGATGATGGGCAACCTCGTGTTTTTGCTGCTCACGCCCTTGAACCACTGGAGTTGGTTTTTCGCCTATGTCGGCTCATCGGTGGTGCGCGGTTTGGCGGTCGGCCTGGGGGTGTTTGTGGTCACCGGTTGGTTCACACCGCTGTCATTTGTCGCGCCCCAGTGGATTGTGTTGTTCGCCATCATGGGGGCCACCATGCTGGGCTCCATGGGCGTGATCGCTGGTTTGTGGGCCGAGAAGTTTGACCAAATGGCCGCTTTTCAAAACTTCATCATCATGCCCATGACCTTTTTGAGTGGCGTGTTTTATTCCATTCACTCCTTGCCACCGTTTTGGCAAACGCTCAGCCATTTCAACCCCTTCTTTTACATGATCGATGGCTTTCGCTACGGCTTTTTTGGCGCCAGCGATGTTTCGCCTTGGCTCAGCTTGGCCGTGGTGGGCAGTTGCACGGTGCTGATCAGTGCCACGGCCTTGCACCTGTTGCGCATCGGTTTCAAAATTCGCGGATAAGCCCATGACTGCCGACCAACTCGAAACCCTCATCGCCGAGCAACTGCCTTGCCAACACCTGAGCGTGGAGGGCGATGGCCGACATTGGTATGCCACCATCGTGTCTACCCAATTCGAGGGCTTGCGCTTGATCCAGCGCCACCAAAAGGTGTACGCCACCTTGGGCCAAAAAATGCACACCGATGAGGTTCACGCCCTGTCCATGAAAACCTACACCCCCAATGAATGGGCCCAGCAGGCCTGATTCACAACTGATACCTCACCCAAATGGACAAATTACGCATCCGAGGCGGCCAATCCTTGCATGGCGAAATCCCCATTTCAGGGGCCAAAAACGCCGCCTTGCCCGAAATCTGTGCCGCCTTGTTGACGGCCCAGCCCCTGACATTGCACAACGTGCCGCGCTTGCAAGATGTGGCCACCATGCTGCGCTTGATCCGGAACATGGGGGTCAGTGCTGAGCGTGGCGAGGACGGCTCGGTCACCTTGAACGCCGCCGACTTGAACAACCCCCAAGCCCCTTACGACTTGGTCAAAACCATGCGTGCGTCGGTGCTGGCCCTGGGCCCTTTGATGGCCCGCTGCGGTCACGCCAAGGTGTCGCTGCCGGGCGGCTGCGCCATTGGCTCGCGCCCTGTGGACCAGCACATCAAGGGTTTGCAAGCCATGGGTGCGGTGATCGATGTCGAACATGGCTACATGCTGGCCAAGCTGCCGCCAGGGCGCACACGCTTGCGCGGGGCGCGCATCGCGACCGACATGGTCACCGTCACCGGGACCGAAAACTTTCTCATGGCCGCATGTTTGGCCGAGGGCGAAACGGTGCTGGAAAACGCTGCCCAAGAACCCGAAATCCCCGACTTGGCCGAGTTGCTCATCGCCATGGGCGCCAAGATCGAGGGTCACGGCACCAGCCGCATCCACATCCAAGGCGTGGACCAGTTGCATGGCGCCACCCACAGCGTGGTGGCCGACCGGATTGAGGCCGGTACTTTTTTGTGCGCCGTGGCCGCCGCTGGTGGCGATGTGGTGCTGCACCATGCGCGCGGCGACCACCTGGAAGCGGTGATCGACAAATTGCGCGACGCAGGTGTGGTCGTTGAGGACGTTCCCGGCGGCTTGCGGGTGCGCGCCATGGCGCCCGCCCATCAATACCTGAAGGCACAACACTTTCGCACCACCGAATACCCGGGCTTTCCCACCGACATGCAGGCCCAGTTCATGGTGCTCAATGCGGTGGCGCAAGGCACGAGCAAGGTGACCGAGACCATTTTCGAAAACCGCTTCATGCACGTCAACGAGTTGGTGCGCTTGGGTGCACACATCCAAATCGAAGGCAAGGTGGCCTTGGTTGAAGGGGTGGCCCAATTGTCGGGTGCGACAGTGATGGCCACCGACTTGCGCGCCTCGGCCAGTTTGGTGATCGCCGGCTTGGTGGCCGAGGGCGAAACCGTGGTCGATCGCATTTACCATCTGGACCGCGGCTACGACCGCATGGAAGACAAACTGCGCACCTTGGGCGCAGACATTGAAAGAATCCAATGACCGTCACCCTTGCCTTGCCCAAAGG
>CANFPJ010000141.1 GCA_947448885.1 Comamonadaceae bacterium
CCTTTGGTCTCCAAAATCAAGGCCTCGCTCATGCGTCACCCCCGCGCCGCGCGCGCCAGCGCCGCCACCCGGCTTGGCAACCAGGCAAGATGCCCGACGGGAAAAAGGTCACGATCAAGACCAGCAAGAGGCCAATCCAGAAGTACCAATAAATCGGATTCAGGATGGCCAATTGATCGCGCAACACGGTGAACACCAAGGCCCCCACAAAGCCGCCGTACAGCATGGCGCGCCCGCCAATCACCAAAATAACCAGCAGATCGGCCGAGCGCTGAAAAGTCATGATTTCGGGCGAGACGAATTGCGTGGTTTGGGTCATCAAGGCGCCGGCCACCCCCGCCATGGCGGCCGAAATACCAAACACCAAGGTCAAATTGGTGCCCACCGGCGCGCCCAGCATGAGCATGCGCCGCGGGTTGTCACGCACCCCCATCAAGGCCAAACCCCAGGCCGAGTTGACCAAGGCGCGCACCAGCAAGAACAGAACAAACACCACCAGCAAGGTGTAGATGTAAGCGGTGTGGCCAAACATATCGAACTTGAACTGGCCCAACACCGGTGCCACTTCAATGCCCTGCAAACCGTCGTCACCCCCAGTGATGTCGGTGGCGCGCAGCACCAAGTCGTAGAGCAGCATGTTCAAGCCCAAGGTGATCATCAGCAAGGCCACGCCGCTGATGCCGCGCACCAAGCGCCCCACCAACAAGCCCACCAAACCGGCCAGCAGACCCGCGCACAACAGGCCCAGCGTGGGGTCGCCCCAACCGTACTTGGCCAAAAAACCCGCGCTGTAAGCGCCCATGCCAAAAAACGCCGCGTGCCCCAGCGAGGCAATGCCCCGGTAACCCAACAGCAAGTCCAGCGACAGCGCAAACAAGCCCCAAATCAATACCTGGGCCAACAAGGGGTGGTTGGCGTTGGGCACAAAAAAGGCCGCCACCCACAACAACCAAAAGACGGTTTCCAGGTGGCTCCAGCGCAGCTTTTGCCGAAAAAAATCCAGGCCCATGTTGCGATCAGTCATGGGCCATCTTTCGACCCATCAAACCATTCGGGCGCCACAGCATGGCCACCACCGTGACCAGATAAATCAACACACCACCGGCCGACGGCAGGTAGTACTTGCTGGCCACATCGGCAATGCCAATGGTCAGCGAGGCCACCAAAGTGCCGACGATGCTGTTCATGCCGCCCACAGAGACGACGATCAGCACATAAACCAAATAGCGAAACGGAAAGTTCGGGTCCAGGCCCAGCATGCTGGCCGACAAGCCCCCGCCCAAGCCCGCCAAACCGCCGCCAATGGCAAAGGTCAAGGCAAACACGAGGTCGATGTTGAGCCCGCTGCCCGCCGCCGCGCGCCGGTTGTCGACACAGGCACGCACCATGGCACCAAATCGGGTGCGCTCCACACCAAACAAAATCAAGGTCGCCAAAGCGGCGCCCATCAACAACAAGAACAAGCGATAGCGTTCCAGCTGCAAGCCGCCAGCATCAAACTGCCCGGTCAACCAGGCAGGCACCGAGACGGGCTTGAAAGTCGGGCCCCACACATAGGCCACGCTGGAGATCGACATGAACACCAAGCCCAAAGTCAGCAACACATGGGTGAGGTCATCGGTGGCATAAAAGTGGCGCAGCACCAAGCGCTCCAAAACAATGGAAAACAGCCCAGATCCAATGAATGCAGCCAACAAAGCCCAGCCAAAAGGCCACTGCCAACTGGCCATGGCCACCACGGTGATGTAGCCGCCCAGCATGCACAGGCTGACATGCGCCAAATTGACAAAGCGCATCATGCCCATGGTGACGGCCAAGCCAATTGACATGATGAACAACAGGCTGCCATAGGCCAAGCCATTGAACAAGATGGTCAAAAACGCGGTCATGGCAGCGCCCCAGGCCCCGGCAACGGGGCTTTGGAGATGGGATTACTTGGTGGGGACGTCGCGGAAGGTTTCCACCGTCACGTTTTGCAGCACGCCATTGCGGCGCTCCACCCGGCGGATATAGACGTTTTGGATGATGTCACCATTGTCTTTGTCCAAGGTGAAGGGGCCACGCGGGCTGTCAAACTTGCGACCGCGCAAGGTGGCCACAAACTTGTCGGGATTGAAGGGGGCGCCACGCTGGGCCTCCAAACCGGCATAGACCACTTGCAGCGAATCCCAAATCATGGCGTTGACCAAGTTGAGGCGGTCTTTTTTGCCAAAGGCGCGCTCGTACTCTTCCACCAGCTTTTTGTTCGCGGGGTTGTCCAAGGCGGGCGCATACACGCCAGAGGTGATGGCCCCCACCGCCGTGTCGCCGGTGGCGTCGAGGTGGCTCTCGTCGGTGATGTCGGCGGTGCCCAGCAGCTTCAATCCACTGGTGGCCAAGCCAGAGTCGGAATAGGCCTTGAGGAACTGCACACACAACTCGCCCAAGGGCAAAAAGACAAACACCGCGTCGGCCTTGGCATCTTTGATGCGCTGCATGTAGCTGGAGAACTCGGGGCTGCGCAAGGGCACGCGGATGGTGCTGGTCACGGTGCCGCCCAAGTCGGTGAAGGTTTTGCTAAACGAAGACTCGGCATCATGCCCAGGCGCGAAGTCGGCCACCATGACCACCACTTTTTTGACGCCGTTTTTGTGCGCCCATTGCGCCATCGGGCGCGACACTTGGGGAATGGTGAAAAAAGTGCGGAAGTAATAGGGCGACTTCTCACCCACGATGCCTTGGGTGGCGCCCGCCACGATGGAGGGGATTTTGGCCTCGGTGGCCAGAGAGGCCATGGCCAAAGTGTTGGGCGTGTATTCGGGGCCAATCATGATGCGGACTTTTTCGCGCACGATCAACTCGTTGGCCAGGCGCTTGGCCACATCGGGGTTGGGGCCGGTGGTGTCACGGCGCACAAACTCCACCTTCTTGCCACCGGGCTCGCTGCCATACAGCTTTTGAAACAGCTCAATGGTTTTGTCGGCGGTCGGGCCTTGGTAAGCAGACGGGCCAGAGTAACTTTGCAACACACCAATTTTGATGGTTTCTTGGGCCCATGTGGCATGGGAAAACAAGGCGGTGGCCATCAAAGCGGCGATATGGAAGAGTTGTTTTTTCACGGTCATGTCCTGTGCGAATTGGGGTTGAGGCCGCCCACGGCAGCGGTCAGAAAAGCGCATTTCAGTATCAACCAGTTCGCCCCAGCCTCCTCTAGTGAAAAACCACTAGCCCAAGGTCATCGGTGTGACAACCGTCACGGTTGCAATAGCACGGTGATCTGGGCTTGCAAGGTCACCATCGATTTGCCCGCTTGGGTCGGGATGGGCACGCTGTCGGCCATGGCGCTGGCCATGGGAGAGGCCATGCGCGCCATGGGCATGGCCATCGCCTGGCGTTGTTCGCTCAGGTTGAGCGACTGGATCGCATAGCCCTTGAACGCGAAGGCCTGTGCCACCGCGCTCGACTTGCTGTGCACCGCCGCCGCCAAGTCGCCCATGAGTTGCTTTTCCACGGCGATGCGCTTTTCTTTGGACAGGTGAAAGCTGACGCTGCTGAGTTGCATATCCGCTGTGAGGTCTGAGGCCAGGGCCGCCAAAGTGCCCAGGTTTTTCGACACCAAGACCAAACTGGCCCGGGCGCTCCATTGGTCGGTTTTGCCTTTGGGTCCCCAGATGGGAAAGGTCGACACATCGCCCACCTGTTGTTGCACGCCGTCCACCCGCTTGACCTGTTCGGTGACCTTGGTGAGCACGCCCAAAATAGATTGGGTCAAAGCGGCGGGGCGCGGCCCGTCTCGGGTAATGGACAACACCACGGTGAGTTCGTCGTTGTCCACTTCGACGCTGGCTTGGGCATCCAGTTGGGTGCTCACGGGCAGGCTTTGGGTCCACCCGGGCAGGCTGGCAGCACAGGCCAAGGCCAAGACAAATCGTTTCATGGGAATGGCTCCTTGAGGGGGGTGAGGTGCGTTCAAACGGGTGAATATTAATGCTTTATGGTGAAAAATTCGCCCCCAACACGGCGCCTGTCGGTCATGGCGCGGCGAACGGCGACTGGGCGACAACCATGGGTTTGAGGTCAAAAAACCTGTGGGGTGGCTGCGGAGGGCGCCCGAAGCGCCATCGCACTGGGCCTGGGTTTCCCTGTGGGCGCGCAAACCCAGTCAGGGTTCGATGCTGATTAATTTAAGATGATCGATTCCCAAACCTTTTTTGATCCACACCATGACCGCACGCACCGCCATCCACCGCCTTCATGTTGACAGCGCTTTGCTGCAGTTCGTTGACCAGCAGGTGTTGCCCGGCACCGGCATTTCCAGCGCCCACTTTTGGCAAGGCTTTGATGCCATCGTGGCCGACCTGGCCCCGAAAAACCTGGCCCTGTTGGCCGAGCGCGACCGCTTGCAAACCGAACTCGACGCCTGGCACCAAGCCCACCCGGGGCCGGTGGCCGACATGAAGGCCTACAAGGCGTTTTTGGAGGGCATCGGCTATTTGGTCAAGCCGCCCAAAGCCTTCAAGGTCAGCACCCGCAACGTGGACGCCGAGTTGGCCCAGCAAGCCGGCCCGCAGCTGGTGGTGCCCATCATGAACGCCCGCTACGCCTTGAACGCGGCCAATGCGCGTTGGGGTTCGCTGTACGACGCTTTGTACGGCACCGACGTCATCTCTGAAGCCGACGGTTGCGCCAAAGGACCGGGCTACAACGAAAAGCGTGGCGCGAAAGTGATTGAGTACGCCCGATACGTGCTGGACCGCACCGCGCCGCTGAAACAGGGCTCGCACATCGATTCCATCGGCTATGCCGTGGTCAAAGGCGCTTTGGTGGTCACCCTGAAAGGCGGCAAAACCTCCGCCTTGACCGACCCCAAACAGTTGGTCGGCTACCAAGGGGACGCTGCGCACCCCACCTCGGTTTTGCTGATCCACAACGGCTTGCATTTGGACATCCAAATCAACGCCAAGCACCCCATCGGGTCCACCGACCCAGCGGGTGTGTGCGACTTGGTGGTCGAAGCCGCTTTGTCCACCATCCTCGACTTGGAAGACTCGGTGGCCGCGGTGGACGCCGAGGACAAACTCTTGGCTTACAGCAACTGGCTGGGCATTTTGAAAGGCACGCTCACCGAGGACGTGAGCAAGGGCGGCACCACCTTCAAGCGCGGCCTGAACGCCGACCGCGTCTACCACGCTCCCAAGGGCAACGGCGAGGTCAAGTTGCATGGCCGCTCGCTCTTGTTCTTGCGCAATGTGGGCCACTTGATGACCAACCCGGCCATCCTCTACACCGGCGCCAACGGCCAAACGCATGAGATCCCCGAGGGCATCATGGACGCCATGGTCACCACCGCCATCGCCATGCACGACTTGCAAGGCCACGGCGCCAACGGCATTCGCAACTCCCGCACCGGCTCGGTCTACATCGTCAAACCCAAAATGCACGGCCCCGCCGAGGTGGCGTTTGCCTCCGAGTTGTTTGGCCGCGTCGAACAGGTCTTGGGCTTGCCAGGCAGCACGGTGAAGCTGGGCATCATGGACGAAGAGCGCCGCACCAGCGTCAACCTCAAAGCCTGTATCGCTGCGGCATCGAGCCGCGTGGCCTTCATCAACACCGGCTTCCTCGACCGCACTGGCGACGAGATGCACACCGCCATGCTGGCCGGCCCCATGCTGCGCAAGGGCGATATGAAGAGCAGCGCCTGGATTGCCGCTTATGAGCGCAACAACGTGTTGGTGGGCTTGTCCTGCGGCTTGCGTGGCAAGGCGCAAATTGGCAAAGGCATGTGGGCCATGCCCGACCTGATGAAAGCCATGATGGAACAAAAAATCGGCCACCCCAGGGCCGGTGCCAACACTGCTTGGGTGCCCAGCCCGACAGGTGCCACGCTGCACGCCATGCACTACCACCAGGTGTTGGTGAGCGATGTGCAAAAAGAACTGGAAAAAATTGACGCCGACAAGCAGCGCGACAGTTTGCTCAACGACCTGTTGACCGTGCCCGTGGTGGCCAAAGCCGACTGGAATGCGACCGACAAGCAACAAGAACTCGACAACAATGTGCAAGGCATTTTGGGCTATGTGGTGCGCTGGATTGACCAAGGTGTGGGCTGCTCCAAAGTGCCCGACATCCACAACGTCGGCCTGATGGAAGACCGCGCCACACTGCGCATTTCCAGCCAACACATTGCCAACTGGCTGCACCACGGCGTGGTCAGCGAGGCCCAAGTGCGTGCCACGTTTGAGCGCATGGCCGCGGTGGTCGACAAGCAAAACGCCCACGACCCGCTGTACCAAAACATGGCCGGCCACTTTGACACCTCCAAGGCCTACCAAGCGGCTTGCGATTTGGTGTTCAAGGGCAAGGCCCAACCCAGTGGCTATACCGAGCCGCTGCTGCACGCTTGGCGTTTGCGCGTCAAAGCCCATTGATTTTTTGCCCCCCACCAGGAACCCCCATGGATTTGTCCCGCTTTCCCCGCCGCCAATACACCCACGCGCCCACGCCCATCGACCACGCACCGCGCTTTTCCCAAGCGCTGGCCGCCAGTTGCCCGGGCGGTGTGGGCCCCGACATTTGGATCAAGCGCGACGACATGCTGGGCCTGTTCCCTGGGGGCAACAAAACCCGCAAGCTGGAGTTTTTGGCCGCCGATGCGCTGGCCCAAGGTGCCGACACCTTGATCACCTGCGGCGCGCCGCAATCCAACCACTGCCGCATCACCTTGGCCGCTGCTGTCAAAGAAGGCATGCGCTGCCAGTTTGTGATCGAAGAGCGCGTGCCCGGCACCTATAAAACCGATGCCTCGGGCAACAACTTCATGTTTCACCTGCTTGGCGTGGAAAACATCACCTTGGTGCCTGCGGGCAGCAACATGGCCGAGGCCATGGGCAAAATCGCCACTGCCTTGCAAGCCCAAGGGCGCAAGGGCTACATCATCCCCGGCGGCGGCTCGAACGCCTTGGGCAGCTTGGGCTATGTGGCCTGCGTGCAAGAAATGCAGCAGCAGTGGTACGACTCGGGCGCGGCGTTTGACAAGGTCATCGTGGGTTCGGGCAGCTCGGGCACGCACGGCGGCATGCTGGCTGGCTTTTTGGGCAACCACATCACCATCCCACTGATTGGCATTGGTGTGAGCCGCGACCCGGCCGACCAAGACCCCTTGGTGCACAAAGACGCGCAAGCGGTGATGGACTTGCTGGGCACTGGCATCCAAGTGCCGCGCGAAGCGGTGGTCACCCACGGCGGCTACTGGCAACCCAAATATTCCATTCCCAACGCCAAGATGGTCGAGGCCGTGCAAATGCTGGCCCGCACCGAGGCGATTTTGCTGGATCCGGTTTATACCGGCAAGATCATGGCAGGTTTGATCGGGTTAAGTCGTAAAG
>CANFPJ010000142.1 GCA_947448885.1 Comamonadaceae bacterium
CTCACCACCAATGCCTTGGGCGTGAAGCACAACCAAGCCGGGGCTTGTGTGGTGATCGAAGACTTTTTGGCTGGCGAAGAGGCCAGCTTCATGGTCATGTGCCATGGCGACCAAGTTTTGCCGCTGGCCACCTCCCAAGACCACAAACGCTTGCTGGACCACGATCAAGGCCCCAACACGGGGGGCATGGGGGCGTATTCGCCAGCCCCGGTCGTCACCCCCGAGATTCATTCGCGGGTCATGCGTGAAATCATCCTGCCGACCATCGCGGGCATGAAAAAAGACGGCATCGTTTACACCGGTTTTTTATATGCGGGCTTGATGATTGATGCCCAAGGCAAGCCCAAAACCTTGGAATTCAATTGCCGATTGGGCGACCCTGAGACCCAGCCCATTTTGATGCGGCTCAAAAGCGATTTGCTGTCCCTTTTATTGGCGGCTACAGATGAGGATGACTGCGCTTTAAAAGACTTCCCCATTCAATGGGACACCCGAACCGCATTGGGGGTGGTGTTGGCCAGCCGCGGTTACCCATTGGCGCCGCAATATGGCGATCCCATCACAGGCCTGCCCCTGGAAGAGACCGACACCATGGTTTTTCATGCCGGAACGGCGTGGAACGGCCAAAGTTTATCCACCCAAGGCGGGCGGGTTCTGTGTGTCACCGCTTTGGGCAGCACCGTGCGTGCCGCGCAAAAAAAGGCCTATGTGGGCGTGCAAAAAATCGCTTTTGACGGCCAACAATACCGACGCGACATTGGTCATTTGGCCATCCGCCACTGAGCCGCTTTCCACACCCCCTATTCTTTTGAGCCCCCCATGAACCCGATCCCTCAAGTTCATTCATACCTGGTTGATTTGCAAAGCCGCATCACCCAGGCCTTGACCGACATCGATGGCACCGCTTTTTTGCGCGATCCCTGGCAAAAAGACAAAACCGAAATGTTGCAAGGCGAGGGCGACACACAAATTTTGGAGAATGGCCCAGTTTTTGAGCGCGCAGGCGTGGGCTTTTCGAATGTCCGTGGGCCGCAGTTGCCGGCCTCGGCCACCCAGCACAGGCCTGAACTGAAGGGCTCACCTTTTCAAGCCATGGGCGTGTCCTTGGTGTTTCACCCGCGCAACCCGTATGTGCCCACGGTGCACATGAACATCCGCATGTTGACGGCGCACCCCAAGGAAGGTCCTCCCGTGTCATGGTTTGGCGGTGGCATGGACCTGACCCCTTACTATGGGTTTGAAGAAGACGCGCAACATTTTCATCAAACCTGCAAGGCGGCCGTAGACCCCTTTGGTGCAGCGCTTTACCCGCGCTTTAAAACCTGGTGTGACGATTACTTCACCCTGAAACACCGCCAAGAGCAACGCGGTGTGGGCGGTATTTTTTACGACGACTTTTCCGAATTGGGCTTCGAGGGCGGCTTTGGCTTGATGCAAAGTGTCGGCAATGCCTTGCTCACCGCCTATTTGCCCATCGTGCAACGCCGCAAGGACATGGCCTACGGCGAGCGAGAGCGGCAGCACCAATTGATGCGCCGAGGACGCTATGTGGAATTCAATTTGGTGTGGGACCGGGGCACCCACTTTGGACTTCAGTCCGGTGGCCGCACTGAATCCATCTTGCTCTCCATGCCCCCCTTGGTGAGTTGGGCCTACCAACAGCGGCCTGAGCCGGGCACCCCAGAGGCGAAGCTATACACCGACTTTTTGGTGCGAAAAGATTGGGTTTGAATTCCCAAAGCCACGCCGAAATACCAAGCACCCCTCGCAAGCTGGGGTTTTACGGCGGCGCCTTTGACCCGCCCCATTTGGCGCACCTGGCCTTGGCCAAGCACGCCATGACACACCTGAATTTGGATGCCTTGTATGTGGTGCCCACTGGGCACGCAGGTCACAAAACGCCGTCAAAAACCCCCGCGGTGGATCGTTTGGCCATGCTGTCCTTGACCTTTGCCGGCTTGGCCAACGTGGTGATGGATGACCGAGAAACACGCCGCGCTGGCCCCTCATTCACCGTGGACAGCTTGAATGAGTTGCAAGCCGAGCACCCCCACGCCCAATGGTTTTTGATCATTGGCGAGGACCAGGCCCAATCTTTTGAGGGTTGGCGCGATTGGCAAAAAATTGTGGCCATGGCCCAAGTGGTGGTGGTCGCACGCGCCGCTGGCGATCCAGTCGCTCCCTCAGAGAGCAAGTGGCACAATCGGGGGGTGCCAAACGCCATTGATTTGGCTTTTCCCGCCATGGACATCAGCGCGACACGCATCCGCGAAGCACTCGAACAAGGGCGTTCCATTTCTCAATGGGTTCACCCCAACGTCAACGATTACATTCAACACCATCACCTGTACCGCCAAACCCGATGACCACCTCTGCCGCCACTCAAAAAGACATTCAAAAACTTCAGCGCTTGATCGTGGATGCGCTCGAAGATGTGAAGGCACAAGACATTGTGGTGTTCAACACCGAACACCTGTCACCTTTGTTTGAACGCGTGATCATCGCCACAGGCACATCGAATCGGCAGACCAAATCCCTGGCCAGCAGTGTGCGCGACAAGGTGCGTGAAGCCGGCCTGCCCAAGCCCCGCTTAGAGGGGGAGGACAACGGTGAGTGGATCATTGTGGATTGCGGCCCGGCCGTGGTTCACATCATGCAGCAGGCCATTCGCCAGTACTATCACTTGGAAGAAATTTGGGGCGACAAGCCGGTGCGCTTGAAATTGGGTGCACCCAAACCTTTGGCCCCCGTCGCGGTGAAAGCCGCCCCGACCAAAGACAAACCCAAAAGCAAATCGGCCAAAGCAGCCCCTGCCAAAACCGCTGCTCGCCCGACCAAAGCCAGTTCCACCACTGCGGCGCGCAAAACCTCTGTGGCACCGGTGAAAAAGTCACCTGTCCAAAAAACCATCCAAGCCACAGGCCGCGCCAAAACCAAAGCGCCATGAAGCTGTGGGTGGTGGCCGTTGGACAGCGAATGCCCGAATGGGCCCAGTCCGCGTGCCAGGACTATGCCAAGCGCTTCCCACCGGATTGGTCTCTGGACGTCAAGGTGGTCAAAACCGAACCGCGCCACAACCAATCGGCCGAGAAATGTTTGCTGGCTGAAAGAAAACGCATTGAATTGGCTTTGCCTGCCGACACATTGCGCATTGTTTTGGATGAACGAGGACTCGCCCTCACCACCTTGGATTTGGCCCAGCGTTTGAAGTCCTGGCAGCAAGAAAGCATGAACGCGGCATTTGTCATTGGCGGGCCTGACGGGCTGGATGCCGAATTCAAGCGCAAGGCCGATCTGAGCTTGCGCCTGTCTGACCTCACCTTGCCACATGCCTTGGCCAGGGTGATTTTGCTGGAACAGTTGTACCGGGGAATCTCTGTGTTGGCCAATCACCCCTATCACCGAGAATGAGCCCATGCTGCCCTCCATCTACCTGGCCTCTCAAAGCCCACGCCGACAAGCCTTGCTCGGCCAAATGGGTCAACCCTTTGAGCTGTTGCTGCCAGACCCATCAGAAGACGTGGAATCCCTGGAAGCCACCCAAGCCGGTGAATCACCACGCGACTATGTCCAACGGGTCACCGCCCTGAAACTGGCATCCGCCTTGAACCGTTGGCGCCTGCGGGGTCTGCCTTTGGCCCCCATTTTGTGTGCCGATACCACCGTGGCGCTGGGCGACGCCATTTTGGGCAAACCGCAAGACCGCCCACACGCGCGTGACATGTTGTCCGCCTTGAGCGGGAAAACCCACGTGGTTTTCACGGCGATTGCCGCCGGTACCCCCAACGAAACGCGCCATGCCCTGAGCGTGTCGCAAGTGCGTTTTGCGGCGTGGGGCCCAAGCGAGATCGAAGCCTATTTGGACTCGGGAGAGTGGGACGGCAAGGCTGGCGCGTATGCCATCCAAGGGTGTGCGGCCTCACACATCGCTCACATCGAAGGCAGCTATTCGGGGATCATGGGTTTGCCCGTGCATGAAACCGCTGAATTGTTAAAGCCGCCTTGGAAAGGTCTGTGATGGGCATGCAGCAAGATATTTTGATCAATTGGTCGCCCCAAGAAACCCGTGTGGCTGTGATTGAAAACGGCGCCCTCCAAGAAGTGCACATGGAGCGAACCCTGGAGCGCGGTTTGGTCGGCAATGTTTACCTGGGCAAGGTGTCCCGTGTTTTGCCGGGCATGCAGTCGGCATTCATCGATGTGGGCTTGGAGCGGGCCGCATTTTTGCATGTGGGTGACTTGCTCAGCACCATCACCGCGCGCCACGCCGACAGCGACACGCCCAGCGGTCAGCCCCCCGTGCCGATTGAAAAGCAGGTGTTTGAAGGCCAAACGCTGATGGTGCAAGTGATCAAGGACCCGATTGGCAGCAAAGGCGCACGCCTGTCGACCCAAATCAGTTTGGCCGGTCGCATGCTGGTTTTCTTGCCCCAAGACAACCACATCGGCATCTCTCAAAAAATACCCTTTGAGCAGCGTGAGGCCCTGCGCAACAAGTTACAGGCACTGGCCCATGACAAAAGCGCACCTGCAAACCCAGGCGGGTTCATTGTCCGCACCAACGCTGAGGACGCCAGCGATGCCGAACTCACAGAAGACATTCAATACCTGCGCAAAACCTGGTCTCGGATCAAAGAAGCATCCACGACACAGCCCGCCAAAAGTTTGTTGCACCGCGATCTGAATTTATTGCAACGCGTCTTGCGCGACTTGGTGGGGGAAGGGACGCAAAGCATCCGCATCGACTCCAAAGAGCAGTACGAATCCTTGCTGACCTTTGGTTCGGAATTCATGCCATCGGCTGCCGAAAAGTTACAGCTGTACAAGGGTGAGCGGCCCATCTTTGATTTGTTTTCCGTCGATGACGAGATCAGCCGGGCCTTGGGCAGGCGTGTGGACTTGAAATCGGGTGGTTATTTGATGATTGATCAAACCGAGGCATTGACCACCATGGATGTCAACACCGGTGGCTATGTGGGGGCGCGCAACTTTGATGAGACCATCTTCAAAACCAACTTGGAGGCAGCCGGTGCGATTGCACGCCAATTGCGATTGCGCAATTTGGGCGGTATCGTGGTGGCCGATTTCATCGACATGTTGACACCAGAGCACCAACAAGCGGTGTTGTTTGAGTTTCGCAAGCATTTGCAGCGCGACCGGGTGAAAACCATGGTCAGTGGATTTTCCCAATTGGGCTTGGTGGAAATGACGCGCAAGCGCACCCGCGAATCCTTGGCCCATTTGCTGTGCGAGCCTTGTCCTGCTTGCGACGGCAAAGGGTCGGTCAAAACAGCCCGCACCGTGGCCTATGACATCTTGCGTGAAATTTTGCGCGAAGCGCGCCAATTCAATCCCATGGAGTTCAGGGTGGTCGCGAGCACCCCGGTGATTGACTTGTTGCTCGACGATGAAAGCAGCCATTTGGCTGGTTTGAGCGACTTCATTGGCAAGCCCATTTCATTGCAAAGTGAGCCCTCCATGGGGCCAGAGCAATACGACATTGTGTTGCTTTGACAGCACGCGCCCCATCGCCCATGCGAATCGCCTTTTTGAGCCGACACTTTGACCCGCAAGGGGGAGGTGCTGAGCGTTATTCTGTGGCCGTGGCGCAAGACTTGGCCCTGCGACACGAGGTGCATGTGTTTGCCCAGTCGTTTGGCGCGGCATCGCCCCAAGGGTGGGTGCCACACAAAATTCCAGGCCCGTTGCGCCGCCCCAGGTGGATCAATCAACTGTGGTTCGCCTTGGCCACAGCCTGGCTGACACGCCGTGGCTTTGATGTGGTGTACTCCCATGAGCACAGTTGGCATGGCAATGTGCAGTGCTTTCATGTCCTGCCCATTCGCCACAGCCTGCTGAAAAATCGCCACGGTTGGCGAAAATTTTTGCGCGTTGTGAAGATCCTCACCAGCCCGAGATTGCTGGCTTACTGGTGGCTCGAGGGTGCGCGTTTGCGTGGTGTTTCCAACGGTCACAGGGCCGTGCTGGCAGTGTCGGAGCCCTTGCGCATGACCTTGGAGCAGACCTACCCCATCGCCAAAGGCCAAGTCCATGTCATCACCCCAGGGGTGATTGCCGCTGCGCCCAAATCTGAGCCAGACCAACGCCGGGCCCGAGAGACCTTGGGTCTGCCGGTGGGTGCGCGATTGGCGCTGTTGGTTGCCAATGACCCCTTGCGCAAAGGCCTCAAGACGCTGATCCAAGCCCTGGGTTTATTACCGGCCACATGGAAGCTGGTGATTGCCGGGCACATCCCACCGCCATCAGCCTACCGCGCCTTGGCCGAGGAGGCCGGGGTGTTGGATAGGCTTTTGTTCATCGGCCCGCAGCCAGATTTGCGCTTGGCCTATCAGGCCGCAGATGTGCTGGCCCACCCCACCTTGGAGGACACCTATGGCATGGTTGTTCTAGAGGCAATGGCCAACGGCTTGCCGGTGGTGGTCAGTGGCTTGCCTTACTGCGGCATCAGCGCCGAATTGACCCATGGCACACAGGCATTGATTTTGGCCGACCCCACCAACGCCCAAGCCTTGGCCACGGCTTTGCAGCAGTTGGTGAATCAACCCGAATTGATGCAGCGCCTGGCTTCACAAGGCCATGACTGGGCCGAGAAAAAAACATGGTCCCGGTGTGCTCAGGCGCACGAAGCCATGTTTGCAAATCTGATGGCGCAACGGCATTGACCGGCAGGGTCGCTCAACGACCCTCTTCATACCCCGTGAACACTTTGAGCGCCATGTGCGCCCATGTGCTGCGGTGGTTGACCAATACCCGGGGCAGGGTAAAAGCCGCAGGCCCCGGGGCAGATGTCGCCCGCCCTCTGCGTGTGGTGGTGGCAGTCACATAGCCCGCTTGCGCAACCCAAGCGGGGTGTTCGGGCAAAAACCGACCATAGGGGTAACAAAAATGGCGCACCTCGGTGCCCAAAATTTGCGCCAACTCAGACTTGGAACGCTGAATTTGGTGGCGCACCGTGGCCTCATCGGATTGGCTCAAGTCGATGTGGTCACAGGTGTGAGATCCCACGTCCATGCCAGCGTCGATCCATTCACGCCAAGCTGAAATACCCATCAACGCTTTGGTGGCCATCCCAGAAGCGGCGTCCCACTGGTTGTGGCCTCCGATGTGGTGGCTGACCGCATAGCATGTGGCGGTGTATCCAAATTGATGCAAGATGGGCAGGGCGTTGGCGTGCGTATTGGCATAACCGTCATCAAAGGTGATGCCCACAACCCGGCCGCTCAAAGTCCCGCTCAGGTAAGGCTCCAAGTCGCGCATGGAGAGGCCTTGAAAGCCCCAGGTTTTCAAAAAGCGCATGTGTTGCGCAAAGC
>CANFPJ010000143.1 GCA_947448885.1 Comamonadaceae bacterium
CTTCAATGCGCACCGCAGCGGCTTCTTGGTTCAGGCTGAAGCGCAACATCATGGCCGCACTCAAGATGGTGGCCAAGGGATTGGCCACGCCTTTGCCCGCGATATCGGGGGCGCTGCCATGGCTGGGTTCGTACAGGCCTTGGTTGCTGGCGTTGAGCGAGGCCGAGGGCAGCATGCCAATCGAGCCGGTGAGCATCGACGCTTCGTCGCTCAAGATGTCGCCAAACATATTGCCGGTGACCACTACGTCAAAACGCTTGGGCTCTTTCACCAACTGCATGGCCGCGTTGTCCACGTACATGTGGTCCAGCGCCACATCGGGGTAGTCTTTGTGCACCTCGGTGACGATGTCTTTCCAGAACTGGAAGGTCTCGAGCACATTGGCCTTATCGACGCTGGTCACGCGCTTGCTGCGCTTGCGGGCGGCTTCAAACGCCACACGGGCAATGCGCTCGACCTCGGGACGGGTGTAGCGCATGGTGTCAAAGGCTTCTTCGGCACCGGCGAATGCGCCATCGGGCGAGATGCGGCGGCCACGTGGTTGGCCAAAGTAAATGTCGCCGGTCAGCTCGCGGATGATGAGGATGTCCAAGCCCGCGATCAACTCGGGCTTCAAGCTGGAGGCACCGACCAATTCGGGGTAGCAAATGGCGGGGCGGAAGTTGGCAAACAACCCCAGGTTTTTGCGCAAACCCAAAATGGCTTGCTCGGGGCGCAAGGGGCGGTCCAAGGTGTCGTATTTCCAGTCGCCGACTGCGCCAAACAAAATCGCATCGGCCTCTTTGGCCAGCTTCAAGGTGGCTTCGGGCAAGGGGTGGCCGTGGGCGTCGTAGGCGCAACCACCCACCAGCGCGGTTTCCATTTCCAGGGGCAAGCCCAGAACCTTGAGAACTTTGACGGCTTCGGCAACGATTTCGGTGCCAATGCCGTCACCAGGCAGAACTGCAATTTTCATCGGAAGCTCTCCGGCAAGGTTTGCGCCAGCCAAGGCTTGGCGGTGAGGCGTGCGGCTTCAAAGTCGCGAATTTTGTCGGCATGGCGCAGGGTCAGGCCAATGTCGTCCAAGCCATTCATCAGGCAATAGCGGCGAAAGGGTTGAACCTCAAAGGGAATTTCTTCGCCTTGGGGGCGCACCACCACTTGGCGGTCCAAGTCAACCGTCAGCTGATAACCTGGGAAGCCAAAGCACTCGTCGAACAACTGGCCCACGATGGCCTCGGGCAGCACGATGGGCAGCAAGCCATTTTTAAAGCTGTTGTTGAAAAAGATGTCGGCATAGCTGGGGGCGATGATGGCGCGAAAACCATATTGCTCCAAGGCCCAAGGCGCATGCTCACGCGATGAACCGCAGCCAAAGTTTTTGCGCGCCAACAAGATGGACGCGCCTTGGTAGCGGGCTTGGTTCAAGATGAAGTCGGGGTTGATCTTGCGTTGCACATGTTCTTGCCCGGGCTCGCCTTTGTCGAGGTAGCGCCATTCGTCAAACAAGTTGGGGCCAAAGCCGGTTTTCTTGATTGACTTCAAAAACTGTTTGGGAATGATCGCGTCGGTATCGACGTTTTCGCGGTCCATGGGGGCGACCAGGCCTTTGTGCACATTGAATTGATTCATGGTCTTGGCTTTCAAACAAATTGGCGCACGTCAACAAAATGGCCGTGAATGGCGGCGGCGGCGGCCATGGCCGGGCTGACCAAGTGGGTGCGCCCACCGGTGCCTTGGCGGCCTTCAAAGTTGCGGTTGCTGGTGGAGGCGCAGCGTTCGCCGGGCTCCAGGCGGTCGGCGTTCATGCCCAGGCACATGGAGCAACCCGGCTCACGCCACTCAAAACCAGCGCCCTTGAAAATTTGGTCCAGCCCTTCTTTTTCGGCTTGCGCTTTGACCAAGCCCGATCCAGGCACCACCATGGCCAGCTTGACGTTGCGCGCCACTTTTTGGCCCAAACGTTTGACCACCGCAGCGGCTTCGCGCATGTCTTCAATGCGGCTGTTGGTGCAAGAGCCAATGAAGATTTTGTCCACCGTGATGTCGGCGATCGGTTTGCCGGGTTGCAGTCCCATGTAGGTCAGGGCGCGTTCAATGGCCAGTCGCTTGTTGGCGTCTTTTTCTTTGTCGGGGTCGGGCACACGGTCGAGGACCGACAGCACCATCTCGGGGGATGTGCCCCAGGTGACTTGCGGCGCGATTTCGGCGGCGTTGAGTTGCACCACGGCATCAAAGTGGGCGTCAGTGTCAGATTGCAAGGTTTTCCAGTAGGCCACCGCATGGTCCCATTCGACGCCCTTGGGAGACAGGGGTCGGCCGCGCAGGTATTCAATGGTTTTGTCGTCCACCGCCACCAAGCCCGCGCGGGCGCCGGCCTCGATGGCCATGTTGCACAAGGTCATGCGACCTTCCATGCTCAGCGCACGCACCGCAGAGCCAGCAAATTCGATGGTGAAGCCAGTGCCACCAGCGGTGCCAATCTTGCCAATGATGGCCAGCACCATGTCTTTGCCGGTGAGGCCTTTGGCCAAGGTGCCATCCACTTGGATGCGCATGTTTTTGGCTTTTTTGGTCAACAAGGTTTGGGTGGCCAGCACATGCTCCACCTCGGAGGTGCCAATGCCGTGGGCCAGTGCACCAAAGGCGCCATGGGTGGAGGTGTGCGAATCGCCGCACACCACCGTCATGCCTGGCAGGGTGGCGCCGTTCTCTGGGCCAATCACATGCACGATGCCTTGGCGCTTGGACAGAAAGGGAAAGTAGGCGGCAGCGCCGTGCTCGGCCATGTTGCTGTCGAGGGTCGTGATTTGTTCTTTGCTGATGGGGTCGGTCAAGCCGTCATACCCCAGCTCCCAACCCGTGGTGGGGGTGTTGTGGTCGGCTGTGGCGATGACCGAACTCACGCGCCACACCTTGCGCTTGGCCACGCGCAAGCCCTCATAGGCTTGAGCGCTGGTGACCTCGTGCACCAAATGGCGGTCGATGTACAGCACGGCGGTGCCATCTTCTTCTGAAGTGACAAGGTGTTCGTCCCAAATTTTGTCGTAGAGCGTGCGTCCCATGGGGTGGTCCTGGTTGGTTGGCCAAAGAGGGCGGATTTTAGGCCCAGTGTTGGAGTCTCAAAACCCGGGGTGTCACCTGCATTCAGGGGTGTCGACAATGGTCGACGGGTCCAATCGGCGGGCGCGGTGATCGATGTAATAGCCGCCAAACTCGGTATAGCGCATCACATGCTGGCCACATTGGTCACAGGCATGGAGCAAGCAGCGGTTGGTGGGAAAGTGGGTGATCGAAACAGGGGCCAACGGGTCGCCATAACGGGTGCCGTGGGGGTGGTGTTCTTCAAAGGTGGGCTCTGCCAGTTCTGGGTCACGCAGGCTGGCCACCACGGGCAACTGGGCTTGCGGCCATTGGGATTCGGTGATGCTGGACCAGCCCTGGCAATGTTTCAAAGCGCAGGTGCAGTCTTGGCTGGGTTTTTGGGCCAGGGCGCGCAAAACGGCGGGACTTTGAATCAGGGGCAAATCGGTCATGCAGTTCTGGGCTGAAGGGTGCTATCGGAGGGGGCATCTGAACCCCAAGCACAGGCTAACACGCGCTTTCTGCGGACTGTGGGTGACAGTCGCCTTGGATGCCAAGGGTTTACCCCGGTGAAAAAGCCTTGATGGGGCTTTATCCCCGCGACAGAAAAAGCCATAATGGTTCTATCGTAAATCGTTGTTTTATATGTGAAACAAATGAGCGCTGCAAATTCACCCCCATCCAACACCCCCGCGGGTGTCTGGCACGACGTGGCCCCACGTGCGGGCTTGGACCCCGACTTTCCCACCGGGGTCCATGTGCAAGGCCAAAAAATTGGTTTGTTTTTGCTTCAAGGTGAGGTGCACGCTTTAGAAGACGTGTGCCCGCATGCCTATGCCTTGTTGTCCCAAGGCTTTGTCGAAGATGGCGTGGTCGAGTGCCCTTTGCACGCCGCGCGGTTTGAGATCAACGGCGGCAAATGCCTGAATGAAATCGGCCAGCGCGATTTGCGTTGTTTCCCGGTCAAGGTCGAGGCCGACCGTGTGTGGGTCCAGGTGCCACAGGCATGAGCGCTGTCCCCGCCATTGCTTTTGAAGGGGTTGACAAAACCTTTCCGGCCAGCCGTTTGCACCCCGAGGTGAAAGCGGCGCGCTCGGTGAGCTTTGCCATCCAGGCCGGTGAGGTGGTGTCCATCATTGGCCCTTCAGGCTGTGGCAAAAGCACCCTGTTGAACATGGGCTCTGGTTTGGCACCCACCACCGCCGGCGTGGTCAAGGTCATGGGCGTACCGGTGCAGGGACCCCATAACGACGTGGCGTTCATGTTGCAAAAAGACCTGCTGCTGCCGTGGCGCACGATTGCCCAAAACGTGGAGTTTGGTTTGGAGCTGCGTGGCGTGGCCCAGGCGCAACGGCGAGACAAATCTGAGCAATTGCTGCAGCAGTTCAGGCTCCAAGGTTTTGGCAACAACTACCCCCATCAACTGTCCGGCGGCATGCGACAGCGCGCCGCACTGGCACGCACCTTGGCCGTGGACCCGACGGTGTTGCTGATGGACGAGCCTTTCTCTGCACTGGACGCACAAACCAAAATGATCTTGCAGCAAGACTTGGCCCGCAGCGTTCATGCACAGGGCAAAACGGTGTTGTTCATCACCCATGACTTGGCCGAGGCCGTCGCTTTGTCAGACCGCATTCTGGTGATGAGCGAGCGCCCGGGCACCATCGTGGAGCAAATCACCGTGAATTTGCCCGATCGCGACAAACCCATGCAGCGGCGAAAGCATCCCCAACTGGGCGACCACGTGGCCCAGTTGATGGCCTTGCTCAAGCTCGATGCCGACACAGATATCCATTGACCCCTTCTCTTTGACCCATTCCTTAGGAGCGACACCATGATGCGACGTACCCTGATTGCCCTGGCCACCGCCTTGGCCACGTTGGCCCCATTGGGCAGCCAAGCCCAAGCACCGGCAGCTGCCCCACAAGAGATCACCTATTTGCTGCCCGCACCGGCCATCTTGCCGGCGTTTGGGCCGTGGATGCTGGCGCAGGCCAAGGGCTATTACGCGCAAGAAGGCTTGAATGTGAAATTTGTCGCAGGACGCGGTGGCGTGGATGTGGCCAAACAAATTGGCGCCGGCAATGCGGTGATTGGTGGGGCCATTGGCGACACCCCCATCATTGCGCGTGGTCAGGGCATACCGGTCAAAGCCGTGGCCGTCTTGGGCGCTGGCTCACTCATGCAATTGGTCAGCCACAAAGACGCGCGCATTGAGTCGCCCCGCGAACTCAAGGGCCAGGTGGTCACCACCACCGGCTACACCGACACCACCTATTACGCTTTGCTGGGCATGTTGAGCAAGTCGGGTTTGACCAAAAACGATTTGGACATCCAATCGGCGGGCCCAGCCGGTGTGTGGCAGCAGTTCACCGCCAAAAAGGCAGTGGCCATGGCGGCCGTGCCCGATTGGACGGCGACGGCCATCGCGGCTGGTGCCAAGGTCGATATCTTGCCCGCCGATGTGTACTTCAAAAGCATGGCGCAAGCCATTTTGGCCAGCGACGAGACGATTGCCAAAAACCCTGAGCTGATCCAAAAGCTGGTGCGCGCCACTTTGAAGGGCATGCGCGACATCATGAAAGACCCCAAAGCCGCCACCGCCGCTTATGTGGCCCATGTGCCGGCACACAAAGGCAAAGAAGACTTGATCTTGCAAACCTTTGAGCTGTACAACAAATATGTGTACGCCAACCAAAAGGTGTTGGGACAAATGGATGAGGGTCGCTTGATGGATTTGCAAAAGTTCTATGTCAGCAACGCCATCGTGCCCAAAGAAGTGGCCGCCAAAGACCTCTATACCAACCAGTTCGTCGGCCTCAAGTAAGACATGACTTCGGGCATCAAAACCACCGCTTGGAGCGCCCTGGTCGCGCTCTTATTCCTGGCTGCCTGGCAGTGGCTGCCAGGGTGGTGGGGTGTGCCTGAGTTTGTCTTGCCCAACGCCAGCAAAACTTGGGATGAACTGTTTCGCATCCATGCGTCAGAGCGTTTGCTTTGGCACAGCGGCATCACCGCGCTGGAAGTGGTGATCGGTTTTGTCTTGGGTGCCGCTTTGGGCGCAGCCATGGGTTACGCCCTGGGCTTGTCACCGCAAATCGAAGCCATCTTGTCGCCCTATTTGCTGGCCCTGCAAATCGCCCCCAAAGTGGCCTTTGCCCCGTTGTTCGTGATGTGGTTGGGTTACACCATTTACCCCAAAATTTTGGTGGCCATCTTGATTGTTTTTTTCCCGGTCTTGATCAATGTGCTGACCGCCATGCGCAATCTGGATGCGGACATGATCAACCTGGCGCGGTCGTTTTCAGCCACCCGCTTGCAGGTGTTCTTCAAAGTGCAATGCCCGGCGACATTGCCCGCCCTGTTTTCAGGCTTGCGCATTGCCAGCACCTTGGCCGTCATCGGGGTGGTGGTGGGTGAATTGGTGGGGGGCAACATGGGCTTGGGTTATTTGTTGGTCTTTTTCGAAGGCCAGGGCAATACCGCTGGTGTTTTTGTGGTGATCGGGGCCCTGACGGCGATTGGCATCTTGGCCTATTACGCGGTGGTGATCGCTGAAAACCGGGTCTTGCATTACTTGCCCAGCGCCGAAAGAAAAAGCACATGAACGCTGCTGACCTCCAAGGCGCGATGCATGGCCGCCGGGTGCTGGTCACCGGTGGCGCCCGTGGATTGGGCGCGGCTTTTGCCGCTGCCTTGGTGCAGGCCGGTGCACGCGTGGTGCTCACCGACATATTGGACGCCGCGGGTCAAGCGTTGGCCCTTCAGTTGGGGCCCAATGCCCATTACCTGTCGATGGACATGGCCAAGCCCGAAGCGGTGCGCCAGGGTGTGGCGCAGGCCGCTGATTGGCTGGGGGGCTTGGATGGCTTGGTCAACAACGCCGCCATCACCAACAGTGGCGGCAAAGACATGCAAGACATCGCCATTGACACCTGGGACCAGGTGATGGCGGTGAATGTGCGTGGGCCCTGGTTGGCCACGGTGGCCGCGCATCCCCACCTCAAGGCCAGCACCACCGGGCGCGTGGTCAACATCGCCTCGGACACGGCATTGTGGGGTGCGCCCCGCTTGATGGCTTATGTCGCCAGCAAAGGCGCGGTGATGGCCATGACCCGTTCCATGGCCCGTGAGTTGGGGCCCGATGGGATCACGGTGAATGCAATCGCACCCGGGCTCACGCTGGTGGAAGCCACCGCCTATGTCCCCGCGCATCGACACGATTTGTACCTCAAGGGCC
>CANFPJ010000144.1 GCA_947448885.1 Comamonadaceae bacterium
CAGCGCCCAAGCCAGCGACTGGCGCTGCGGATGGCGCGTGATCACCTTGGACGACAAAACCCTGGCGCAGCAAAGCTTGCCTGAGGGCGTGACCATGCTGCACAACCTGGGGACCGACAAACTCAGCATCAACCGCCGGGGAGAGCCGAGCACGGTGGGCGACAGCTTTGTGTTCAGGCCCCAAAACGACTTGCGCAGCTCAGTGGCCAACACGGTTTGCATCAGCGCTGCGGGTCGGGTGCGTTGGCAAGCGGGTGACAAATGCAGCAACTGAAGGTCAACGCTGCGGACAACAGCCGTTGTTCGGGCTGGGGCTTGACCGAGGCCTTGGTGGCTTTGGGCATGCTCTCCTTAGGCGTTCTGGGTTTGCTGTGGCTGCAAGGCAAGTCGGTCCAGGCCTGGCGCCATCAGCACAGCACGGAACAAGCCGCTTGGCTGGTCCAAGACATGGCCGAACGCATGCGCGCCAACCGAGGGCAATTGGACGCCTATCGCTTGAGCTGGGGCCAAGCGCCCAACAACGTGGACTGCAACAACCAACCCTGCGCCTTGGTCGAATGGGCTTGGGCCGATCTGTGGGCATGGACCCGTGAAGTACAAATCCGCCTGCCCGGCG
This sequence comes from Comamonadaceae bacterium, assembly GCA_947448885.1. Taxonomy (GTDB): domain Bacteria; phylum Pseudomonadota; class Gammaproteobacteria; order Burkholderiales; family Burkholderiaceae_C; genus Limnohabitans. The sequence goes on from CANFPJ010000144.1 coordinate 617, forward strand.
CACAAACCCACATCTGGCCTTCGCCATCCGATCCACGGCACATCGGCATTGCCTTGGCTTGGCGCAACCTGGATCAAACCCTGATGGAACCCACCAACCCACCCGCAGGCTTGAACTGCCCGGCTCAGCATCGCTGCTTTTGGGTGCATGTGCGGCCATGAAAATGCCATCCCAAGGCTCGCGACGGGTCATCTCGAGAGCGGGGGCTCGTCAAACCGGTTTGAGCCTGGCCGATTGGCTGGTGGGACAAGCCTTGGCGGCCATGGTGGTCTTGGCCGCGATGAGCGCTTGGGGTTTTGCGCAACAAAACCACACCCTGACCCATGAGGGCCTGCAACAAACCCAACAAATGAGCTGGGTGTGGCGCACCCTGGGTCAACACATCCGGCAAGCCGGTGCGGCACAGGCAACGCAGGTCGCTGCGGGCCTGATTGCTCTGTCCACCCCCACGCCCATGTGGGCTGCCACAGATGGCACGGGCACACAAGCAGACAGCTTGACCACGGCCCACCTGCGCAGCCTGGAAGGACGGGACTGCCAAGGCAACATCAAAGGCAGCAACAGCAACTTGCGAAACCGTTTCACCGTCAACACCAAATCTGAGTTGACCTGTCTTGATGATGCCAACCCCAGCGCCAGCGCACAGGCCTTGGCCGAGGGCATCGAGGACCTGCAATTGCGCTATGCGCAACGCACCATGGATGGCAATGGCTTGGCCCAGTTGCAATGGGTGCCAGCCCAAGCGGGCATGGTTCCCAACCAAGTGTTGGCCGTGGAAGTGTGCATTCGCCGCACGGGCGCACCGGTCACAAAGGCCATGCCCAACACCTTGAAAGGTTGTCGCGGCGAAAGCCTGCCCAACGATGGCCGCGTGCGTTGGGTGCAACGCCAAGTTTTTGCCTGGCGCCAAACGGCCAAACCAGCTCCATGAAACACCCCCAACGCACCCATCAAGGCTGGGCTTTGCCCACGGTGATGGCCGTGTTGGGTCTGGGTGCTTTGAGCGCCATGTCGTTGTCGCGGGGCTTGTGGTTGCATGCCAATTTGCTGCGCAGTGATGGCGACGAGTTGCGGGCACGCTGGGCCGCCGAAGCCTTGTTGCGAGAAGCCGAACAGGATTTGCTGGCCAGCTTTGCGGCCATCAAGGACACACGCCACAGCACGCCAGCGCCAGCGGCCTTGTCGAGCACCCCTTTCATACCCCACACCAGCGCCGGTTTGGCGCAGTTGAAAAAAGCCTTGCCGTCTGGCCTGTGCATGGATGGCATTTGCGCGCCCGATACCTTGGAGTCCACCTCAGCCACACAGTGGCTACAGCGCTTGAGCACGGCTGCACGCTATGGCCAGTACACCGGCGGGGGTCCCGTTTGGGACAGTCCAATCAACCCCACTTTGGCTGAGCGCAGTGGCTATTGGTTGGAGGCTTTCTCCAGTGCTGACGCCACCCAGACCACCCCGCTGTGGCGCATCACGGCCCTGGCCCAAGCCTCGCCGCGGTCTGCGCCCATCGTCTTGCAAGCTTGGTGGCAAGGGGCAAGCGACACCACCGCGGACGGGCGTTGGCTGAGTTGGCATGAGGTCCTGCCATGAGAATTCGCCAGCAGTCTGGTTTGAGCTTGATGGAAACACTCTTGGTGCTGGCCCTGCTGGCCGTGGTCATGAGTTGGGCGGTGCCCCAATACCAAAACCATTTGCGACGGGGTCAGCGCCAGCTGGTCAAACTGAGCTTGATGCAAACCGCCCAATGGTTGGAGCGAGCCGCGGCCATCCAAGGTTCTTACCCCACCTCACAACAAGTGCCCACCGCCCTCCTACAAATTTCTGGCGGGGCCTACCAAATTCAACTGCAAACCGACCCCACTGCCAACACCTTTGCGCTGCAAGCCGTGCCGCAAGCCAGCCAAGCACCTGATGCATGCGGTGTGTTGACCCTGAACCATTTGGGTGAGCAAGGCGTGCAATACGCCAGCCTGTCGGCCAAAGAATGTTGGGGCCGCTGATAATCAGCGTTATGTCTGACCGCGATGCATTTTGGATGGACCAGGCCCTGCGCTTGGCCGAACAAGCCTTCTACATCACTGCCCCCAACCCCCGCGTGGGTTGCGTGCTGGTTTCTCCCCTGGGTCAAAGCATTGGCCAAGGCCACACCCAGGCCGTGGGACAAGCCCATGCCGAAGTCATGGCCTTGCAACAGGCGAGGCAAGCGGGCCATGACACCCGTGGCGCCACCGCCTATGTCACCCTAGAACCCTGCAGCCACCACGGCCGCACACCGCCGTGTTGCGATGCGCTGATCCAAGCCGAGGTGGCCCGGGTGGTCATCAGCGTCCAAGACCCCAATCCCCTGGTGGCGGGGCAAGGCGTGGCCCGTTTGCGTGCAGCTGGCATCGAGGTGACTTTGGGTCTGGGCCAAGCGCGCGCGCAGGAGATCAATATTGGTTTTTTCAAGCGCATGCAAACCGGCTTGCCCTGGGTGCGCATGAAGGTGGCGGCGTCGATGGACGGCCAAACCAGCCTGAGCAACGGTGTCAGCCAATGGATCACCGGGCCAGCCGCACGCCAAGACGGGCACCACTGGCGCGCCCGCGCCTGTGCGGTCTTGACTGGGGTGGGCACGGTGCTGCAAGACAACCCCTTGCTCGATGTGCGCCTGGTCGACACCCCCAGGCAGCCGCCTTTGGTGGTGGTGGACAGCCAATGGCAAACGCCCCTCAACGCCGCGCTGTGGGGCCCCCAGCGGCCGGTTTGGGTTTACGGCGCACAGGACAACGCAAACGCGCGCGAGGCCTTGAGCCAACGCGGCGCGCAAACCACCCTGCTGGCCAACCCCAGCGGCAAAGTGGACTTGGCCGCTTTATTGGCCGATTTGGGCCAGCGTGGCATCAACGAGTTGCACATCGAAGCCGGCCACAAACTTAACGGCTCGTGGCTGCGCGAAGGCCTGGTGGACGAATTGCTGATTTATTTGGCACCGTGCCTGCTCGGGCCTGGCCACGGCATGGCCCAATTGCCCGCCCTGGACAGCCTGGAGGCGGCCATCCGCTGGCGCTGGGTCGACACCACCCCCTTTGGCGACGATCTGCGCTTGATGGCCAGGTTGCTGCGCTGAACCCTGCGAGAATACGCACATGTTCACCGGAATCATCACCGGCGTGGGTCGCATCGTCGACGTCCACGACCTGGGTCGCTCTTTACAACACGGCAAGCGCCTGAGCCTGTCCGTGCCCGATGGCTATTTGGCCGATGTGGGCCTGGGCGACAGCATCGCCATCAACGGCGCATGCATGACCGTCACCGACCTGCAACCCCAAGACAACCGCTTTTGCATTGACATCTCCGCCGAGTCGCTGGACAAAACCAGCGGCCTGGACGGCTTGGGCGAAGTCAATCTGGAAAAAGCCCTGCGTGCCAACGACCGCTTGGGCGGGCATCTGGTGTCAGGGCATGTCGATGGCATGGGCAGCGTGGTTCAATTTGAACCGGTCGGTGAAAGCTGGATATTGCGCCTGTTGGCCCCCGCCGATCTGGGCAAATACCTGGCCTACAAAGGCTCGATCACCGTCAATGGGGTGAGCCTCACCGTTAACCGCGTCCTCGACCAGGCCGATGGCACCGAAATCAGCATCAACCTGATTCCCCACACGGTGCAAAACACCGCTTTGCACCGGCTCCAAGTCGGGTCAAAAGTCAATTTGGAAATCGATCTCATTGCCCGCTATGTCGAGCGCATGTTGCGCAGCGATGCCAGCTTGGCACCTCCCCACCCATGAATGCAGCTTTAAAACCCATACCCATCTCCCCTGTTGAAGACATCGTGGCCGAGCTTCGCGCTGGCCGCATGGTGATCTTGGTCGACGAAGAAGACCGCGAAAACGAAGGCGACCTGGTGCTCGCCGCCGACCACGTGAGCCCAGAGGCGATCAACTTCATGGCCCGCTTTGGCCGTGGTTTGATTTGCCTCACCCTCACCCGTGAACGCTGCCAATACCTGGGCCTGCCACCCATGACGATGCGCAACGGTACCTCCCACGGCACCGCCTTCACCGTTTCCATCGAGGCCGCCGAGGGCGTCTCCACCGGCATTTCGGCGGCCGACCGGGCACGCACCGTTCAAGTCGCGGTGGCGGCCAACAGCCGCGCCCAAGACCTGGTCCAACCCGGCCATGTTTTCCCATTGCAAGCGGTGGATGGCGGCGTGCTGATGCGCGCGGGCCACACCGAAGCCGGATGCGACCTGGCCCGCATGGCCGGGTGCAGCCCCAGCAGCGTGATCTGCGAGATCATGAAAGACGACGGCACCATGGCGCGTTTGCCCGATCTGCAACTGTTTGCAGCCGAGCACGGCCTGAAGATAGGCACCATCGCCGACCTGATCGAGCACCGCAGCAAAACCGAGTCTTTGGTCAGCAAAGTCGGCAGCCGCGCTTTGAACACCGCGCACGGCGTTTTTCAAGCGCATGCGTTTCAAGAGCCCAATTCCGGGGATGTGCATCTGGCCTTGGTGCGTGGACAGTGGGATGCACGCACACCGGTCTTGGCCCGGGTGCACGAGCCTTTGTCGGTCCTCGACGCCCTTGAGGTCGGGCGCACCATGCATTCGTGGAGCCTGGACGCGGCCTTGCAACGCATTGACCAGGACAACTGCGGTGTGGTGGTGCTGCTCAATTGCGGCGAATCGGCCCAGCAATTGCTGGCCCAGTTTGATGGCACCGCCCGCTCGGCCCATGGCCCCGAGCGCGGCCGTATGGACTTGCGCTCGTATGGCGTGGGGGCCCAAATCCTGCGTGAATGCGGTGTGCAACGCATGCGCTTGATGGGCACGCCGCGGCGCATGCCCAGCATGACTGGTTATGGCCTGGAAATCACCGGCTACCTGATCCCTGGCGACAGCGCCTGACCTGAACCCTTGGAGCGGCCATGTTCACCCCACAAAACCCACCCCAAACTGCGCAACTCAATGGTGCAGGCTTGCGCATTGGCATTGTGCAAGCCCGCTTCAATGCCGACATCACCGATGCGCTGCACCAGGCCTGCGTGATCGAACTGCAAGCCCACCAAGTGGCACTGGAGAACATCGAAACCGTGCAGGTGCCCGGTGCTCTGGAAGTGCCTTTGGCTTTGCAAGCCTTGGCCGAACGCGATGACTTTGATGCCTTGATCGCCTTGGGTTGCATCGTGCGTGGCGAGACCTATCACTTTGAGTTGGTCGCCAACGAATCCGGCGCCGGCGTCTCCCGGGTGGGTTTGGACCATGGCATCCCCATCGCCAACGCCATCTTGACCACCGAAAACATGGCCCAGGCCGTGGCGCGCCAAACCGACAAGGGCCGCGACGCGGCCCGGGTGGCCATCGAAATGGCTTTGTTGTTGGAGCGTTTGCGTTGAGCACCGTGCGCCCCCCGCGCCAAATCCGCACCGGCACCACCCAAACCGGCGCGCGCAAGGCCGGCAGCAAAACACCCCGCAGCCGCTCGCGCGAATTTGCCCTGCAAGCGCTTTACCAAGTTCAAGTTGGTGGCAACGACGTGGCAGCGGTGGACGCCTTCACCCGCGAGCTCGCTGGCTTTCACAAAGCCGATCCCGACCATTACATGGCGCTGCTTGAAGGCTGTGCCCAACACAGTGCCGCCTTGGATGTGCTGATCACCCCTTTGCTGGACCGGCGCATGCTGGAGATATCGCCGGTGGAGCACGCCATCATGTGGATCGGGGCTTATGAACTTCAGCACTGCGTAGACGTGCCTTGGCGCGTGGCGATCAACGAATGCGTTGAACTGGCCAAAGAGTTTGGTGGCACCGATGGCCACAAATACATCAACGCCGTGCTCAATGGCTTGGCCGCGCAATTGCGCCCGCAAGAGGTACAAGCCGACCGTGAGGCGGGTTTGGCGCGAGGTTGACCCCACACACCACCATGCCACACGCCATGAAACTGTCGCAACGCGCCCAACGCATTGAGCCGTTTTATGTGATGGAAATGGGCAAGACCGCGGCGCGGTTGGCGCAGCAATTCGCCCACACCGACCGCCCCATGATCGCGCTCAACATCGGCGAGCCCGACTTCACGGCACCGCCCTTGGTGCAAGCGGCGGCCCAACAAGCCATTCAAGATGGCCAGACCCAATACACACATGCCCTGGGATTGCTGGCGCTGCGCGAACGCATCAGCCAGTGGTATGCCCAGCGTTGGGACTTGGCTGTGGCCCCAGAAAGAATTGTGGTCACGGCGGGCGCCTCGGCGGCCCTGCACCTGGCCTGCATGGCCTTGGTGGACGAAGGCGACGAGATGCTGCTGCCCGACCCCAGCTATCCTTGCAACCGCCAATTTGTGCAAGCGGCGGGCGGGCGGGCTGTCTTGCTGCCCACCAGCGCAGCGCAACGCTATCAGCTCGATGCCGCTCAAGTGCGGAAAGCTTGGGGACCGAAAACCAAAGGCGTGCTGCTGGCCAGCCCCTCCAACCCCACCGGCACCTCCATCCACCCGGAAACCCTGCGTGACATCGACCAATGGGTGCAAGAACGTGGCGGCGTCACCATCGTCGATGAAATTTATTTGGGCTTGTC
>CANFPJ010000145.1 GCA_947448885.1 Comamonadaceae bacterium
GGGTGGGCAGGCTCACACCAAGCTTGCGGCGCTTGGGGCCAAGCTTGTGGGGCCGTGGGTGCCTGCGGAAAAGAACCTGCTGCCACACAGGCTTTCACCGCATCCACCGTGGCATGGACCACAGCACGCTGGTGCACCACCGCCACCGGCGCGGTTTCGCAACGCCCCACACAAGGCGCACGCAGCACATGAACCCCTGGGTCCACCTGCGCTTGCAATTGATCGAACAAAGCATCGGCACCGGCCATGCTGCACGAGAGCCCGTCACACACCCGAAGGGTCAAGCACGGAGCGGCTTGGCCTTCATCCAAGATGTGAAAGTGGTGGTAAAAACTGGCCACCTCGTAGACCTGTGACAAGCTCAATCGCATGAGCTGGGCCAAGGCCACCAAATGGCTTTTGTGCAATCCGCCATGGGCGTCTTGCAACAGATGCAAATGTTCAATCAACCCATCGCGTGGATACCCATCCTGTGGGGCTTGGCCCAGCAGCGATCGCACCGCCACCAAGGCCTGGGCATCGGGCACACGGCCTTTGACTTGTTTGCGCGCACGCCGGGCGCTGTCGCGCAAATGTTCGGGGCTGCCGAGCTGAACGGTTTTCATACTGAGGGCAATGCTAACCCGATCCACACGCCCAAACCCGGGGCTTTTTCCTTGGCTATCATGGTGCCGCCCCCACACACAGGACCCTTGGCATGAGCGTGGCATCCGTCAAAGCGCATTTCGAAGCCTTGAACCTCAACATCCCGATTTTGGAGACCGCCGAAAACACGGCCACCGTGGCCTTGGCGGCGGCGGCCCATGGGGTGGAGCCAGGCCGCATCGCCAAAACCTTGGCCTTTGAACTGCATGACCGGCGCGTGGTGTTGTTGGTCGCGCGTGGTGACGCCCGCATCGACAACGCCAAATTCAAAACAGCCCTGGGCAAAGGCAAGATGCTCAATCCCGATGTGGTGGCCGACATCACCGGCCACCCGGTGGGCGGTGTGTGCCCGTTTGGGCTGGCACAGGCCATGCCCATTTACTTGGATGAATCTTTGCAAGCCTTTGACGAAGTGTTGCCCGCTGCCGGATCGGTCAACAGCGCAGTTCGGGTATCGGTGAGCTTGCTGGCGCGCATCACCCAGGGGCAATGGGTGGATGTGTGCCGCCCACCAGCAGACCCTGGGTGACTTGCATCAGGTCTTTGCGGGCAAAAGGCTTGAGCAAAAAACCGTTGGCGCCAGCTACCAAAAAACGCTCTTTGTCGTTCGTGTTGACATTCGCCGTCAGCCCCAGCACTGGGGTTTGGCAGGCAGGCACCGGCAAATCCGATCGAATGCGCTGGCACGCCTCGATGCCATCCATCTCTGGCATCAACATGTCCATGAACACCAAGTCAAAGGGCCCCTGCTGCATCGCTTGCAGCGCCTCCACACCGTGAATCGCTTCGGTGATGTGGGCCTGGGGACATTCCAACAACAACATTTGGCGCAACAACATGCGGTTGATCTGCACATCGTCGACCACCAAAAAACGCCAAGGCGTTTGGCGCAAGTTCACTTGCATCGGGTCGGCGCTTTGTGCTTGCAATGTGGCTTGGCCCGCTTGGAGTGGCAATTGGAACCAAAAACAACTGCCCTGGCCCAAGCTGCTGCGCACACCGATGGTGCCGCCCATGAGTTCAACCAAGCGCTTGGAGATGGTCAAACCCAACCCATTGCCACCGTACAGGTTTTGGGTTTGGGCCGTGGCTTGGGAAAAACGGTCAAACACATGCTGGAGTTTTTCTGGTGCGATGCCAATGCCGGTGTCTTCCACTTCAAACAATACCAATGAACCATGCGCCTTGACCGACAAGCGCACATGGCCATGCGGTGTGAACTTGATCGCATTGCCCAGCAAATTGACCAATATTTGCATCAAGCGATGGCGATCGGCCCAAATCCAGGTGGGCAAGGCGGGGGCCACGTGGTGGGAGAAATCCAGCTTCATGCTGCTCAAGCGATGGGCAAATAAACCCGTGGCGTTGTCGATGGTTTTGCGCAGTTCAAACGACTCGGGGTTGACCGCCAGCTTGCCAGATTGAAACTGCGAATAGTCCAACACATCGTTGATCACCGTCATCAAGTGTTCACCCGACTGCTGGGTCAGCGCCAAAACTTCCATGGCCTTGGCATTGCCAGCTTGGTTCTCGCACAGCAAATCGTTGAAACCCATGATCGCGTTCATGGGCGTGCGCAGTTCATGGCTGACCGAGGAGATGAACCGATCGCGGATGTCCAAAATTTTCTGCAAATCCTGGCGCCGCGCTTCCAACTCTTGGTTGCTCAGGCGCAAGGCCTGAATGGCTTTGGCGTTGAAGCGCTGGTAGGTCAAGGTGATGACAATCAAACTGGTGGCGGTCACTGCGTACACCAAGAACGCATACACATCATGACCACGGGTCATGGGCAGCCAATGGGGCAGCGCTTGGCCATGGTTGAGCCAGGCCATCAACGAAAACACCGCCATCACCACGCCGGCCCAAAACAAGCCGGCTTTGCGGCCATCGATGTGGATCATCAAAATCGGTATCAGGTACAGCCAGTTGATGCGTGGCGAAAAAATACCCTGGTCAAAATAAGCCGACAAACCCACATGCACCGTGCCGTAGCAGCCGACCAAAATCAATACTTTGGGGATGGAGACGCCCGCATTGAGCAGCAACAAACTCAAGACAATGAAGGCGATGAATGAGTACCGGCTTTCTTGGCTGCCCACATGGGGGGTGAAAAGCATCAGCATGCAGATCACCGCGATCAAAACCAGACCAGAGAAAAACACAAAGGGCAAGCGCCCAGCGCGCAGATTCGGCGGCGTGAGGATCAAAAAGAAGGCGGTCCATTGGCGCGCGCGCCAATGGGTGCGCAAATCAGCCCACATGGACATGCCCTTCCGCCTTGCCCCAAAAGCACATGTCCACGGCGTCTTGAAGCTTGTGGATGTCCATGGGTTTGAGCACCACGTTGTTCATCCCGGCCTCAAAACAGCGCTGCAAGTCCATGGCTTGGTGGCTGGCCGTCATGCCCAACACCGGCAAGTGGTGGATGGGCCCTGGCAAGGCGCGAATGGCCTGGGTCAGCGCCAAGCCATCCATGTCGGGCATGAACATGTCAATCAGCACCACATCCACGGTTTGCTCGCCCAAAAAAGCCAACGCCTGCGAACCAGACCCCAGGGTGGTGACCGTGGCGCTGGGCCACAGTTTCAGCACCATGCTTTGGGCCACCAGCAAATTCACCGGGTGATCGTCGACGATCAAAAACCGCAAGGCCCCACCACTGCCCAAAGCGGTGTGCGCCGCCGTGGAAGACCCCAGCGCTGGCGTCGGTGCCAGCACGAGGGGCACCTCGAACCAAAAGGTTGAGCCCACCCCCAACTGGCTGGAAACCCCCAATTGCCCACCTTGGAGTTGCACCAGCTTTTCGCAAATGGACAGACCCAGGCCAGTGCCTTGGTGCCCCTTGAAATCATCGGACTCGGCCTTGGAAAAACGCCCGAACACCTGCGTCTGTTGCGCGGGGGTCATGCCCAAGCCGGTGTCTTGTAACTCGACCCGCAAGCCCAAGTCACAGGGCATGCAGCGCAACTCAATGCGCCCCACACGGGTGAACTTCAGGGCGTTGTCGATCAAGTTTTCCAAAATTTGGTGAAAGCGCCTCGCATCCAGCATGACCCAAGGGGGCAAGCTCGGGTCCATGTGGCAATGCATTTGAATCTGGGCCGAACGCGGCTTGCTGTCAAACCGGGCCAACAAGGCTTGCACACCCAGGGCCAAGGCATAAGGCTGGCTGCCCAAGTGCATGCGCTGCGCCTGCAATTGCGAAAAATCCAAAATGTCATTGACCAAGGCCAACAAGCGCTGGGTGGATTGGCGAATCACCTCAGCCCGCTCCAAATCGGGGGGGTGGTGGTTCAACTGGTCTTTGAGCACGCCATTGAGGCCCAAAATGGCATTCATCGGGGTGCGCAATTCGTGACCCACCGACGCAATGAACTCGTCTTTGTGGCTTTGCGCACGCACCAAATCCTCGTGGGTGCGCTTGAGTTCGTCGCTTTGCCCTTGCAACACATCCAGTTGCTGGCGTTGCACCTGATCCAAGTACAACAAGATGGCCATCAAGGTCACCACTGCAAACGCTTTGTTGACCCAGGCCCACACCACCATGTCTGGCGCGTCGGCCTGCCCCATGGGCCACCCCGCGAAATCCAAGGACAAGACGGCCCCCAGCCCCAGGGTCTGCAGCCCCAGCCACACAAAAGCCTGCCGAACGGGCAACAGCAAAAAGGGGATCAGGGCCAAGCCAGAGAACCACACTGTCATGATGGACACCACGCCGCCGGTGTGCACCACCAAGTAAAACAACAAGGCCATGGCCAAACCCAGCATCACATGGATGCACCACACCGGGTGGGCGGATTTGCGAATGCACATCACCATGGCCAAAAACAAGGCCGCAGCCAAGGCCACCACCCACGATGGGTATTGCGCCATGGGCACCAAAGCCACGAAGGCGCAGTTGATGAACCCCACCCAGGCAAACAATTCCGCCATGCGGCGGTTTTGCCCCTCAGCCGAGGTGGCCATCAAGCCAGGTTCAAGAATGAACTGGAAAAGCTTTTGCATGGAACAAAAAAGTGCGGTGAATCAGCCTGTATTTCTGCTCGATGGTAAGGCACCGCCATCGGCCTTGAGGCCCAGCAAGCCGACCCAAGGGGTCTTTATCAAAGATAATCCCCCTCCCATGACCGACCCCCAACCGCAACCGCCCGTGAGTTTGCAAGACCAAGCCTGGTTCGCGGGGGTGTTGCTGTTGTATGCCTTGGTGGAGTTGTCGTTCAACCACCGCATGCTGGAGCTGACCGATGTGGTGCTTTCAGACCATGATTTGGATGGCTTGCAGTTTTGGGGCCGCATCATCGCCGGATTTGGTTTGAGCATGTTGCTGCTGCGGTGGCTGGATTTGCGAATGGCCCAGCGCTGGCAAGCGGTGGTGCTGAGTTTTGCCCTGGGCATGACGCTGATGTGGCATTTCCAAAAAATGGTGATTGACCATTTGGTGGACTCGGCACCGATCGCCGAAAAGAAGCTCAGCGTTTACCTGCTCAACATCGCCGACTTGGGCGCGCAAGGTCAATTGCGCATCAAAGGCGAAGCTTTGGGGACGCCAAACATGGCATTGAGCGTGCGCGAGGCGGTCAAAACCTTGTTTCCGGCGGCGGCATTGGGCACGCCGCTGTCTGACTTTGAAGCCCCGGCATCAGGCTGGGTGGCTCAGCCGCCAGCGTTGCCGACATCGACCGCCACCGACATGCTGGACAACGCTTACCGCAACACCATCACACCGCCCATTGCGCTGGGTTTGTCCTCTTTTTTTGGCTTGCTCAACCTGGCCCAAGGGGTGGGCCTGGCGGTCTTGATCGGCTTGCGCCGCCAAGGCCACCCACGCTGGGCGGGTTGGTTGCGCAGGCATTTGTTGGCACTGACGGCGGCTTTGTGCCTGGGCCTGACAGCGATGCACCAAAACGACTTCATCGACTCGCCCGGCTACGCCACCCAACTCAGCCCGGCCATGTGGAAACACAACACCGTGTTGGCGGTTTTCATTGCCTGGAACTTGCGCGCTGAGCCCGCTTGGTACGCTTTGTCCGAATGGGCCCACCACCAATTGCTGCGTGGCTTCATGTTCTCCAAGCTGTGAAACGCAGGCGTTTATTCAGGTGTCTTTGGACACCGTGATGGTGGGGAATTTGGCCGAAAAGTCTTTGGCCTTGGCCGCAACGCCCACCGCCACTTGGCGCGCAATGGCTTTATAAATGGCAGCCACCGAACCATCGGGGTCGGAGACCACGGTTGGTTTGCCGCTGTCGGCTTGCAAGCGAATGCTCAAATCCAGGGGCAAGGCGCCCAGGTAGGGCATGCCAAATTCTTCGGCCATGCGCTTGCCGCCTTCGTGGCCAAAAATGTGCTCGCTGTGGCCGCATTGGCTGCAAATGTGAACCGCCATGTTTTCCACAATGCCCAGGATGGGTACGCCCACCTTCTCGAACATCTTGATGCCTTTTTTGGCGTCCAACAAGGCAATGTCTTGCGGCGTGGTGACGATCACGGCGCCGGTCATGGGCACGCGCTGGCTCAAGGTGAGTTGGATGTCGCCGGTGCCAGGGGGCATGTCGACGATCAAATAGTCCAAGTCGCGCCAATTGGTTTGGCGCAGCAATTGTTCAAGCGCTTGGGTGGCCATGGGGCCGCGCCAAATCATCGCCTCGTCTTTGGCCACCAAAAAACCAATCGACATCACTTGCACGCCATGGTTTTCCAGCGGATCCATGGTTTTGCCGTCGCTGCTCTCGGGTCGGCCCTCAATGCCCATCATCATGGGTTGGCTGGGGCCGTAAATATCGGCGTCGAGCAAACCCACGCTGGCCCCTTCGGAAGCCAAAGCCAAAGCCAGGTTGACGGCGGTGGTGCTTTTGCCCACACCGCCCTTGCCTGACGCCACCGCGATGATGTTCTTGACTTGGGGCAGCAATTGCACGCCGCGCTGGGCGGCATGGGCCACGATGCGGCTGCTCAACTGCACGTTGACCTGGCCCACGCCCGGCACTTGCTTGATGGCCGTGACCAATTGCTGGCGCAAAGTGGGAAACAGGCTTTTGGCGGGATAAGCCATTTCCACCTCCACCGACACGTCTGAGCCGTTGATGCGCAAGGCTTTCAGGGCCTTGTTCGCAACAAAGTCTTGACCGGTGTGGGGGTCCACCACGGTGCTGATTGCTTGGCGCAAGGTGGCATCGTTCAAGGACATGGTTCTCTCCTGGCAAAGCGGCAGAGTCTACCCAAGCGCCCTGGGCTGGCGCTGGTGCGGGGCGCATTCCCCCACAATCTTTGGGCCAGCGCCTAAAATCGCGCCCTTCGCAACGAGTGAACCCCCATGACCCAGCGCCGCTTATTTGTCACCACCGCCCTGCCCTATGCCAATGGCAACTTCCACATCGGGCACATGATGGAGTACATCCAGGCCGATATTTGGGTGCGCTACCAGCGGATGCAGGGCCACGCGGTGAACTTTGTTTGTGCTGACGACACCCACGGTGCGCCCATCATGATCGCCGCTGAAAAAGCTGGCCTCACACCGCAACAGTTTGTCGCCAAC
>CANFPJ010000146.1 GCA_947448885.1 Comamonadaceae bacterium
ACCGTGCCGAACGCACTGTCGCCCTGCTGTGCGCGGCGGGGTTTGACGCCACCTTGTCCACCCACATCCAAAAAGACATTTGGTACAAGCTGTGGGGCAATATGACGGTCAACCCCATCAGCGCCTTCACCGGCGCCACCACCGACCGGCTGCTGGTCGACCCGCTGGTGCGCGCCTTCATGTCGCGCGTCATGGTCGAGGCCCAACAGATTGGCACAAGGCTGGGCTTGCCGATTGACCAACAACCCGAAGACCGCCACGCCATCACCGCCAAGCTGGGCGCCTTCAAATCGTCCATGCTGCAAGACGTGGAGGCCCACCGCGCGGTCGAGCTGGACGCCTTGGTCAGCGCGGTGCGCGAGCTGGGTCAACGCACCGGGGTGGACACGCCCTTCACCGACGCCTTGCTGGGCTTGAGCCGCGTGCATGCCCAAGGCCTGGGCCTGTACCCCGCGCCCAGCAGCCCCTGAACCGCGACGACCCCACCCATGACCGCATCCACCCGGGCCGTTGGCTGGGTCGCATTTTTCACCCTGGTGCTCATCGCCTTGATGATGGGCGCCAACCATGTGGCGGCGCGGCTGGCCTTCAATGACGGCATGGACGTGGCCACGGGCGTGGCCGTGCGCAGCTGGGTCACCGCCAGCGTGCTCGCGGTGGTGGTGTGGCTGGGCCGCGTGCCCTGGCAAGCCAATGCGTCGCAACGCAAAGGCTTGCTAATCGTGGGCTTGGCGATTGGCTTGCAAAGCCAGTGCCTGTATTCGTCGGTGGCGCGCTTGCCCGTGGCCTTGGCCTTGTTGGGCTTCAACACCTACCCGCTGTGGACCGCCTTTTGGGACCGCGTGCTGTACGGCCGGCGCACCGAACGCGCGGTGCTGCAAGCCATGCCGGTCATTTTGTTGGGCCTGGCACTGGCGCTGGATGTGATGGGTGCCAGCTCTGGCCTGGGTGCGGCCGACCAATGGCAGCAAATGGGCGTGGGGGTGGCCTTTGCCATCAGCGCTGGTGCCGTGTTTGGCCTGGCACTGGTGTGGACCCAACACGAAACCCAGGGCATGGACGGGCGGGTGCGCACCATTGCCACCATGTCCTTGAGCGGCGTGGTGGCCTTGGCCGTGATGGCCGGTCAAGGTGGTCCGCACTGGCCCCAAACCACCATGGGCTGGGGCGGCATGGCGGCGCTCACTTTTCTCTATGGCACCGCCTTCACCATCATGTTCACCGTGCTGCCCAAACTGGGTGTGTCCGTCCACTCGGCCATCATGAACGTCGAACCGGTGTTCGCCCTGGTGCTGGCCTGGGCGGTGCTGGGCCAGCACATCGCCCCCATCCAAATCCTGGGCGCTGTGTTGGTGGTCGGTGCGGTGATGGCGCTGGGTTTGAGGAAGGCTTGAGCGGCCGATCGGACACTTGTCTTTTGTATTTTTGTTTAGTATATTAAACAAAAATATAGAGGCCTTAATGAATTTAATGGACTTGGGCGCCCTGGTGCGCGCCAGAAGATTAGCGCTTGGTTTGAGTCAGGCCCAAATGGCCAACCTGACAGGCCTATCGCGAACGACGATCAACTTGTTTGAGAACAACGCGCTCAACGACCTGGGCATGGTCAAAGGCTTGCATCTCATGGCTGTTTTGGGCATTGAGCTACAAGCAAGCCCATTGGGCCGCCCCAAAAATGCCTTGGTCATGGCGAGCCGCTCATCCAGCGTCAGCTACAAGGAGCCCATCAGCGCCCAAGAGCTTTTTGATGCCCTCGCCAGCGGGGCCATCCCCCCCAACAAGCGTGCGCACATGGCAACCCTGATCGATGAGTTGCCTATCAGCATGCTTGTGTGCGCCGTCGAAGAGGCGGCAAACCATGCCAACATGGCGCCCAAAAAAATATGGCGCCACATCTCCAGGTGGGCCAAAGACTTCCAATCACCGCGCAGGGTTTGGCAGTGAGCCATGGTCAAGGTAAGGCCTGCGCAGGAAAACCAGCGGTTCACTTGAGCACCGACAACAAACTGCTGTAGTCATCGCGCCAAGGCACAAAGCCAGCCCGGGGTTCGATGGCTTGGGCGGCTTGCAAGGCGGGCTGGTCAAAAAACGTGGCGTCGCCACTGACCAACACCCAGCGCGATGAAAACGACAGCTCGCTGCGTCGGCCCTCGTGCTCGACCAAACGGGCGGTTTTGCCCAGGTGGGTGGCGGCGGTTTGCAACACTGGCAACAGGTCCAAAAACCGGTTGGTGATGTGCACGGCCAGCACGCCGTCGGGCTTGAGGTGCTTGAAGTACAGCGCAAACGCCTCGCGGGTGAGCAGGTGGATGGGCACCGAGTCGCCCGAAAATGCATCGACCACCAACACGTCATAACCCTGGGCGCTTTCGCGCTCGAGTTGCAAGCGCGCGTCGCCCAACACCACCTCGGTGCGGGCAGCGGTGTCGCGCAAAAAAGTGAACCTTTGCTGCGCCATTTGGATCACCAAGGGGTCGATGTCGTACAGGCGGTACTCGTCGCCCGCACGCCCATAGGTGGCCAAGGTGCCCACGCCCACACCCACCACGCCCACTTTGATCGGGCCCTGCGCGGCCTTGGCCAGCAGCGCCATGCCAGCGCCTGCGTTAGGTGTGTAGTAGCTGGTGGGTTGGCGTCGGCGCTGCTCGTCGGTGAATTGCTGGCCGTGGATGATCTGGCCGTGCAGCATGCTCAGGTAACCGCCATCGGTGACCTCGTACACCTTGAGCGCGCCATAGAAATTGCGCGCCATCCAAGCCACGCCCTGGTTGTCTTCCTGGTGGTCTTGCACCCGCACCACACCCAAGCCCAGCACCAAGGCCAAGCCCCCCACCCACAAAGGGCCACGGCCCATGGGGGGCCACTGGCCATACCGCCCCAGCAACACGGCCATCACCACCACCGCGCTGAGCACCAAGCCGACCGACAGCTCGTAGTTGCTGTCAAAACCATAAGGCGCAACCACACCGACAAAAAAGCCACCCAGAAAGCCGCCCACCGACAGCATCAGGTAATACATGGTGAGGTGTTGGCTGGCGGGTTGCTGTTTGGCCAGCTCGCCATGGCAAACCATGCACACCACCAAAAAGGCACACAGGTTCAGACCCACGGTGGTGGCAATCGGCCACTCGCCAATGCCCAAGGTGGGTAAATACGCCAGCAGGCCCAATGCCACCACAAACAAGGGCAGCCACAGGGTGCGGCGGTACCAGCCTTGACCCTCAAAGCACAAGATGAACGACAGCAGGTACAAAGCCAAGGGCGCAACCCACAGCATGGGAATGGGCGCGATGTTTTCGGTCAAAAAGCTGGTGTCGGCCACCATCAATATGGACGGGCAAGCGGCCAAGGCCACCCACAAGCCGCGCTGGCCCCAAGACACGCTGGTGCCGCCTGGGGCAGCTGCGTCGGCTCCGGCGGACGCAAGGCTGGCGTTGGGCACGCCATGGCCCCGGCCACGCCAGGCCAAGTAAGCGCAAGCCGCCACAAAGCACAAAAACAAACCCGACCAGGCCCACGACTGCGCCCGCGTGGGCAGCAGCGGCTCGACCGCCAAAGGGTAGGCCAGCAAGGCCAACATCGAGCCCAAATTGGACAGGGCAAACAAGCGGTACGGCACCAGCCCTGTCTGTTCGCGGGCAAACCAGGCTTGCACCAAGGGGCCGGTGGTGGACAGCACAAAGTAGGGCAGGCCAATCGAAGCGGTCAACAAACCCAAAATGCGCAAAGTGGGGTTTTCGGCGCCGTCGGGTTTCCATGCCTCACTGGGGGTGATGGGCAGCAGCCACAAACACGCCAGCAGCAGCACCACATGCAACGCGCTTTGCCGCGCCGGGGTGAGGTGGCGCACCAACCAATGGGTGTAGAGGTAACCCAGCAGCAGCAGCGATTGAAAAAACAACATGCAGGTGGTCCACACCGACGCCGAGCCGCCAAACCAGGGCAAGATCATCTTGCCCATCAGGGGTTGCACTTGGAAGAGCAAAAACGCGCTCAAAAAAATCGTCAGGGCATACGCCAACACGGGCGCGCGATTCGCAGTTTTCATCCAGTCCTTGGGGGCTTGTCGTTCGTTGTTAGAAAGGGTCTCAGGCGTCGGTGCTCACCGGCACACGGGTGGCCAGGGCGCACATCAACTCATAGCCAATGGTGCCCGCCGCAGCTGCGGGTTCGTCGATGGGCAGCACCGCACCGCTCGCGTCTTGCCCCCACAGGGTGACCGCCGTGCCCACCAGGGGGTTGGCACCGGCTTGGATCACGGGCTCCAGATCCACAGCGATCATGTCCATGCTCACCCGCCCCAAGGTGCGGGTGGGCACGCCACCCACCAGCACCGGCGTGCCCGTGGGGCACAGGCGCGGGTAACCGTCGGCGTAACCACAGGCGACCACGCCCATGCGTTGCGGGGCGGCGGCCCGGTAGGTCGAGGCGTAGCCCACGCTGTCGCCGGCGGCCAAGGTTTGCAGGCCAATGAGCTGGCTGCGCAGGCTCATGGTGGGGCGCAAACCCCAGTGCGCCACCTGGTTTTGCGGGTGATCGGGCGAGCTGCCATACAGGGCAATGCCCGGGCGCACCCAGTCGGCCATCACACTGGCGTCCTGGTGGTGGCGCAGCAAGGCGGCGCTGTTGGCCAGGCTGCGCTCGCCAGGCAGGTCTTGGCAATGCTGGGCAAACACGGCGGTTTGGTGGGCAATGCCGCGCTCGCCATCGGCGTCGCTGAAGTGGGTCATGAGCGACACCTCGTCCACCTGGGGCAAGGCGTTCAAGCGGCTCCAGGCGGCGCGAAAGCGGCCCGGGGCAAAGCCCAAGCGGTTCATGCCCGAATTCATTTTCAAAAACACCCGTTGGGGCACTTGGGTTTTGTGGCGGCTGAGCATGTCAATTTGCGCGTCGCAATGCACGGTGTGCCACAGGTCCAGGCGCGAGCACAGCTCCAGGTCGCGCGGCTCAAACACCCCTTCGAGCAACAAAATGGGCCCGCGCCAGCCCAGGTCGCGCACGCGCTGGGCCTCGTCCAAGTCCAGCAAGGCAAAGCCGTCGGCGCCGCGCAAGCCCTCAAACACCCGCTCGATGCCGTGGCCATAGGCATTGGCCTTGACCACCGCCCAGACCCGCGCATCTTGCGCGCGCGCGCGCAGCACAGCGAGGTTGTGCTTTAAGGCTTCCAGGTGGATGGTGGCGTGGATGGGGCGGGGCATGGCGGGGGCATTGTCGCAGGCGCATGTTATAAACCCGGCATTGAACCACGGTGCTCAAAACAACAACAACCCGTGCGGCGCAGATCTGGCGCTGACACACCCATCACAAGCCGCGATGCACCTCCCCCCCACCCCCAACCTTTGTTTGGCATGAAGCGCGGTTTTTACACCATCATGGCGGCGCAGTTTTTCAGCTCGCTGGCCGACAACGCCTTGTTTGTGGCGGCGGTGGAGCTGATCAAGGCCTCGGGTGGCGCCGAATGGCAACGCGCCGCCCTGGTGCCCATGTTTGCCTTGTTTTACGTGGTGCTCGCGCCGTTTGTGGGGGCGTTTGCCGACTCGCGGCCCAAAGGCGATGTGATGTTTGTCAGCAACGCCATCAAGGTGGTGGGTTGCTTGATGATGCTGTTTGGCTCGCACCCCTTGATGGCCTATGCCATCGTCGGTTTGGGCGCGGCCGCTTACTCGCCCGCCAAATACGGCATCTTGACCGAACTGCTGCCCGCCTCGATGCTGGTCAAGGCCAATGGCTGGATCGAAGGCTTGACCATTGCCTCGATCATTTTGGGCGTGCTGGTGGGCGGCCAACTGGTCGGGCCACACCTGTCGGGCTGGTTGCTGACCCTGGACTTTCCGCTGATCGACACCGGTGTGGACACCGCGCCTGAAGCGGCGATTTGCATCCTGGTATTCATTTACGCCCTGGCCGCTTGGTTCAACACCCGCATCCCCCACACCGGCGTGGACATGATCCCCCTGCGCAGCGACACCAGCCACAGCCTGGGCTACAACTTGGCCGCCTTGGTCCCCGACTTTTGGCGCTGCAACCTGCTGCTGTGGCGCGACAAGTTGGGCCAAATCTCCTTGTCCACCACCACCTTGTTTTGGGGCGTCAGCGGCAACCTGCGCTACATCGTGCTGGCCTGGAGCGCCGCAGCCCTGGGCTACACCACCACCCAGGCTTCGGGGTTGGTCGGCGTGGTGGCGATTGGCACGGCCGTGGGCGCGGTCATCGCCTCCATGCGCATGAAGCTGCACCACGCCACCCGCGTCATGCCCCTGGGCATTGCCATGGGCGTGGTGGTGCTGGGCATGAACTTCATCGACAACGTCTGGGTGGCCGCGCCGTTTTTGATCATGCTGGGTGGCTTGGGCGGCTTTTTGGTGGTGCCCATGAACGCCTTGCTGCAACACCGGGGCCACAGCCTCATGGGCGCGGGCCGCTCCATCGCGGTACAAAACTTCAACGAACAAGCGTGCATTTTGGCGCTGGGCTTTTTGTACACCTTCTCCACTGGCATGGGCCTGAGCGCATTTGGTGCCATCACCGGCTTTGGCCTGATCGTGGCCGGCAACATGTGGCTCATTCAGCGCTGGCATGCATCCAACACCGTGCACCACGCCGCCGAGGTCGATCGCTTGATGAAAATCGCCCGCGACGACCATTCGCACGGCTAACCCCCCTGCACATGCACGCCCGCCCCACTTGGCCGGTCTTGGGCCTGCTGCTCAACGCCTTGGTCTGGGGTTTGTCGTGGTGGCCCTTGCGCGAAATGCAGGCCCTGGGCTTGCACCCGTTGTGGTCGAGTGGCCTGATTTTTGGCCTGGCCTTGGTGGTGCTGAGCTTTTGGAAACCCGCCGCTTGGCAACAGCTGCTCAACACCCCCGCGCTGTGGACGCTGATGATCGCGGCCGGCTTGACCAATGTGGGCTTCAACTGGGCGGTGGCCACCGGCGACGTGGTGCGGGTGGTGCTGCTGTTTTATGTGATGCCCGCCTGGTCCATCCCCATCGCTTGGTGGGTGCTGGGCGAGCGCCCCACCCGAGGCGCTTTGTGGCGTTTGGCCCTGGCCTTGGTGGGCGTGGCGCTGGTGCTCAAAACCCCCGACACCCCTTGGCCCTGGCCCGAGAGTGCATCCGACTATCTGGCCCTGATGGG
>CANFPJ010000147.1 GCA_947448885.1 Comamonadaceae bacterium
ATAGACCTCGCGCGTTCCGGCGTAGTCCACCAATTCCACGGTGCGTTCTTGGCCGGGCTCAAAGCGCACCGCGGTGCCTGAAGCGATGTTCAAGCGCATGCCGCGGGCAGCCGCACGGTCAAACAGCAAACCCGTGTTGGTTTCGGCGAAGTGGTAATGCGAGCCCACTTGAATTGGGCGGTCGCCGCTGTTTTTCACCACCAAGGTGTGGGTGCGCCTACCGGTGTTGAGTTCGTGGTGGCCGGGGTCGGTGAACAACTCACCGGGGATGAAGCGTTGGCTCATTTGCGGCCAGCCCACCAGACAGCGGCCACGACCACCAGCACCGCTAAAAAGCCCAGGGCATCGGTGGGGTGCCAATGCGATCCCGCCAAGCCATGGCCGTCATGGGCCTGGACCCAACTGCTCAAACTGACTGCGGACAACAAAAATAAATTTTTCATGGGGAGTGCCTCCAAACTTTATATATATGGATATTGGTGGATGTGGATCAAACAATGGGTTGGTGCACCGTCACCAGCTTGGTGCCGTCGGGGAAAGTCGCTTCGACTTGGATGTCAGGGATCATTTCAGCAATGCCCTCCATCACATCGGCACGGGTGAGCAGGGTGCGCCCTTCGCTCATGAGTTGCGCCACGGTCTTGCCATCTCTGGCACCTTCCATCACCGCTGCACTGATGAAGGCCACGGCTTCGGGGTAGTTGAGCTTCAAGCCGCGGGCTTTGCGGCGCTCAGCCAGCAAACCGGCCGTGAAGATCAAAAGTTTGTCTTTTTCGCGGGGTGTGAGTTCCATGTCAGTTCCAAGTCCATCGCATGGGCATCATTGTGATGCAACTTGTGTGCCCCCTGGGTCGGGCGCCACAGGCTGAGCGAGTGCTGCTGCGCTCTTTTTTGGTGCATGCGTCGCCAGGGTTTCGTTGTGCGAGGCGCTTCATGGTGCGCCTTGGGCTTGATCTGTCACCAAAACAGTGCAAGGGGTGGAGGATTCCCGTATTTAAGGGATGCCATGCGTGTTTTGAAAACCTTTGGGCTTGGCATGGCGATTGCGTTAAGGCTTGTGAGCGTTACCCAACGCCCATCACCTTCAACCTTTTTTTGCCGGGAGCCTTTTCATGTTCAATCGTCGTGGTCATTTGAAGTCGTTGGCGTTTGCCGCCGCCGTGGTCAGTGGCAGTCTGATCGCTGTGCAACCTGTGTTTGCCCAAGAGACCATCAAAGTGGGTGTGTTGCACAGCCTGTCTGGCACCATGGCCATTTCTGAAACCGTGTTGAAAGACACCGTGCTCATGGCCATCGATGAGATCAATGCCAAGGGCGGTGTGTTGGGCAAAAAACTGGAGCCCGTGATTGTTGACCCCGCATCCAATTGGCCGTTGTTCGCTGAAAAAACCAAGCAGCTGCTGACCCAAGACAAGGTGTCGGTGATTTTTGGTTGCTGGACATCGGTGAGCCGCAAGTCGGTGCTGCCCGTGGTTGAAGAGCTCAACGGTTTGCTGTTTTACCCGGTCCAGTACGAGGGTGAAGAGCTGTCCAAAAACGTGTTCTACACCGGTGCAGCTCCCAACCAGCAAGCCATTCCGGCTGTGGACTACCTGATGAGCAAAGACGGCGGTGGCGCCAAGCGTTGGGTGTTGTTGGGCACCGATTATGTTTATCCCCGCACCACCAACAAAATTTTGCGCGCTTACTTGAAGAGCAAGGGCGTCAAAGACAGCGACATCGACGAAAAGTACACCCCCTTTGGTCACAGCGATTACCAGACCATCGTGGCCGATGTGAAAAAGTTTGCCGCCGGCGGCAAGACAGCTGTGGTGTCGACCATCAATGGTGACTCCAACGTGCCGTTCTACAAAGAGTTGGGCAATGCCGGCTTGAAAGCCAAAGACGTGCCCGTGGTCGCCTTCTCGGTGGGCGAAGAAGAATTGCGTGGCGTGGACACCAAGCCTTTGGTGGGTCACTTGGCGGCATGGAACTATTTCATGAGCATCAAGAACCCCGCCAATGACGAGTTCACCAAAAAGTGGGCGGCGTATGCCAAGGCCAAAAACATCGCTGGCCACAAAGACAAGCCGTTGACCAATGACCCGATGGAAGCCACCTACATCGGCATCAACATGTGGAAGCAAGCCGTCGAGAAGGCCAAGTCCACCGACACCGACAAAGTGATCGCCGCCATGGCCGGGCAAACCTTCAAGGCACCGTCTGGCATCACCTCCAAGATGGATGAGAAAAACCACCACCTGCACAAGTCTGTCTTCATTGGCGAAGTCAAAGCCGATGGTCAGTTCAATGTGGTGTGGAAAACCCCTGGTCCCGTCAAAGCCAAGCCTTGGAGCCCTTACATTGAAGGCAACGACAAAAAGCCTGACGAGCCCGCCAAGAAGTAAGGCGCACAGCGCGGCTGGTAGTGACCCATCCTCTCGGGTGGGTTGCTTCATCAACTCCGGGGAGGTGGCATCTGTCCCTCCCCTTTTTTTGTGATCTGACACCACATGCTTTCTTTTTTGCGTTGCTGGCAACGCTTGGTTCTGGTGATTTGTTTGTGGGGCTTGTCGATGGGTGCACAGGCCCTGACCATGGCGCAAGCCCGTGGCATGGCCGAGGGCGACACCGACGCGCGTTTGCAAGTGCTGAACCAAGCTTTGTTGCAGGCCGATAGCGACACGGCCACTTTTTTGCAGGCCATGGCCGACGAGGCCGTCAAATGGTCTGGCGACACCGTTTGGGTGGTGCGCGATGGGCAGTCATTCAGCCCGGTGGATGGTTCGGCCCAAGCCATGCCGGCCGACGCCCAGGACGTGGTCAGCAACAACCGCATGCGCGGCGAAATCGATGCGGCTTTGGCGGCTTTGAAACTGCTCAGCCCGGACAACGCTGTGCGCATGAAGGCGGCACAGGCTTTGATCAAAGAGCCCGACATGGCCAAAGCCCCGCTGATCGCCAAGGCCTTGGCCGCTGAGGCCAACGAGGCCATTCGCCAAGCATTGCAGTGGGCGCAAGCGGCGATCGACATCAGCAGCGAAGATGTGGCCTTGCGCAGGCGTGCGGCGCAGGCCTTGGCCCAAGCCAAAACCCCAGAGGTTCAGTTGCTGCTGAACCAGCAATGGGCCTTGGAGAGCGATGCCCAGGTCAAGGCACAAATCGGCAATGCCTTGCGCGATATCCAAGCCGCCCTGGCTTGGGGCGAGCGCTGGGGGGTGTTGTTCACTGGGTTGAGCCTGGGTTCTATTTTGTTGCTGGTCGCCCTGGGCTTGGCCATCACCTATGGCTTGATGGGTGTGATCAACATGGCCCATGGCGAACTGATGATGGTTGGGGCTTATGCCACCTATGTGGTGCAGGGCTTGTTTCGCCAGTACCTGCCGGGGTGGTTTGATGCTTACTTGATCGCGGCTTTGCCTGTTTCTTTTTTAACGGCGGCATTGGTCGGCGCTGCCTTGGAGCGTGGTGTGTTGCGCCACCTGTATGGCCGCCCCTTGGAGACCTTGTTGGCCACCTGGGGCATCAGCTTGATGCTGATGCAAGCCGTGCGCAGTTTGTTTGGCGCACAAAACGTGGCTGTGGAAAACCCCAGTTGGATGAGCGGCGGCGTTCAAGTGCTGGCCAATTTGGTGCTGCCTTGGAACCGCTTGTTCATCGTGGTCTTTGCCATGCTGGTGTTGGCGGGCATGGCCTTGCTGATCAGCCAAACACGGTTGGGTTTGTTTGTGCGCGGCGTCACCCAAAACCGGGCCATGGCCTCTTGCATGGGTGTTCACACAGCGCGCATTGACACCACAGCATTTGCCTTGGGTTCGGGCATCGCCGGTTTGGCCGGTTGCGCCTTGAGCCAGGTGGGCAATGTGGGGCCCGACTTGGGCCAGGGCTACATCGTCGATGCATTCATGGTGGTGGTGCTCGGTGGCGTCGGCCAGTTGGCAGGCACGGTTTACGCGGCCCTGGGCCTGGGTGTGGTGAATAAATTTCTGGAGGGTTGGACCGGCGCCGTGTTGGCCAAAATCGCGGTCCTGGTGTTCATCATTGTCTTCATCCAAAAACGACCGCAAGGTTTGTTCGCGATGAAGGGCCGCAGCGCGGAGGCTTGATCGATGCGCACTGTTTTGTTACCCAGCCCCCAGCCCTTGCTCAGCCCCAGTGGCTGGACCGCTTACATCGTGTGTGTGGCCGTGGTGGCGGCCGTGGCACCCCTGCTCAACTTGATGCTGCCCGCCGGCCACCCCTTGCATTTGAGTGACTTCGCGGTTTCGCTGCTGGGCAAGATCATGTGCTACGCCATTTGCGCCTTGGCCATGGACCTGATTTGGGGCTTCACCGGTATTTTGTCGTTGGGGCACGGCTTGTTTTTTGCCTTGGGTGGCTATGCCATGGGCATGTACCTGATGCGCCAAATTGGGCGCGATGGCAATTACAAATCGGACTTGCCTGACTTCATGGTGTTTCTGGATTGGAAAGAGCTGCCTTGGCACTGGGCCTTGAGCGACAGCTTTGTGGCCACTTTGGCCTTGGTGGTGTTGGCCCCCGGTTTGTTGGCCTTGGTGTTTGGGTTTTTCGCCTTTCGCTCGCGGATCAAAGGGGTTTACTTTTCCATCATCACCCAGGCCATGACATTTGCGTTCATGTTGCTGTTTTTTCGCAATGAGACCGGCTTTGGGGGCAACAATGGCTTCACCGACTTCAAGCGCATTTTGGGCATGCCCTTGGCCACACCCCACATGCGCATGGTCTTGTTTGTGCTCACCGGCTTGACCTTGTTGGGCTTTTACCTGTTGGCCCGTTGGCTCATGCGCAGCAAATATGGCCGTGTGCTTCAAGCCGTGCGCGATGCCGAAAGCCGTTTGATGTTTTGTGGCTATTCGCCGCTGCCCTACAAACTCAGCATTTGGGTGCTGTCGGCAGTGATGTGTGGCGTGGCGGGCGCCTTGTATGTGCCACAAGTGGGCATCATCAACCCCAGCGAAATGAGCCCGGCCAACTCGATTGAGATCGCCATTTGGGCGGCTGTCGGTGGGCGCGGTACCTTGGTGGGCCCCATCGTCGGTGCATTCTTGGTCAATGGCGCCAAGAGCTGGTTAACGGTCACTGCGCCTGAAGTTTGGCTGTATTTTTTGGGCGGCTTGTTCATCATCGTGACCTTGTACCTGCCCCATGGTGTGGTGGGTTGGGTGCGCCGCCACCTGGGCCGTGCGGGCGCCCGCGCTGAACCCAGCCGGGGAGGTGGTGCATGACCCCTGATTTGATGGCCCAAGGCGCTGAGCGCTACCAAAAAGCCCAGGCCAAGCGGGCGCAGCCTTCAGAGTCTGGTGGCCGCGCTGCGTCCTACGCCCGATTGCACCAGGCCGGTGAATTGGACCTGACCCATGGCCGCATCCTTTATTTGGAAGACGTCCATGTGAGCTTCGATGGCTTCAAGGCCATCAATGGTTTGTCCTTGGACATTGCGCCGGGCGAGTTGCGGTGCATCATTGGTCCCAATGGCGCCGGCAAAACCACCATGATGGACATCATCACCGGCAAAACGCGTCCTGACGCGGGCCGGGTGTTTTTTGGCAGCACGATAGACCTGTTGCGCCACAACGAACCAGCCATTGCCCAGCTTGGGATTGGCCGCAAGTTCCAAAAGCCCACGGTGTTTGAGCAACTCAGCGTTTACGAAAACCTGGAGCTGGCCTTGAAAACCAACAAAGGCGTGGCGGCTTCGATGCGCTTTCGCCCGAACGGTGCCCAGCGTGACCGGTTGGCCGAGGTGTTGGAGACCATCCACCTGTCCACCGCGGTGAATGCCATGGCTGGCAACCTCAGCCATGGCCAAAAGCAATGGCTGGAGATCGGCATGTTGCTCATGCAAGAGCCCAAGCTGCTGCTGCTCGATGAGCCGGTGGCGGGCATGACCGACCACGAAACCGAGCGCACCGCCGAGTTGTTTTTGTCTTTGAAGGGCAAGCACTCGCTGATGGTGGTTGAGCATGACATGTCCTTCATTCGGCGCATTTCGGACATCGTCACGGTGCTGTGCGATGGGTCGGTATTGGCCCAAGGCACGCTCGATCAGGTGCAGGCCGATGAGCGGGTCATCGAAGTTTATTTGGGGCGCTGAGATGCTGAACGTGCAACACATTCATCAGTATTACGGCGGATCACACATCCTGCGCAATGTCTCGCTCACCGCCAAGCCGGGCGAAATCACGGTCTTGCTGGGGCGCAACGGGGTGGGCAAAACCACCTTGCTCAAGTCGCTGATGGGATTGGTGCCCATCCGCGAAGGCAACATCACTTTTGAAGGCCAGTTGATCACCCGTGCCACCCCCTACGAGCGGGCCCGCGCCGGCATTGGCTACGTGCCGCAGGGGCGGGAAATCTTCAACCGCTTGACGGTTGAGGACAACTTGCGCATGGGTTTGGCCACTCGACCTGGCAGTGCCCGCATTCCGCCAGAATTGTTTGAGTTGTTTCCCATCTTGGACCAAATGCGCCATCGCCGTGGTGGTGATTTGTCGGGTGGCCAGCAACAGCAATTGGCCATCGCACGCGCATTGGCGGGCGCCCCCAAGCTGTTGGTCCTGGACGAGCCGACCGAAGGCATTCAGCCCAGCATCATCAAAGACATTGGCCGCGTGATTCAACAATTGGCTCAACGCGGCGACATGGCGATTTTGTTGTGCGAGCAGTACTACGACTTTGCCCAAGATTTGGCCGACCAGTATCTGGTGATGGAGCGCGGAGAGATCATCGCCCAAGGTCCGGGTTCAGAAATGCACAGCAAAAATATTCGGCAGTTGGTCTCGATTTAATGGGGGTCAGATTCCAATTTATTTGGCCCGAATGACTTTGAGCGCCAAGTTACCCGCCTGATTTGTCGCTGAGCCCGCCCCGCCGGTGGGTACGCCGCCCTCCGCCAGTCGCTGCGCTTCGATGTTGTCGGAGCGACGCACCCACCACCGGTGCTGCGAAAGAGGTTGATGCGTGCCAACAAATGGCAAACCCACATCACATTGAAACCGGCAC
>CANFPJ010000148.1 GCA_947448885.1 Comamonadaceae bacterium
AAAAGTGTGAAGTCTGCCGATACGCCGGATTCTGTGCGCTTTGGTTGCCCAAAGCGTGACCGCCATTGATCTGGGCCGGGGGTCGCCCACCCGGCTCGGTGCCACCTACCCGCCCACTCGGCCCGCGGAACCACGGGTGGACGCCTTGCGGCGCCCGATGGGCCTACTTGGTGTTGCTGCGCGCAGAGATTGCCCGTTTCACCCGAACTTAATCGGCTCGTCTCTGTTGCTCTGATCCTCACCTCGCGGTGGAGAGGTGTTACCTCCTGCGCCGTCCTGTGCAGTCCGGACGTTCCTCCAGTGCGGTGTTTCCACCCAACGCTTGCGCGTTGGCCTTGCGGCTAGCACCAGCGGCGGCCTGGCAGACTTCACCGAAGCATTATCCGCCCAGCCCGATAATGCGCACTTCTCTTGTCCTTGCCCGATGACCACGGGCCGCATGGCCATGATCCGCATCACCGAACTCAAGCTCGCGCTCGACGCCGCCTTTGACCC
Organism: Comamonadaceae bacterium; assembly: GCA_947448885.1. Taxonomy (GTDB): domain Bacteria; phylum Pseudomonadota; class Gammaproteobacteria; order Burkholderiales; family Burkholderiaceae_C; genus Limnohabitans. Next base: position 496 of record CANFPJ010000148.1, read on the forward strand.
GCCCGGCGCAGCCTCCTTGCCCCCGCTGTACCCGCCAAGCCTGCCCGCGCTGATCGCCCACACCTTGGTCGTGAACCCCGCCGACATCGCGCATTGGCAGGTGTTCAAGCGCAGCTTTGATGCGCGCAAAGCCAAGCTGCAAGTGGTCTACATCGTGGACGTGCAGTTGCACAGCGAAGCCGCGAACGCCGCCTGCCTGGCGCGCCACGCGGGCAATCCCCACATCTTTCCCAGCCCCGACATGGCTTGGCATGCCCCTGTGCAAGCACCGGCCGACTGGGCCCCCAACGCAGGCGCACGCCCGGTGGTGATTGGCTTTGGCCCGTGCGGCATGTTTGCCGCTTTGGTGTTGGCGCAAATGGGTTTGAAGCCCATCGTCATCGAGCGCGGTCGCCGCGTGCGCCAGCGCACCAAAGACACCTGGGGCCTGTGGCGCAAGCATGTGTTGCAAGCCGAGAGCAATGTGCAGTTTGGCGAAGGCGGTGCGGGCACCTTCAGCGACGGCAAGCTGTACAGCCAGATCAAAGACCCGCGCCACTTGGGGCGCAAGGTGATGGCCGAGTTCGTGCGATTTGGCGCACCGGAAGAGATTTTGTGGGCCGCCCACCCGCACATTGGCACCTTCAAACTGGTCAAGGTGGTGGAGAACCTGCGCGAGCACATCATCAGCCTGGGCGGTGAGATCCGCTTTGAGCAGCGCGTGACCGACATCGAAACCGATGACGGCACGCAAGGCCAGCGCGTCGTGGGCCTGCAAGTGCTGGACGTGGCCACAGGCCTGAGCCACGCCCTGCCCGCACAGCATGTGGTGCTGGCCTTGGGCCACAGCGCGCGCGACACCTTCACCATGCTGCACCGCCATGGCGTGGCCATGCAGGCCAAGCCGTTTTCGCTGGGTTTTCGCATTGAGCACCCACAAGGCTTGATTGACCGCGCGCGTTGGGGCGCACACGCCGGTCACCCCATGCTGGGTGCGGCCGATTACAAACTGGTGCACCACGCCCGCAACGGGCGCAGCGTTTACAGCTTTTGCATGTGCCCCGGTGGCACGGTGGTGGCCGCCACTTCCGAGCCAGGCCGGGTGGTGACCAACGGCATGAGCCAATATTCGCGCAACGAGCGCAATGCCAACGCGGGCCTGGTGGTGGGCATCGACCCACGCGACCACCCCACCGACCCGGCGCTGTTCGAAGCCTTGCTCGGCCCGGTGCGCATGGACACCGCCGACGCCACCGGCGGCTTTCACCCGTTGGGCGGGGTGGTGTTGCAGCGCCAGTGGGAGAGCCGCGCTTACGAGTTGGGTGGTCAAGACTACAGTGCCCCCGGCCAGTGCGTGGGCGACTTTGTGGCGGGCCGCGCCAGCACCGGTGTGGGCGGAGTGGAACCGTCTTACAAACCGGGTGTGCGCTTTGGCAGCCTGGCCAGTGCCCTGCCCACCTACGCCATCGAGGCCTTGCGCGAGGCCATCCCGGCCATGGCGCGCAAGCTCAAAGGGTTTGATCAGGCCGACGCAGTGCTCACCGGGGTGGAAACCCGCACTTCATCACCCCTGCGAATCGAGCGCGACGCCGGCCACCAAAGCCCCAACGTTCGCGGCCTGTACCCGGCGGGCGAAGGGGCCGGTTTTGCGGGCGGCATTTTGTCGGCGGCGGTGGATGGCATCAAGGTGGGGGAGTCGGTGGCGCGGGGTTTGTTGCGCTGAACTTCCCTTTTTGATCTGCAATGTTGGGGCGTTGGTTTGAACTACCCCTCACAAACCGCCATCTCGGGGTATGCAGACCTCCTCCGGTCGCTTCGCGCCAACGTCGTCGGCCCGCACACCCACTCGTGTCGGTTACTGGTTTGCTTTGTTCTGTGCGCGGCTTTGGACTCCCCCTCTGAAACCGCCATCTCGGGGCATGCAGGCCTCCTCCGGTCGCTTCGCTCCAACGTCGTCAGCCCGCACACCCACTCGTGTCGGTTTCCGTCATCTCTTTCGCAGCACCAATGGTGGGTGCGCCGTCCCGACAACATCGGAGCGCAGCGACTGGCGGAGGGCGGCGTGCCCGCCAGCGGGGCGGGTTCAGCACAAAGTCGGCCCACACACCCACGCTTGACCAACCACCAAATTGCATATACATTTTGGCGATGATCACGTGGGACGAAGCAAAGCGGCGCGAGAACATCAAAAAGCACGGGCTTGACCTGGCTGCTCTCGAAACCGTTTTCGATCAACCCATGATTTCCGTGCAAGATGCTCGCCAAAGCTACGGCGAACTCCGGTTGCAAAGCCTGGGCATGTGGCAAGGGCGGGTCGTCTTTTTGGTGTGGACCCCGCGCGGCGACGATGTCGTGCACATCATTTCCTGCCGTTATGCCGATAGAAAAGAAACAGATGTCTACTTCGAAGCACTTTAGTCCAGAACAAATCGCGGCCGCCAAGTCGGCTGCGCCCAAACAAACCGCCAGCAAAAAGGCGGTCGACTGGCGCCAAGCCACAGTAACCCGTGGTGGTGGGGTAGCAGCAACACTTGAAGGCCTGCGTCAATTTCGAGGTCCGAACAAAAAGCCTGCCAAAGAACAAGTGGCCATCCGACTCGATCAAGAGTTGGTGAGCGCACTGCGCGCCAGTGGGCCTGGTTGGCAAACGCGGGTGAATGCCGTTCTCAAAGATTGGATGGCCCATCAAACTGGCAAGCCAACGACTCACACTCCCTGAAGCCCGTCAAGAAAAGGCTATGCCAAGAACGAGCCGGTCGTGTCGGTTACTTGGTGACTTGTTTGTGCGAGTGGCTTTGGACTCCCCTTCGTAAACCGCCAGCTTGGGGTATGCGTGTCTTTGGACTCCCCCTCACAAACCGCCATCTCGGGGTATGCAGGCCTCCTCCGGTCGCTTCGCTCCAACGTCGTCAGCCCGCACACCCGCTCGTGTCGGTTTCCATGGGATGTGGGTTTGCAAGTTGTTCGCGATGAAAAGTTTCTGCGATTCACCTAGGGGCTGGTAATTTGCCTTTGGGCGAACTGATCTCTTGTTCGCAGCACCGCTGGTGGGTGCGTCGCCCGACAACATTGGAGCGAAGCGACTGGCGGAGGGCGGCGTGCCCGCCAGCGGGGCGTGTTCAGCACAAAGTCGACTGGCTCACCCGCCCGTATTTTTTGGAGGGCTTGATTCTCTTTCGCAGCACCGATGGTGGGTGCGTCGTCCCGACAACATCGGAGCGCAGCGACTGGCGGAGGGCGGCGTGCCCGCCAGCGGGGCGGGTTCAGAAGAATTGGACTATGACCCCCTTACCTGACCCCCATCACTGCTGTTGCTGCAAATGCGCGATGCGCTCTTCCAAGGGGGGGTGGCTGGCGAAGAGTTTGCTCAGGTCACCGGTGATGCCCATGGCGGCGACGCCGGTGGGCAAGACGCCGGCTTGCATTTGACCCAAGCGGCCCAGGGCGTTGATCATGGGTTGCTTGCGCCCGAGCAATTGGGCCGAGCCCTCGTCGGCGCGGAACTCGCGCTGGCGGCTGAACCAGGCCACGATCATGCTGGCGACAAAACCCAGCACGATGTCGAGCACGATGCTGGTGACGTAGTAGCCCCAGCCCGGGCCGGTGTTTTCTTCGTCGTTTTTGCGCAAGGCGCTGTCCACCAGGTAACCAATCACGCGGCTCAAAAACACCACGAAGGTGTTGAGCACGCCTTGGATCAGGGTCAGCGTGACCATGTCGCCGTTGGCGATGTGGGCCACTTCGTGGCCCAGCACGGCCTCGACCTCTTCGCGCGTCATGCCTTGCAACAAGCCGGTGGACACCGCCACCAAGGCCGAGTTTTTGAATGCGCCGGTGGCAAAGGCATTGGGCTCGCCTTCGTAAATGGCGACCTCGGGCATCTCAATGCCCGCACGTTGCGACAAGGTGCGCACGGTGTCGAGCAACCAAGCCTCGTCGGCCGATTGCGGTTGGGTGATGACTTGCGCGCCCGTGGACATCTTGGCCATCCATTTGCTCATCAGCAAAGAAATGAAGGCGCCGCCAAAGCCCATCACTGCGGCAAAGCCGAGCAAGGCGCCCAGGTTCAAACCGTTGCTGGTGAGAAAGCGGTTCACGCCCAACAAGCTGGCCACCACACCCAACACCAACATCACCGCGAGATTGGTCACGATGAACAAAAAAATGCGTTTCATGTCGTCCTCTGTCAGCCCCGCACCGGGGGGCCGTGGGGCGAATCTTAGGGCGCCGTGGCGCAATTCAAGCTGATGCCATGACGACTTGTCAGGGTATTGGGGACATGGGCCGTGGGTGATGGGCTTGCACAGGCCGCGTTGTCAACTGAACTTGTCAGTGGCTGCTGTGGTGGCCAGGCGAAATACCTGGGTTTGCCCGTAAAAAGTGGGGGCTTCATTGGCCGACCACCACCCAGGCACGCCCAACACCGGCAACGGCGCAAAAGCCTTGCGCCGTAAAAGGTCTTCTTGCAGGCTGTCGCACAACATGGCGTCGAGTTGCGCATCGGCTTTGGCGACGCCTTGCGATTGCGATTGCGATTGCGATTGCGATTGCGATTGCGATTGCGTTTGCGTTTGCGTTTGCGTTTGCTTGGCATGCGCGTTGGGACCTGCGATGGGTGCGGTCTGCGCTGGCGCTGGCATCACGCGCCAGGCATGACCGGTGATGGCCACATAAGGCTGCACCAATTTTTCCAGCAACGCATGGCCAAAAACCTCGATGCGCACTTGCGTCCATTGGCCACGCTCGCGCACAAATAGGTTTTGCCAATCGCGCGCGCCCAAGGCTTGCCACAAGCCATCAGGGGCTTGCAACAAGATGGCGTTTTCGTCGAACACGGTGAGCGCGTCGCGCAATGCACCGCGCTGCTGGGCCACGCCTTGGTGCGCAATCTCTTTGGCTTGCAATTGGTTCAAGCGGCGCTTGCTGCGACCAAAGCGCAGCCAGCACAGGCCGTTGAAAAAGTCGTGCAGGTTGTCGCGGGTGGGGATGCGCTGCTGGGCATGGATGAACGCCTCGTAGGCCTGGCCTTTGGGCAACTCACTTTGCGGAACAAAGCGCAAATCCGCACGCCCCAAGCGCTGTGCGGCGTGGTTCAGTGCCTGGGCCACACTTTGCCCCGCCATCAACGCTGCGTATACGGGCTGACCCAGCGTCGCCCAGGATTGAAACCACGGGGCCAGCCAATCGATGGCCGGCCAGGCGGGTGACTCGCTCAGGCTTGCATGCGCCATGCCAGCGCCTCGCCGCCGCACAAGGGCTTGATGTCGGCGTCACCAAAGGGCAAGGTCTCGGGCAAGGTCCAGGCTTGGCGCGCCAAAGTGATGCGCCCGGTGTTGCGTGGCAAGCCATAAAAGTCGGGGCCATGAAAGCTGGCAAAGCCCTCTAATTTTTCCAGCGCGCCTGCGTCATCAAAGGCCTGGGCGTACATCTCCATGGCGCTCAGGGCCGTGTAGCAACCGGCACAACCACTGGCGTGCTCTTTCAGGTGCGCCGGATGCGGGGCGCTGTCGGTGCCCAAGAAAAACCGCGCACTTCCCGAGGTGGCCGCTTTCACCAAGGCCAAGCGGTGGGTTTCGCGTTTGAGCACCGGCAGGCAGTAGTAGTGCGGGCGCATGCCCCCCAAAAACAGGGCATTGCGGTTGAACAGCAAATGGTGGGCGGTGATGGTGGCGGCGGTGGGCCCATCGGCTTGGGCGACGAACTGCGCGGCCTCTTGGGTGGTGATGTGTTCCATCACGATTTTGAGTTCGGGAAAGTCGCGCCGCAGCGGCAACAGGTGGCGCTCGATGAACACCGCTTCGCGGTCAAACAAGTCCACCGTCGGGTCGGTGACTTCGCCATGCACCAGCAGCAGCAAGCCGTGGCGCTCCATGGCCGCCAAGGTGGCGCTGATTTTGCGCAAATCGGTCACCCCGGCATCGCTGTGGGTGGTGGCACCGGCGGGGTAGAGTTTGCAAGCCACCACACCGGCGTCTTTGGCGCGGGCGATTTCATCGGGCGGCAAGCTGTCGGTGAGGTACAGGCTCATCAGCGGTTCAAAGGTCGCGCCTTTGGGCAAGGCGGCCATGATGCGATCACGATAAGCCAGCGCCAGCGCCGTGCTGGTGATGGGGGGTTTGAGGTTGGGCATGACCAGGGCGCGGGCAAACTGCGCCGCGGTGTGGCCCACCACCGCTTGCAAGGCCGCGCCGTCGCGCAAATGCACATGCCAGTCGTCGGGTTGGGTGAGGGTCAGGGTGTCGGAGGTGGAAGGGTGGGCTTTCATGTCCGCATTGTCCCATCGGCGCTGGCCTGCCCCAGCCAGAACCACTTATTCGGCAGGTGGGGTCTGGGCGGCCAACTCGGCCTTGTGCTGCAAAAAGCCCCACAGCGCATGGGCCGCGGTTTTGGGGCTGGTGGCGTTGGCGCGGGCTGGTTTGACGCGGTAGGCGCGCAGAAGCATGGCTTGATCGGGGTGCGGCCACAGGTGTGAGGTGGC
>CANFPJ010000149.1 GCA_947448885.1 Comamonadaceae bacterium
CGCCAAGGTGACGATTGATGACGCCCGCCCCCACCAAACCCCACCAGGGGCTTTGTTCACGGTTGACTTCAGCAGCGCCCGCGCCTGAAATGCACAGCGGCCATGCGTTGGGCGCAGGCCAGGGCCGCCGTTGAATGGCGTCAGCCCTAGGGACTTCGCCGTGTGGCCATCAGGGCTTGTGCATATTGAGGGTCAAGCGCTCACGTTCGATCACCCGCTGCACCGCTGCATCGGCGGCCACCCGCTGCACATAAGCCCAGAGGTCGGGCATCTCTGCCGGGGCGATGCCGGCCATGGTGGCCCAACGCGTCACGGTCAAGGCGTAAGCATCCAAGGGGCCCAAATGCGGCCCAGCCAGCCATTGGTCAGCTGGCAGCGCCAACACCCGCGCTTGCAAGGTGTTCATCAGGGCGCGGTACTGCGCCGCCGCATGCTGGCGAATGTCGGCCTGCACGGCGGGCTGATCGCTGTATTTGTGCGGCATGAACACATGGGTGAAGGTGGGGTGCACGGTGTTGTTGAACCATGACAACAGTTCGATGGCGTGCGCCCGTGCCATGGGTGTGTCGGGCAGGATGTGGGCCTCAGGAAAGCGTTTGTCCAAATACCCCACCAAGGCCAAGATTTGGGTCAGCACCTCGCCGTCATCGACCAACACCGGCACTTGGCCATTGGGGTTGATGGCTTTGAATTCCGGTGTGAGTTGCTCGCCTTTGTGCAACTTGACCATGATGGGCTCAAAGGGCACGCCGGCTTTTTCCAACATCAGGTGCGGCACAAACGAACACGCGCCGGGTGCAAAGTACAGCTGAATGCTCATGGGTTGGTCTCCTGGGTTTGAACGGGGGGTTTGACCGGTTGAGGGGGTTGCACGTTGCACGGCATTTGGCACAGCTCACGCCCGCCCAAGTGGCAAGCGCGGTTGAAGGTCACCACGTGGTCCACCTGCGCGCGAATGCCAATCCACTCGCCCACTTTGTGGTCATGGTGGCTGGGCACATGGGCCAACACCGTCTCGCCGGTGTGCAGGCGCAAGGTGTACAAAAACTCTGAGCCGCGAAACGACTTGCGGATGATTTCGGCCTTCACCGGCGCGTCGTCATCGTGCACGATGTCATCGGCGCGCAGCAGCACATCGCACTCGCCGCTGGCCAGGGCACAGGGCAAGGGCAACTCGGCCACATCGGTGAGCTCGCCCAAGGGGGTTTGCACCACGACTTGGTTGCCCTCTTGGCGCAGCGTGGCGTGGGTGAACACGCCATGGCCAATGAACTCGGCCACAAAACGGGTGGCCGGGCGGTGGTACAGGCTGTAAGCGTCGCCCCACTGGTGCAAGCGGCCTTCAGACATGACGCCAATCACGTCGCCCACGGCGAACGCCTCCATTTGGTCGTGGGTCACAAACAGCGCCGTGGTGTTGGCCTGTTTGAGGATGGCGCGCACCTCTTGGGCCAAGCGTTCGCGCAAGTCCACATCGAGGTTGGAAAACGGCTCATCGAGCAGCAACAACTGGGGTTTCGGCGCCAAGGCGCGCGCCAGCGCCACGCGTTGCTGCTGGCCGCCACTGAGCTGGTGCGGCAAGCGTTGGGCCGACGATGACAGCCCGACCAAGTCCAATACGGCTTGCACCCGCGCTTGGCGTTGGTCACGGGCCCAGCCATGCAAGCCAAAGCCCACATTGGTGGCCACGTCCATGTGGGGAAACAAGGCGTAGTCTTGAAACACCATGCCCACCCGTCGCTGCTCCGGCGCGATTTGCACCGTGGCGCTGCTGACGGTTTCTTGCTCAATGCGGATGGACCCGGCGCTCACCGGCTCCAACCCTGCAATGGCGCGCAACAAGGTGGTTTTGCCGCAACCCGAGGGGCCAATCAGCACGCCCATCTCGCCGGCGGCCAGGCGCAAGCTCACACCCGCCACCGCCGGCTGCGCGCGCCCGGGGTAATGCACCTGCAATTGTGTGACGTCAACGGCCATGCAACGCATTGTAGGCAGCCCCCCTTGTGGCCCAGAGGCGTCCCTACAATCGGCACCCTCATGCCTCGCCACTCGCCTTTATCGCTGCCCCTGTCCAGCGCCAGCTTGGCTGTGGTCTCCGCCTTGCTGCTCATGCCCGTGCTCATGGTGCTGGCCTCTTGGCTGCAATGGAATGTGGACAGCGCCGCCGTGTTGCACGAAATGGCGCAAACCGTCTTGCCCGATTACGCCCTGACCAGTGTGCTGCTGTGCCTGCTGGTGGGCGTTGGCGTGGTGGTGTTGGGCAGTGGCACGGCCTTGGCCGTGAGCTTATTTGATTTCCCGGGCCGCAAAACCCTGGAGTGGGCGTTGCTGCTGCCCCTGGCCATGCCGGCCTATGTGGTGGCCTACGCCTACACCGATTTTTTGCAGTACAGCGGCCCTTTGCAAATGTGGCTGCGCCAAGCCAGTGGGCTGCAAGGGGCGTTGTGGCCGGACATCCGCAACCTGTGGGGTGCCGCTTTGGTGCTCAGCCTGAGCCTGTACCCCTATGTCTATTTGCTGGCACGCACCGCCTTGACCGAACGCGCCACCCCGCTGATGGAAGCCGCCCGATTGCTCGGTGCGCCGCTGTGGCGCCGCATTTGGCGCCTGGCCTTGCCCTTGGCGCGCCCGGCCATCGCGGCAGGCACCGCATTGGCGCTGATGGAAACCTTGGCCGACTTTGGGGTCGCCAGCTACTTTGGCGTGCAAACCTTCACCGCTGGCATTTACAAAGCCTGGCTGGTGATGGACAACCGGGTGGCTGCCGCCCAATTGGCGACCAGCTTGCTGTTGTTGGTGGCCTTGATGCTCCAGCTCGAGCACTCGGCCCAAGCGCGTTTGCGCTTTGCCAACACCAGCGGTGGCACCCACGGCACGGAGGCCCAAGCCCTGCGCTTGCACGGCACGCCCGCGGCCCTGGCCTGGGCCTTGTGCAGCGCGCCCGTGCTGCTGGGGTTTGGCGTGCCCGTGGTGCTGCTCTTGATTGCCCTGGCCCAGTCGGGCGAGGCCGCCTTGCCCTGGCTGCGATTTCTCGATTGGACCTGGAACAGCCTGCGCCTGGGCGCGATGACGGCGGTGTTGGCCGTGGCCTTGGCCCTGGCCTTGGCTTACCAAGCGCGCATTCGCCCCCATCGGCTCAGTGCTTGGGCGGTGCAATGGGCTGGGCTGGGCTATGCGGTGCCCGGGGTGGTGATTGTGGTCGGACTGCTATTGCCTTTGGGCTGGCTGCAACAGGCGTGGCCCCACAGCCAAGCGGGCACATGGATCACGGCCACAGTGCTCGGCCTGGTGTGGGCATATCTGGTTCGCTTTGTGGCGGTGGCCTTGCAATCGGTGCAAAGCGGCTATGCCCGCATTCCCGTGAGCCTGGATGAAAGTGCACGCATGCTGGGCACCTCGGCGCGCACCTTGGTGCAACAGGTGCACATGCCCTTGCTGCAACGCTCGCTGGTGGCGGCATTCTTGCTGGTGCTGGTGGATGTGATGAAAGAGTTGCCCGCCACCTTGATGCTGCGCCCGTTTGACACCGACACCTTGGCGGTGATGGCCTATCAGTTGGCCCGCGACGAGCGCTTGGCCGAAGCCGCCCTGCCTTCGCTGGCCCTGGTGCTGGTGGGCTTGGTCCCGGTGATGTTGCTCAGCCGCAGCTTGCGCCAACGCCCGAGCCCCACATGAACTGGCGCACCGCATTTGCCCAAAAGGCCCCCCTGTGGGGCTTGGTCGCCGCCTTGGCCGTGCTCAGCTTGGCCATCGGTCTGGGCTGGAAAGCGCCCGCCAAGCCCACGCTGTCGGCGCAAGCCAGCTTGGGTCAACTCTTGTTTCATGACCCCAGCCTGTCGGCGTCGGGCCAACTGTCGTGCGCGGGCTGCCACGACCCCCTTCACGCCCATGGCCCGGCCAACGACTTGCCCACCCAAATGGGCGGCCCGCGCCTGGACCAAATGGGCCAGCGCAGCACCCCTTCGCTGCGCTACCTGTCGTTCACGCCGGCTTTTGCTTTGGACGCCCAAGGCAAGCCCAGTGGTGGCTTTTTTTGGGATGGGCGGGCCAACAGCTTGCATGCGCAAGCCATGGGCCCCTTGCTGCACCCCAAGGAAATGGCCAATGGCAGCGCTGCCGAACTGGTGCAACGGTTGTCCAAAGGGCCCCATGCCCGCCGGTTTGAAGCGGTTTTTGGGGCCCAGGTGTGGCAACAGCCCCAGGCGGCTTTGGAAGCCGTGGCACTGGCCTTGGCGCAATATCAAATCGAAGACCCGCAGTTTCATCCGTTTGACAGCTTATTTGATTCCCATTTGCGGGGCCAGGCCCCACTCAGCCCCGCCCAAGCGCGGGGCTGGGCCTTGTTCAAAGACCCGCAAAAGGGCAATTGCGCCGCTTGCCACAACGCCGATACCGCGCCCGATGGCCGCCACCCTTTGTTCACCGACCACAGCTATGACAACTTGGGCGTGCCGCGCAACCCACAATTGGCACACAACCGCGACCCAAGCACCTTCGACCTGGGCTTGTGCCAACGCCCCGACGGGTCGCTGCGCCAGCGCAACGATCTGTGTGGCGCGTTCAAAGTGCCCACCTTGCGCAATGTGGCCATCAAGAAGGTCTTTTTCCACAACGGACAAATCAAATCCTTGTCCGAGGCGCTGCACTTTTATGTGGAGCGCGACACCCACCCGCAACGCTGGTATCCCACCCGGCCCCAAGGCCAGGTGGCGGTTTACAACGACTTGCCTGCGCGTTGGCACCGCCACGTGAACCAAAACGAGGCGCCTTATGACCGCGCTTTGGGCGCAGCGCCCGCCCTCAACGAGGCGGAAATACAAGACTTGGCGGCTTTTTTGCACACCTTGACCGACGGCTATCGCCCCTGAGTGCCGAGATCAGGGTTTGCTTTTGGTCGGGCTGGGGGCCGGGGTATCGGTGGCTTCTTTGTCTTTTTGCAATTGCAGTTTGTAGGGCATGACTTGCTGCGCCATGCGCCCGGGCTCGGATTCGGAATGGGGCGCCCAACCCACGACCTCAAACCAACCGTTGGTCCAACCCCAAAAAATCAAATTGGCCCACAACAACAGCAACACCACAGCACGGCGGTCAAACATGGGGCGCGTCCTGCGAAGCGATGGGGCGCACGCTCACCTCGGCGCTGTGCACGGCCTCTGGGCCTTGCGCCGTCAGCACCCGCAACGCGCCTTGGGCATCCACCCCCTGCGCGGCGCCAGAGCGACCATCACTGAGAACCACCGTTTGACCGCGCAAGGCGTCGCGCTGGGCAAAACGCTCGGCCAACGGCCCAAATCCGTGCAACTCAAAGGCTTGCATGGCGGGCACCAGGGTGGTCATGCAGGCTTGCAACAGGTCCGGCCCACTGGGCGTCGTGGTCTCACCGGTGATCTCGTTCCAACCCACCGGGGCCAGGCCGGCCCCATCGATATCGGGCGTTTGCAAGTTCAAGCCCACGCCCACCACGCACCAGCGTCGCGCAGGCGAAGGGGCCGCGCCGATTTGGGTTTCGATCAAGACGCCCCCCAGTTTGCGTGTGGTTCCGGCGGCCTGCCAGCACACATCGTTGGGCCACTTCAGCTTCAAGCCCCATTGCCCCACCGGGTCCAAGGCCTCCACCAAGGCCAGGCCCACGGCCAAGGACAAGCCCGACCAATCGGTGGGCGCCAGGTGCATGCCCCAGGAAAAAGTCAGCCCCGCACCGGGCTGAGACTGCCAAGCCCGCCCCATGCGCCCCCGGCCGGCCGTTTGAGACAAGGCCACCAACAAAGTGGGCGGGTGGTCGCACCCGTGGCCGCGACGCATCAATTCGGTGTTGGTGGAGTCGATGTGCGCGACCACCTCGACGCCAGCATCCGGGCATAGCCGGCGCACATGGCTTGTGAGGGCTTGCACCGCCTGGTCGTTCCAAGGGGGCAACGCCGACATGGGGTCAGTCTCGATCAGCCGATTTGGCCTTGCGCCGTTGTTCGCGGCGTTTGTCTTTGGCCTTCTGGCGCTTTTTGTCCTTTTTCTTTTTCTTCTTTTTGTCTTTTTTGTCGTCGTCGCTGCTGGCCAGCATCGTGCCGCGACAACTGGGGGCCCCGCACCAGCAGGCGTATTCGGCCTTGAGCTCGGGCGTCAGTGGGCTGTCGATGACCAAGCCATAGTCGTAATTGAGCTCTTCACCCGGCTGGATGTCGCGCAGCGCTTTGATGAACACCCGCTTGTCTTCCACATCGGCTTCGCAATTGGGCTCGCACGCGTGGTTGATCCAGCGCGATGAATTGCCGCCATACAAGGCATCGAGGACATGTTTGTCGTCGAGGTGAAAGTAAAAGGTGTGGTTGGGGTCTTTGGGGTCGTGGGGGTGGCGCCGATCGGCCTCTTTCCAGGTGATGACCTCGCCCACATATTCGATCACCTTCTCGCCTTGGGCGATGGGCTGCACAGCGAACACGCCCTTGCCATGCACGCCCGATCGACGGGTTTGAATGCGACGACCCGATGGGGGCAAAAAAGTGGGTTTTTTGGACAAGGTCAAAACTCTGTTAATTTATATACATGCACATGCGTGCGCGCGCGTGCGCGTGCGAGAGGCGCATTGTAGGGTCATGCCATGACCCGCAAAGCCCCAGGCACAAGGCAACACAAGGAAGTAATTTTTCATGAGCAAAACACTGGTCATCGCCGAGAAGCCCTCTGTGGCACAAGACATCGTTCGCGCCTTGACGCCGAGCGCGGGCAAGTTTGAGAAGCACGACGATCATTTCGAGAACGACACCTTTGTGGTCACCAGCGCGGTGGGCCATTTGGTGGAAATCCAAGCGCCCGAAGAGTTTGACGTCAAGCGCGGCAAGTGGAGCTTTGCGCACCTGCCGGTCATCCCGCCTTACTTCGACTTAAAGCCCGTCGACAAAACCAAATCGCGATTGGCGGCGGTGGTCAAGCA
>CANFPJ010000150.1 GCA_947448885.1 Comamonadaceae bacterium
AAATCGAAACGCATTTGGTGGCCAAACACGCTGCGCGTGCCGGTGCCGGTGCGGTCAGACTTCTCCACCCCATGCGTGTACACATGGCGCATGAAATCTTCGTAGGGCGTGGGGATGGGGTGGGGGGCGGGCAGGCTCATGGGGGAGAGTTTAAGGGTGGGTTTTGGTCAGATTTTGGGCAACTCATCGGCCTTGGCGACCGGCGCGTCAGGGATCGCATTCATGAACCGATCAAAGTCGCTGCGCTTGCCTTGAGCGGCTTCGGACTTGAGGTAGTCCAGCGTCATCACCGAAGCCATTTTCTCTGACACGGCAGCGGCGATGAATTGATTCACTGATATGTCGTCGCGCAGGGCCAAATCCTTCACCTTCTGGTGCACAGAATTGGGCAATCGAACGGTCAATGCGGTCATGATGTACTCCTCAATAAAGTCAAAAATTCTGCGGGTGTCAGGGCCCTGATATTCAGCTCCGTGGCTCGCTTAAAGTCTTTCACATTGTGGGTGATGATGAACTGGCTTCCTGACTTGGCTTGCACTTATACCTTTTGGGTTTTCTGGCTAATCGTGATCTCCATAGCGTGACTGATTGGCAACTGTGGAGCGCGTTGGGTTTGAACCTTGCGCTGTGGTGACTCCTATTGGCTGCCGTCGTTTGCGATTGGCAAGCAAGCAGCCATCTCTGGAGATAAGCAGCGGATCGGCATTATTGATCGGTATAAAATTAATTCATAATAATTAATTTCTGGCATATCATTCTCATCAAAGATTGTTTATTGGTTAAATATGGACAACCAAGCCCCCTCACTCAGTCCACCCCCTCAGGGCTATGCCGACTGGCTTGCCGAACTGAAAACCCGCATTCACAACGCTCAGCAGCGCGCCACGTTGGCGGTGAACCGCGAGTTGGTCTTGCTGTACTGGCAGATTGGGAAAGATATTTTGGAGAGACAAGCCCGTGAGGGCTGGGGTGCAAAAGTACATGCGCAGTTTTGCCCAGGCTTGGCCGGAGGCTGAATTTGTGCAAGCGGTGCTTGCACAATTGTCTGGTATCACCATCTCGCGCTCTTAGACAAGTTGAACACTGCCGCGGAAAGGCGCTGGTATGCCGCCCAGGCCAAAGACATTGAAACATCGCAAGGGCTTGCGCGACAACTGAAAGACCAAGCATGACAACACCCAAGCTGCGCAAATGGGACAGCGCTGAACACCTCAAAACCGATGAAGACATGGCGGCCTACCTAGAAGCTTGTCTGCAAGAATCGGGTGATGATGCCGCCTTCATCGCCAAAGCCCTAGGCAACATCGCACGGGCCAAAGGCATGACGCAGTTGTCCAAGGACACAGGGCTTGGGCGCGAAAGTTTGTACAAGGCTTTGTCTGGCGAGGGCAACCCCAGTTTTGCAACGATTTTGAAGGTGACCCATGCTTTGGGCCTGAAGTTTCAAGTGCATCGCCTTTGACCTGACAATGCAACTGCATTACCATTGATATATATTGATTTTTTGGGGAGTTGACCATGCCCACCAACCTAGAAGTTGAATCCACGCTCACCGACCGCTACCAAACCACAGTACCCGAGACGGTTCGCCGAGCCTTGCGTTTGGGCAAACGTGACAAGATTCACTACAGCATTCGCGAAAGCGGCGAGGTGGTCTTGAGCCGATCTGGTGGCACCGAAGACGAAGACCCTGCCTTGGGCGCTTTTTTATCTTTCCTCGCCAAAGACATGGCGCAGCAGCCCGAACGCCTTCAGGCAGTTGATGTGGCTTGGGTGCAGCATTTACAAGCTTTGGTGGGTCATGTGAAAGTTGACCTAGACGCCGCACTCCCGCTTGAGGATGAATGAAGAGGCCGCCTGTGCTTGTGCATGGTTGGCGCTTGTTTGCCCATCCCTTGTTTTTGGCGCAAGTTCAAGTGCTAGCGCAACAAGTTGAAACCCTCCAACGCAAAGACCCTGAGGGTTATGTCAACAAAAACGCCAGCAAGCGCCTGAGCGCCATCAACAAACTGGCCTTTGACATCACCCCCCAAGACCCCACTCGCCCTGAGTATCGCCAGGGCCACACATTAGGGGGAGCACACAAGCATTGGTTCAGGGCCAAATTTTTTCAGCAATACCGCTTGTTTTTTCGTTACCACGCTGCCAGCAAGGTGATAGTTTTTGCTTGGGTCAATGACGATCAGACCAAGCGTGCTTTTGAAAGCGGCGATGACGCTTACCGCGTTTTTCGAAAAATGCTTGAAAGTGGTCACCCGCCCGATGACTGGGAGCAGTTGCTGTGTGAGTCAGACTCATTGAGCCATGCAGTGATGGGTATCAACACACGGCGTTGATGGATGTTTTGCCGACGTGGCGCACCCAGGATCAATTTTCTTACCTCATCGTCTCACCGTGGGCCTGCCTTTGCCGCGCGGTTTTTTCAAGCCCGCTTTGCGCAGGTTGCGCTCGGCGTCGGCCTGTTGGCCCAGCGCTAACCACTGGGTGTATTCGTCGGGCGTTTCCAGGGTCAATCGGCCCAGGGCACCGGAGCGGAAGTCGTGGATGACGATCTCTGCCGCTTTGACGGTGTTGACCCGCCCACCGCTTTGCACGGCACCGCGCTGGCGGCCGATGGCCTCCAGCAGGTCCTCATCGGTGTGGCTGGACACATTGGTCACTTTGTAGCGCTGGGTCAAGGCGTCAGGGTAGTGGCTGATCAGGTAGTTCAGCAGTTCCAAGGCCACTTCTTGTTCGTCATAGGCGTTCACGCCAATGGCACCGCTGGCGGCCAGGTTGTAGCCGCTTTGCTCGACGGTGATGCGCGGCCACAGCACGCCAGGGGTGTCGTAGATGTAGAAGTCATCGGCCAAGCTGATGCGCTGCTCGAGTTTGGTCACGCCCGCTTCGTCGCCGGTCTTGGCCGCCCGTTGGCCCTTGAGGGTGTTGATCAAGGTGGATTTGCCCACATTGGGGATGCCGCACATCAGCACCCGCATGGGTTTGACCATGCCGCCACGCAAAGGGGCGAGGCCTTGGCACGCTTCTTTCAAGGCCTTGGCCGGTGTCGTCATGCTGGTGTCCATCGCCAGGGCGCGGGTGCCGGGCAGGGCGTTGTAGTGGTTCAACCACGCATCGGTGCGCTGAGGGTCGGCCATGTCTTGTTTGCTCAACACTTTGAGCACGGGTTTGCCGTCGATCAATTCGGCCAGCATGGGGTTTGCGCTCGAGCCCGGCAGCCGGGCATCCAGCAACTCAATGACCACGTCGATGTCTTTGATGCGCTCCCCAATCGCTTTGCGCGTGAGGTGCATGTGACCGGGGAACCATTGAATCGCCATGAGAACTTTTTGCAAACCGCGAATTGCGTTGGCCGATTCTCGTGCAGATTGGCACTGATCGGCTTGCCAGTTGGCCCAGGTTTTCACAGGTGGCGCGGCATCAGGGCCAAGGGCTGGTGTGCAAGGAAAATTTGCGGGGAAGAAGATTTGCTGTGGACGGACGACTCAAAAGGGCGCGCATTCTGGGCGTCTTGGCCTTGGTGTAAGCTTTGCGGAAATAAATATTACAGGTCCCAACAGGAGTTCACATGGGCGATTACACCAACATGTCGGCCTATTACGACGTCATCATGACTTCGGGCTATTACGACTATGAGCAAATCGTGACCCAGCTGGTCCAACAAGGTGACTTTCGCCGTGTACTGGAAATTGGCTGCGGCACGGGCTTGATCTTGGAGGCCTTGGCCAAGCGCCGCCCCGATTTGGAAATTTCCGGCATCGACCTGACCCAAGCCATGCTCGACATTGCCCTGCCACGCTTAAAAGCTTTTTCAAACGTCAGTTTGGCGTGTGAAAACGTCACCAACATGCAACTCAGCCACCCCTACGAGGTGGCTTTTTCATATGGGGGTGTCTGGTACTTTGTGTTTGATGGCGACAAAGAGCCCTTCATGGTCAGCCACATCCCTGACGCCCAAGGCAATTTGCAGGGCTTGGAGCGGGTCGCCGCCCACATCGTGCCGGGCGGGCAGTTGTTGCTGGGCATCCAAGGGCCGCACCACAACTATCAAAAAACCATTTCCAACGGCATGTTGTATGGGCAGCAAATCGACCCCCACCCAGATGGTTTCATCAAACACTATTATTTGGACGACGGCCCCCAACGGGTGATGGCCCAAACCGTCCAGTACCGCACTTATGGTTTTGCCCAGGCGCTGGCCATGCTGGAAGCCTTGGGCTTGCACTTTTTGCCCGACTCGCGTCAGGGACCCCAATTTCTGGCCTTTGCCAAACATGCCACTTGAACGAACTGGCTTGCCTTTTATCTTTTACCCACGTTTGCCCATCTGATCAATGACTTCCTTGCCCCATATCTTTTTCATTGGCGTTGGCAACATGGGCCACCCCATGGCGGCCAATTTGCTCAAAGCCGGTTACCCCTTGACGGTGTATGACATCGCGCCCGACAAAGCACAAGTCCTGTTGGCCCAAGGGGCGCAGGGTGCCAACAGCTTGCACGAGGGGATGGCGGCGTGTGATGTGGTCATGGCCTCCTTGCCCGGCCCTGCGCAAGTGCAAGCGGTGATGCTGGGCGAGTCCGGCGTGATGGCCGCCTTGCGGCCGGGCATGACCGTGATCGACACGTCCACCAGCTCTGTGGACTTGGTGCGCCAACTCGCTGATTTGGCGCGCCAGCGGGGAGGCGATTTTCTCGAGGCACCGGTGACCAATGCGGTGGACTTTGCCGCCCTGGGGCGCTTGTCGATTTTTGTCGGTGGCGACGAAGCGGTGTATCAGCGACGCCGGCCCATTTTTGACGTGCTCGGTGAAAAAATTTTTCACGTGGGCGTGCACGGCAATGGCGCGACCATCAAGCTGTTGACCAATTTGTTGTGGTTTGTCAGCGCCGCTGCCATTGGCGAGGGGCTGATGATGGGCGCCAAAGCTGGCATCCCTTTGGACACGGTGTGGGAGGCCATCAAGTCCAGCGCGGGCAACAGTTGGGTGGCGCAGCACGATGTGCCGTCCATCTTTGCTGGCCACTATGACCCGAGTTTTTCGCTGGCCTTGTGCTGCAAAGATTTGGGCCTGATCAACCAAGTGGCCCAATCTCAAGGGTATGAGCTGACCATGGGGGCCTTGGCTCAAAAAGTTTTCCAGCAAGCCATGCAGACCTACGGCCCCGATGCGGGCGAGTTGCATGTGGTGCGTTTGCTCGAGGAACGTGCCGGTTTGCTGTTGCGTCCACCCCTGGGGCAGGCCTGGGGCAGCGACACTGACACCGCCAAGCCTTGACCCACTGAAGAGGCCCGCTGTGACCAAACCCAACCAATCCGCATTGATGCGCCAAGCCCATGGGCACATGCCCCAGGGCGTGGCGGAAAACTACCGCTATTGGGGCGAGGAACAAACGGTTTTTTTGAAAAGCGCCCAGGGCTGCCGCATCACCGATGTCGATGGCAAAGAGTTCGTTGACTTTCGCTTGGGCTATGGCCCCATCATCTTGGGTTACCGCGACGAGCGGGTGGACGCGGCGGTGGTGGCGCAAATCCAGCGCGGTGGCACGGTGACGGGTTTTTCCACCGAGCTCGATGCCCAAGTGGTGCAGCAAATCAAGGCCTTGTGTCCGCAGATCGACAAAATGCGTTTTGCCAACTCCGGCACCGAGGCGGTGATGGGCGCCTTGCGCACCGCGCGCGGCTTCACCGGGCGCGAGCGCATCGCCATGGTCGAGGGCAGCTTCCATGGCTTGTTTGACGAGGTGATGTGGAAGTCCGACATTGAAAACTGGGACCCGGCCAGCCCCCAAGCCCCCCAGGTCATCCCATTTGGTGCCGGCATTTCCCCCAACACCCGGGCCTTGGTGGACATCATCGGCCTGAATGACGGCCCCGCTTTGGAGCAGTTGTTTGCTCAACGTGGCTCCGAGTTGGCGGCGGTGATGTTGGAGCCCATCATCGGCAATGCGGGCAGCATTTCGGCCACCCCGGTGTGGCTGCAGCGTTTGCGCGACTTGTGCACCCAGCACGGTGTGATGTTGATCTTGGACGAGGTGAAAACCGGCTTTCGGGTCGCCCCCGGTGGGGCGCAGGCCTTGTACGGCATCCATGCCGATCTCACCACCTTTGCCAAGGCCATTGGCAATGGCTATCCGGTGGCGGCCTTTGGCGGCCGCGCCGATGTGATGGACGTGGTGGGCTCACACCCCGGTGGGGTGGTGCATGGCGGCACTTACACGGCCAACATGGTGGCCTTGAGTGCGGCCCACGCCACCTTGGACATCTTGACCCACACCGACGCCATGGCCACCATCGACCGCGTCGGGCGGGACATCCAGGCCTTGCTCGGCCGCGTGTTCACCCAAGCGGGGGTGGCCCATGCGTTTGCCGGGCCGCCGGCGATGCTGGGCATCCATTTCACACCCACTGTGCCCCAGACCTACCGCGACTGGCGCAAGACCAACAGCGACTTGTACCGCCGCTTTGCCTGGGAAATGATTGGCAATGGGGTGATGCTCGAACCCGACTCGCGCGAACCGTGGTTCTTGTGCGAAGCCCATGCCGATGTCGATCTGGGGTGGTTGGAAGACATGGCCACCCGCTCTGTTCAAGCTGCATTGCGCTGAACCTCGGGCCACAGAAGCGCTCCTGATTTGCGTCAAAATGCGGGCCATGAAAGCCCAAGCCATTGTTTTTGAAGCCCCCCAATCCATTGCAGTGCGGACCTTGGAACTGGCCCCCATGGGCCCGCGAGATGTGGAGGTGGCGGTGTCGTTCAGCGGCATCAGCACCGGCACCGAACGCTTGTTGTGGGACGGCACCATGCCCCCTTTTCCCGGTTTGTCTTATCCCTTGGT